>NZ_JADKSB010000004.1:0-290751 GCF_015350935.1 Curtobacterium sp. VKM Ac-2887 | reverse complement strand
GGAGGCCCGTGGCGGACCCGCCACGGGCCTCCCGTCCGCTGTGTGGTCGCGACCCGTCACGTGGTCGCGACCACGTCTAGACTGCTGGGACACACACGGGAGTCCGGGACCGCCGGGCTGAGAGGGAGCGAGTGGCGCTCCGACCGTCGAACCTGATCCGGATCATGCCGGCGCAGGGAGGAGTCCAGCACCATGTCTTCTGGCACGTCATCAACCGTCCACACCGCCCCGCGGCGATCGCTGCGCTGGCGGGTCGTCGACATCGTCGTCGCGAGCGTGCTCGCGGTGGCACTCGGCGTCGTCTTCCGGCTGTGGGAGTTCGGCTACGAACCCATCAGCGCCGTCATGGACCTCGTCCTCCCGGGCACGAAGGCCCTGTTCGGCGGAGTCTGGCTGCTCGCCGGCCCGCTCGTCGCGATCGTCGTCCGCAAACCCGGTGCCGCGCTCTACGGCGAGATGGTCGCCGCGTCCGTCGAGGCACTGTTCGGCACGCAGTGGGGGTGGCTGACGCTCGAGGCCGGACTCGTCCAGGGTCTCGGCGCCGAGATCGTCCTCGCACTCTTCCTGTACCGCGTGTACCGGCTGCCGGTCGTCGTCCTGGCGGGCGCCGCAGCCGGCCTCGCGCTCGGCATCAACGACACCGTGCTGTGGTACCCGGGTCTCGACGCCGCGTTCAAGGTCGTCTACGTCGTGTGCGCGATCGTGTCCGGTGCCGTCATCGCGGGCGCCGGCTCATGGCTGGTCGTCCGGGCGCTCGCACGCACCGGCGTGCTCTCGTCGTTCGCGGCGGGCCGGGAGCACAGCCGGCGTCGGCCGCGCGAACTGGTGTGACGGTGTCCGCTCCGTCGTCGACGTCCCCGGACGTCGTCGGCGTGCGCGCCGCGCGCATCGCGTTCCGCGACTGGGGGTGGCGTTACCCCGAACGTGCCGAGTGGGCCGTCCGCGGCGTCGACCTGACCGTCGAGGCCGGGGAGCGGGTCGCGATCGTCGGGCCGTCCGGCTCCGGCAAGTCGACGCTGCTCCGGGCAGTGGCCGCCGTGCTGCCCGACGAACCCGACCCCACCGACGACACCGCTGCTTCCGTGCAGGGCTCGGTCCTGGTCGACGGTGCCGACCCCCGCGCGGTCCGCGGGCGTGTCGGCCTCGTCATGCAGGACCCCGAGGCGCACACCGTGATGTCGCGGATCGGCGACGACGTGGCCTTCGGGTGCGAGAACCTCGGCGTCCCGCGCGACGAGACCTGGGCACGGGTGCGGTCGGCGCTCGCGGTCGTCGGGCTCGACCTGCCCCTCGACCGTTCGACCGCGATGCTCTCCGGCGGCCAGCGGCAACGACTGGCGCTCGCCGGGGTGCTCGCGATGCGGCCGGGAGCCCTCGTGCTCGACGAACCCTGCGCGAACCTCGACCCGGCCGGCGTGGCCCAGGTGCACGACGCCGTCCGCGCACTGCTCGACGAGACGGGGGCGACCCTGCTCGTGGTGGAGCACCGGATCGGCACCTGGCTCGACCTGGTCGACCGCCTCGTGCTGCTCGAGCCCGGCGGCGGGGTCGTCGCGGACGGCGCGCCTGCCGAGGTGCTCGCCCGCCACGGCGCCGCGCTCACCGCGGCCGGGGTGTGGGTGCCCGGCGCCGAGCCGGAGCGTGGCGCGGCCCGCGGGCGGATTCGTGCGGCTGCGCGAACGGGCGAAATGCCCGGGTCGGCTGCCGAGGGGACCGCGGCATTTCGCCCGCTCGGCGAATCGGCCGGAGAGGTGGCGGGCGACGAGTTCCGTGCGGCTGCGCGAACGGGCGAAATGCCCGAGTCGGCGGCCGAGGGGACCGCGGCATTTCGCCCGCTGGGCGCGGGGGCGGGCTCGGGCGGCGGCGAGGGGGCGGGCGCGGGAGCGGGCGCGCTGCTCGAGGCGCGGGACCTCGGGACCGGCCGGGCCAAGCGACAGCGAGTGGGCAGCGGGATCGACCTCGAACTCCGAGCCGGACAGGTCATGGCGATCACGGGGCCGAACGGGATCGGCAAGTCGACGCTCGGCCTCACGCTCGCGGGGCTCCTGCCTCCGGTCGCGGGGGAGCTCGCGGCCACGACGGACCTCGCCGCAGGCCTCGACGCGGCGCCGCACACGTGGTCGAGCCGCGAACTCGCCGCCCGCATCGGTACCGTCTTCCAGGACCCCGAGCACCAGTTCGTCGCCGGCTCCGTCCGCGAGGAGGTCGAGGCCGGCCCCCGCGCGATCGGTGCTCCGGACGCCGCGGGTCGGGCGGACGTGCTCCTCGGCGAGTTCGGCCTCGCCCACCTCGCCGAGGCCAACCCGTTCACGCTGTCCGGCGGCGAGCAGCGACGGCTCGCCATCGCCGCGGTCGTCGCCGCGCGGCCGCCGGTCGTCGTGCTCGACGAACCGACCTCCGGGCAGGACCGGTCCACGTGGGACGCCGTCGTCCGGCACCTCGGAGCACTCGCCGACGACGGCACCACCGTCGTCGCCGTCACGCACGACCGCGACCTGATCCGGGCGCTCGACGCCGACGAGGTCGTGCTCGCGGCGGACGGCGCCCGGCGCGTGGACCGCGACCAAGGGCGCGTGGAACGCGACCAGGGGGGTGCGACGGCGACCACCCCGGAGACGGTGCCGACGACGGCGGGCCGAGCCGCGCCTCCAGGCCGAACCGACCGAGCCGCCGTCCAACCGGTGGCCTCGCTCATCGGCGTCCTCGCGCTCGGCGTGTGCCTCGTGCTGAGCCTGGACGTCGTGTCCGCATCCGTCGCCCTCGCGGTCGAGCTCGCGCTGCTGCCCCTCCTGCGGCTGCCGGGGCAGACCCTGCTGCTGCGGGTGTCACCGGTCCTGGTGGCCGTGCCGCTCACGGCGGTGAGCATCGCGCTGTACGGGCGGCCCTCCGGACGGGAGTGGTTCGACTTCGGGTTCGCCCACGTCACCGACGGGTCGCTCACGCTCGCGTTGGCGACGGCGCTCCGCGTGCTCGCGGTGGGGCTGCCCGCGGTCGCGTTGTTCATCCGCGTCGACCCGACCGACCTGGCCGACGGGCTCGCGCAGGTGCTGCGGTTGCCGGCGCGGTTCGTGCTCGGGGCCCTCGCGGCCATCCGGATGATGACGCTGCTGGTGGACGACTGGCGGCAGCTCGCGATGGCGCGGCGCGCGCGGGGCCTTGCCGACACCGGACGGCTGCGGCGCGGGGCGTCGATGGCGTTCGCGCTGCTGGTCCTGGCGTTGCGACGGGCGACGACGTTGGCGGTGGCGATGGAGTCGCGCGGGTTCGGGGCTCCCGGGCGACGCACGTGGGCGCGGGTCGCCCGGTTCGCGTGGCCGGAGTGGGCGATGGTGGCGGTGCTCGTCGGGATCGGTGTCGCGTCGATCGCGGTCGCCGTGGCAGCGGGGACCTGGCGTGCGTGAGTCGGCGGGCCCGGTGGCCCCGGCGGACCAGGTGGACCCGGTGGACCCGGCGGACCCGTCGGACCCGTCGGGCGGCGACGGTCTCGCCGCAGGTGTCGCCGCAGCTGCTGCAGGCGCCGCGGCAGCGTCGGGCGGGCGCCTCGTGGTCCTGGTCGACGGCCGTTCCGGCACCGGCAAGACGACTCTCGGCGACCAGCTCGCGCAGCTGCTGGGGGCGCAGGTCGTGCACCTCGACGACGTCTACCCGGGGTGGGACGGACTCCGCGCGGCGGCCGACGCCGTGGCCCGCGACGTGCTCGGGCCTCCCGGCGGGTACCGCCGTTGGGACTGGGTGGCCGACGGCCCGGCGGAGTGGACCGCGGTCGACCCCGACCTGCCGATCGTGATCGAGGGCTGCGGGGCGGTGTCCCGGGCGTCGGTGCCGCTGGCCTCGTTGGCAGTGTGGCTCGAGGCCGACGACGCAGTCCGCTGGGACCGGGCGATCGGCCGCGACGGCGACACCTTCGCGCGCGAGTGGGACCGGTGGGCGGCGCAGGAGCAGGACTTCATCGCCGCCGAGGACCCGGCGTCCCTGGCCGACGTGGTGCTCCGGACGTAGCGGACCGGCCGGCGCGGCCAGCTGGCCGCGCCGAGTCTCGGGCTGCGCGACAGTTCACGGACGTCCGAGCGCGAGAACTGTCGCTCACCGCGAGACTCGGCCCCGCGCGCCGCCCCGCGCAGCAGCACCGTCCCGCACGCCGCCCCGCGCCCGCGCGACCGGGTCCACCGCGAACACCGCCGCCACGATGGTCAGCACCGCGTACACCCCGAGGTACCCGCACAGGATCCACGGCGAGCCCCCACCGAGCTCCACGAACACCGCGGCGAGCAGCGGCGTCAGCCCCACCGAGAAGATCGACCCGATCTGGTACCCGAGCGACATCCCCGAGTACCGCCGACCGGTCGGGAACTGCTCCGCGAACCAGGCTGCCTGCGGCCCGTAGATGCTGTCGTGGAAGACGCACATCCCGATCAGCGCCACGAGCGGCAGCAGCACGAGCGGCCCGGCGTCGAGGAACGCGAAGAACGGCCAGATGAGCACGGCGATGCCGACGGCCGACCAGATCGTGAGCACGCGGCGTCCCACCCGGTCGGACAGCCACCCCCAGAACGGCGTCGACACGAGCGACACCGCCGAGATGACGAGCACCGCCTGCAGCCCGGCGTCCGAGCCCGCCGGCCCCCGTGCGGCTGCGAGGTAGGTCAGCGAGTACGTCGTCAGGATCGAGTACAGCGCGGGCTGCACCAGGCGCAGCCCGGCGGTCACCAGGATCGCGCGCGGGTGGTGCCGGATCGCCTGCCAGACCGGGAACCGCTCGACCCCGCCGGAGGCCCGCAACTCCTGGAACACCGGAGCGTCCTGCACACCGAGCCGGATCACCAGGCCGACGGCCACGATCACCGCGGAGAACAGGAACGGCAGCCGCCACCCCCAGGCCAGGAACACCTCGTTGCCGAGCAGGGACCGCACCAGGGTGAACACGCCGGTCGCGAGCAGCATCCCGCCCGCCGACCCCATCTGCGTGAACGCCCCGAACAGCCCGCGGTGCCGTTCGGGTGCGTGCTCGACGGACAGCAGCGCGGACCCGCCCCACTCGGCGCCGGCGGCGACGCCCTGCAGCAGCCGCAGGAACACCAGCGCAACGACGGCACCGACGCCGATGGTCGCCGCCGACGGCACGACCCCGATCAGGGTCGACGCGATGCCCATCAGCACCAGGGACGCGACGAGGAGCTTCTTCCGTCCGATGCGGTCGCCCAGGTGTCCGGCGATCACCCCGCCGAGCGGCCGCGCGACGAAGCCGACCCCGTAGGTCGCGAACGACGCGATCACGCCGATCGCCGGCGTCACCGACGGGAAGAACGTGGGCGCGAACACCAGGGCGGACGCCGTCGCGTACAGGTAGAAGTCGTAGTACTCAACCGTCGTGCCCACGAACGAGGCGAGAGCGACGCGACGGCGGGTCGCGCCCGTCGTCGGTTCGGCACGGCGGACGGGAGGCGCGGCAGCAGTGGTCGGGGTCGGCATGCCTCAGCAGCATGGTCGGCTCCGACGTCCGGTGGAACCAGCCGCGTAACGCGGTGTCACCTCACTGCCCCTCGTGACGGCACCACGGGGAACATGGGGTGCATGAGCGATGCACCGAACCGACCGCTGCGCTTCGCGGCCTTCGTCATGAACACGACGTCGCACATCCAGCACGGCCTCTGGCGGCACCCGGACGCCCGCCAGGCCGACTTCGACGACGTCACGCTCTGGACCGACCTGGCGAAGACCCTCGAGCGCGGCAAGTTCGACGCGATGTTCTTCGCCGACGTCGTCGGGACCTACGGACCGGGACGCGGCGACTACTCGACGAACCTGCGCGAGGGGCTGCAGATCCCCTCGAACGACCCCTCGGTGCTGCTCTCCGCGCTCGCCGTGTCGACCGAGCACCTCGGCCTGGCGTTCACGTCGAGCGTCATCCAGTCGCACCCGTTCGACTTCGCCCGCAAGGTCTCCACGCTCGACCACATCACCCGGGGCCGGATCGGCTGGAACGTCGTCACGAGCGCCCTCGACAGCGCCGCCCGGAACTTCGGTGCCGACCGGCTCGAGGAGCACGACGAGCGCTACGTCTGGGCCGAGGAGTACCTCGAGGTCTGCGCGAAGCTCTGGGAGGGCTCGTGGGAGGACGGCGCTGTCCTGAAGGACCCGGTGCGCGGCTACGCCGACCCCGACAAGGTGCACCGCATCGACCACCACGGGAAGCGCTACGACGTGCAGGGGCCGCACCTGAGCGCGCCGAGCCCGCAGCGGACGCCGGTGCTGTTCCAGGCCGGCTCCTCGCCCGCCGGTCGGGCCTTCGCGGCACGGAACGCCGAGGCCCAGTTCATCCTGACCTCGAACCGGGACGCCACCGAGCAGCTCATCCGCGAGACCCGCGACCTGGCGGTCGCAGCTGGCCGGGATCGTGACGACATCGCGTTCTTCCTCGGGCTGACCTTCGTCACCGGGTCCACCGAGGCCGAGGCGAAGGCGAAGGAAGCGGAGATCGACGAGTACCTGGCGGCCGACGGCTTCCTGGTGCACTCGAACCTCGGCTTCGACCCGGACACCGGCGAGGCCCTCGACCCGGACACCCCGCTGTCCGAGGTCCGCACCCACGCCGGGCAGTCGCACCTGCAGTGGCTCCGCGAGGCCGCCGGCGACCGCGAACCCACGATCGCCGACCTCGCCCGCCTGTCCGCCAAGCTCCGTGCCCGGGTCGTCGGCACGCCCGACCAGATCGCCGACGAACTCGCGGACTGGCAGCGCGTCGGCGTCGACGGGGTGAACGTCATCAACTGGACCCTGCCCGGCTCGTACGAGGAGTTCGTCGACCACATCGCGCCCACCCTGCAGGAGCGTGGGCTGATGCAGTCCGAGTACCGCGAGGGCACCCTGCGCGAGAAGCTCTTCGGGCACGCACAGCTGCCGGACTCGCACCCCGCCCGGCAGTGGCGCGGCGCGTTCACGGGCGGCGCGAGCGGTGTGTCGGCGGCGGCACGTGCCGTGGAGGTGACCGCATGACGGACGCGACGACGACCGACGGACGGGTGACGGGCCTCCCGGCCGATCGTCTGGCGACCCTGCGCGAACGCTTCGCACCCGTGTTCGCGACCATCCGCGAGGGCGCGGTCGAGCGTGAGCTCGCCTCCGGCACCCCCGGCGACCGACCGTTGCCGCACGCCGAGGTCCGCGCACTCGCCGACGCCGGGTTCGGCCGGCTGCGCGTGCCCGAGGACCGCGGCGGGTTCGGCGTGACCCTGGTCGAACTCGTGCACTTGGTGGCGGACCTGGCGGCCGCGGACTCGAACATCGCGCACCTGTGGCGAGGGCACTTCGGGTACACCGAACTCGTGTTGCTGCGGCGATCGTCGGCCGGACGGGACGAGTGGCTCCAGCGCATCGTCGACGGGGCGATCGTGGGGAACGCGACCTCGGAGCGGACCGGCACGACCCTCGCCGACATCTCGACGACGGTGACGCCTGTTGGCGATTCCCTCCGTCTCGACGGGCGGAAGTTCTACTCGACCGGCACGCTCTACGCCGACTGGATCTACCTGGCCGCGGACCGCTCGGGCGACCGCGTGACGTTCGCCGTGCCGGTCGACGCGCCGGGCGTGACGAGCGTCGACGACTGGGACGGGTTCGGCCAGCGGCTGACTGCGTCCGGCACCACGGTCTTCGAGGACGTGCCGGTCGACCCCGCCGTGGTGTCGGCGTACAAGGACGCGCCGCTCTCGCACATCCAGGCCTTCTTCCAGCTGTACCTGTTGGCCGTGCTGGCCGGTATCGGACAGGCGGTGTCCGACGATGCGGTCGCCTTCGTGCGGCCGCGGACCCGGACGTACATCCACGCGAACGCGGCGACGCCAGGGGAGGATCCGCAGGTGCTGGCGGTCCTCGGTCGGTTGTCCGCCGGGGCGTTCACCGCCCGTTCGCTCGTCGTCGCTGCCGCGGGGCTGCTCGACCAGGTCGTCGCGACGAACGAGCCCGGGGTCGGGGTCGACCGCGTACTGCTGGACGCCGCCGAGAACGCGGTCTACCAGGCGCAGGTCGAGATCGGGCCGCGGGTGCTGCGGTCGTGCTCCGAGCTGTTCGAGGTCGGTGGGGCGTCCGCTGCCGACCGGACGCGTGCGCTGGACCGGCACTGGCGGAACGCCCGTGTCGTGGCGTCGCACAACCCGGCCGTCTACAAGGAGCGGCTCGTGGGGGAGTACGCGCTGCACGGGCGGGGGCCGGTGGACGCGTGGGAGAGGTACCACGAGGTGGGGCCGACGCGGTTCTGAGGGGGCGCTGCCGGGCGCGGCGCGGGCGCGGCGCGGGCGCGGCGCGACCTCTCGCGGTGAGCGACAGTTCTCGCGCTCGTGCGCCCGAGGAGTGTCGCTGAGCCCGAAACTCGGGCGCCGGGTGCCGGGTGCCGGGCGCCGGGTGCCGGGCGCCGGGTGCCGGGCGCCGGGTGCGCCGGGTGGGCGCCTACGCCCAGCCGAGCTCGTGCAGCCGCTCGTCGTCGATGCCGTAGAAGTGCCCGATCTCGTGCACGAGGGTGGTGTGCACCTCGTCCTTGAGCTCCTCGACGGTGTCGCACTCGGCCAGGTGCTGCTTGCGGAAGACGACGATCCGATCGGGTAGCTCACCGAAGCCGTACTGCCCGCGCTCGGTCGCCGCGATGCCGTCGTACACGCCGAAGAGCTCTTCGCCGTTCTCCGGTTCGTCCTCGACGACGAACACCACGTTGTCGAGCCCGTCGACCATCTCGTCGGGGAGCAGGTCGAGTTCGTCGGTCACGAGCTGCTCGAAGTCGTCGGCGGACATCTCCATCACGCAGGGATCGTCCCACACCGCCCTGACCACTCGCGGCGAAGCCGCACGGCGCCGGAGGCGCCCAGACAAACACAGAGGGAGAGCCCCGGTTGCGTCACATGCAACTGGGGCTCTCCCTCGACTGGGGTGAATAACGGGTCTCGAACCCGCGACCTCCTAGACCACAACCAGGCGCTCTACCAACTGAGCTATATCCACCATGCACACACCGGCGGACCGGCGCGACCACTCAATAGTAGTACATGCTGCGGGCGGTGCCGACCACCCGTGTCGTCACTCGGCTGCGGGCTGGGCCAGGCGCGGTTCCCACTTCTCGACGACCTCGGCCTGGACGGCACGCACCTCGTCGGTGGTGGGCCCCGGCTCGGCGACGAAGCCCGCGCGGCGGTAGTACTCGAGCTCGCGGATCGACTCGAGGATGTCCGCGAGGGCCCGGTGCCCGCCGTGCTTCTCCGGCGAGTTGAAGTACACGCGCGGGAACCAGCGGCGGCAGAGCTCCTTAATGCTCGACACGTCGACGCTGCGGTAGTGCAGGTGGCCGTCGACGCGGGGCATGTACTTGGACAGGAACGCACGGTCGGTGCCGATGGTGTTGCCGGCCAGGGGAGCGGTGCCCTCGGCCGGGACGTGCTCGAGGATGTACTCGAGCACCTGGTACTCGGCGTCCGCCAGGCTGACGCCGTTCGGGATCTCCTCGATGAGCCCCGACGTGACGTGCATGTTCGTCACGAACTCGTTCATGTTGTCGAGCGCGGACTGGTCCGGCTTGATCACGATGTCGAATCCGGGGTGCACGGGCTCGAGGTCGAAGTCGGTGATGACCACGGCCACCTCGACGAGTTCGTCGACCTCGAGGTCGAGGCCGGTCATCTCGCAGTCGATCCAGACGAGGCGGTCATTCGCGGTTGCCATGTGCACGATCCTATTCCCGGCCCGCGGGCGCCCCGTGCGCAGGTGGTGCGCGGCCGGTGCGCGGTCGCGTCCGCGGCTGCGTCCGCGGCTGGTGCGCGCTGGCGTCCCCGAACCCGCGAGCGGGCGAAATGCCCGGGCCGCGTCGAGAGGCACCCTGGTGTTTCGCCCGCTCGCGGGCGCGGCGGTGTCGGAGGTGCGTGGGGCGGTGGTGGTGACGGCCTGGAGGCCCGGCGGCGGTCCGTCGGGCGGGTGTCGGGCCTCCCGGCTGGTCGCGTCTAGTGCGCAGAGCGCGAGCGGGCGAAATGCCGCGGTTGCGCGGCGGGGTGGCGGGGTATTTCGCCCGCTCGGCGAGACGCTCAGCGAGACGCTGGGGAGCGGCTGCGCTCTGGCCGCTCCGCGCCATCGCGAGCGGGCGAAATGCCCGGGCCGCGTCGGGAGGTACCCGGGTGTTTCGCCCGCTCGCGGAGGCGGAGGGGGCCGTGGTGGTGACTGCCTGGAGGCCCGGTGGCGGTCCGTCGGACTGGTGCCGCGCCTCCAAGTTGGTCGCGCCCAGTGCGCAGAGCGCGAGCGGGCGAAATACCCGGGCCACGTTGCAGGGGACCCAGGCATTCCGCCCGCTCGCGGCCAGCTGGGCGGACGACGGAGGGCGGACGTGCGTGCGCCCAGTGCGCAGAGCGCGAGCGGGCGAAATACCCGGGCCGCGTCTGGAGGCACCCGGGTGTTTCGCCCGCTCGCGCAGGAGGGGGGCGGGGCGGGGGAGGTGTGCGGCTAGGACATCTCGCCGGCGCCGATGGCCTCGGCCTCGACTCGCTCCGGCTCGGCGCCGTCGTCCACGCGGCGCAGGACCTTCGTGGTGCAGAGGATCACGACGAACGCGACGGCGACGGACGCTCCGGCGAAGACGTAGGCGGCCGAGGGGGCGTACGCGTCGGCGAGCAGGGTCGCGACGGGCGGGGCGATGGCGCCGCCGATGAAGCGGACGGCCGAGTACGCGCTCGAGGCGACCGAGCGGGGCAGGTCCGTGGCCTCCATGACGCACTCGGTGAGCACCGTGTTGAGCACACCGAGCACGAGTCCACCGATGATGACGCAGATGATGAGGCCGACCTGCGAGTCCACGACGACGGCCGCGGCGAAGAGGTCGAGTGCCAGCAGGGGCAGCGCGATCTTCAGCACCGTCGTCCTGCGGAGACGGGCGGTGAGCATCGGGGCGACCCAGACGGAGGTGATCGCGAGACCGAGCCCCCAGCCGAAGAACGTGAAGCCGATGCCGAGCGCACCGAAGCCGAGCGGGAACGGCGTGTAGGCGAGCAGGACGAAGAAGCCGATGTTGTAGAACAGCGCGGTCGCGGCGAGTGCGGCGAGCGCGGGACGGCCGAGGGCGCGGAACGGCGCCGAGAGCTTCGTGGGCGTGGGCTTCTCGAGGCTGCCGGTCTTGAGGAGCGCCACGATCGCGATGAACGCGACGGCCATCAGCGTGGTGACACCGAAGAACGGGCCGCGCCAGCTCACCGACCCGAGCAGGCCGCCGACGAGCGGGCCGACGGCGATGCCGAGGCCGAGCGCTGCCTCGTACAGGATGATCGCCGAGGCGGTCCCGCCCGACGCTGCACCGACGATGGTCGCCAGGGCGGTGGAGATGAAGAGCGCGTTGCCGAGGCCCCAGCCGGCACGGAAGTCGATGATGCTCCACACGCTGTTCGACGTCGCGGCGAGGACCGAGAACACGACGATGAGCGCCAGACCGATGAGCAGGGTGCGCTTCGCGCCGATGCGGCTCGAGACCCAGCTCGTGAAGAACATCGCGACGCCGGTGACGGCCAGGTAGCTCGTGAAGAGCAGTTCGGTCTGCGCCGGGGTCGCCTTGAGCGATCCAGCGATCGCGGGGAGGATCGGGTCGACGAGGCCGATGCCCATGAAGGCGACGACGCAGGCGAAGGCGATCGCCCAGACCGCTGAGGACTGCTTGAGGATGGAGCCGGACTGGCCGGCCGGTGCGTGGGCGTTCACGCGGTGGTCTCCGTTCTGGTGGTGGTGCGCTGGGCGATCAGGACGGACGCGTGGTGCAGCACGTCCCAGTCGTCGTCGGTGAGGTCGGCGAACAACGGGCCGACCGTGTCGGTGAGCGTGGCGCGCCAGGCGGTGAGCCGGGCGCGGCCCGCGTCGGTGATGTCGATGAGCTGGCCGCGGGAGTCGTCGGGGTCGACGCTCCGCGTGACCAGGCCGTCGGCGAGCATGCCCGTGACGAGCCGGGTCATCGTGGGCTGCGCCACGCGCGAGGCCGCCGCGAGTTCCCCGAGCCGGAGCGGCTCGTCGGACTCGAGGATGCCGAGCGTGCGCCAGACCGCGGCCGACGTGGTGTTGCCCGTCGACTGCGCGGCGCTGCGGATCAGGCGGTTGACGGAGACGAGGAGCGTCTCGATCGTCTGCGCACGCGTTGTTTCCATAGCTGAACTATATAGCGATGCTATGCATTGCGCAACAGGCCGTACCAGGCCGCAACAGGCACCGCCTGGTAGAAGGGACGCATGAGCGACATCACCATCCACGAAGGCGACGAGTACACCGCGATCTTCCACGGCGGACCCTTCGACGGCACGACCGACACCCGCACCGCGACGAGCGACGCGCTGGACGACGAGGTCACGGTGTTCGCCGACGTCGAGGGCCTGCAGACGGCCTTCACCTACCGCGCCACCAAGTCCCGTCAGGTCCTCGACCAGACCTCGGTCGAGTTCACGTACGAGCCGGGGGAGTCCGACCCGGTGGACGACCTCGCCGACCGCGGCGACCGCAGCGGCGAGTTCGACCGGGAGTAGAACCCCGCCCCGCCGCGTTGCATGGTCACATGCAGCTCGACCTCTGGACGTCCGCCTTCTGTGCGCCGTGCGCCGCCGCCCGCCGGGTGTCGGCCGAGGCGTCGGCGCTCGTCCCCGGGCTCGCCGTGACCGAACGCGACGTGGCGTCGTACCCCGATGACGCAGAGGACCTCGGCATCCGTTCCACGCCCACGATCATCGTGCGGCGGGAGGACGGGGCCGAGGTCTTCCGTTCACCCGGGGTCCCCACCCGCGACCAGCTCCTGCTGGCGATCGCCAAGGCCCTCTGACGCGGCGTTCGCCGCGCTGCCGGCGGCCGCCACGCGCTCACCGCCCGCGCCGCCCGCCACGCGCTGCGACGTCGGCGCCGCCACCACGACCGGCTCCGGCGGGTCGACCAGCGCCCTCGCCTTCCGCGCCAGCCGCTTCGTCGTCCGGATCGGCGCCCCGATCACGAGCGCGAGCCAGCCCAGCGCCGAGCGGTCCGCTCCGCCCAGGGCGTTCTTCCGCTCCCAGGCCCGGCGCAGCACCCCGCCTCGGCTGCGGCGTGCGGGTTCCCGGTCGACGAGCGTCCCGGCGTCCCGCCGCGCCATGAGCTCGGTGAGCCGGCGCTGCCAGTCGTCGTCCGAGGCCGGGTGGAAGTAGTTGTCCTGCATCCAGCTCGGTCGGACCGTGCCGAACCGGCCGTCCACCAGGTCGACCGAGTCGCCCTCGAGGCCGCTCGACACGAACACCTCGTTGATGAGGTGGCGGCCGATGCCGAAGTCCGTCAGCGTCAGCGCGGGCACACCACGTGCGGCCGCTTCGAGCACCGCCGTGGAGCTGATCGTCACGAGGGCCACCGCACGGTCGAGGTGTTCGGCCATCGGCCCGCTCTCGACCACCAGGTTCGCCGGTGCGTCGGCCGGCACGAGGTCGGGGTAGGGGTGTTCCTCGCGGTGCGTCTGGTG
Organism: Curtobacterium sp. VKM Ac-2887; assembly: GCF_015350935.1. NCBI lineage: Bacteria > Bacillati > Actinomycetota > Actinomycetes > Micrococcales > Microbacteriaceae > Curtobacterium > Curtobacterium sp. VKM Ac-2887. Next base: position 277,280 of record NZ_JADKSB010000004.1, on the reverse strand, counting down.
TTCGCCGGCGGCCGCGCGGGTCTTGATCACGACGCGCCACTCCGGGTGCTGCCGTGCGGTCGCGACGAGCCACTCCACGACGAGGGCCCGGTCGACGCGCTCCAGCGGGACGCTCGGCTGGGCGGCGAAGACGACGGCGTCGCGGACGTGTGCGCCGGGCGCATCGGGCGCGCCCGTGCTGGCGCTGGCAGTCGCGCCCGTGCTGGCGCTGGCGCTCGCGCTCCGGGCGAAGGGCAGCGTGGCGAGCGCGAAGTGCGGCACGACACCGCCCTCGATCGCCATCTCCTCGTACGCCCGCACCTCGCGGTGGCTGTGCAGCACGAACAGGTCGGCCCGCGCACGGAAGAAGATGCCCTTCCACTTCGCCGGGAACGAGATGCCCGGCAGGCCGGACACCAGCACCGGCCGGTCCGGGATCCGGCGGTGCACCTCGTCGATGACGAGTTCGGCGACCGGGCCGATCAGGGACACGAGGACGGCGTCGGGCGGATCGACGCGGAGCTCCTCGACGACGGCATCGACGTTCTTCGGCGTCGGCGGATCCGTCCGCAGGTGCGCGAGTCGTGCGTCGAGCCCGCGGAACGCCGAGCGCAGCTGCTTCGCGCTGGCCGAACGCGGCGTCGCGACGGTCCGCAGGTCGAGGTCCCAGCCGGCCGGCGCCGCCGCGAGCAGGTGGGCGCCCCACTTGGCGAACGAGTCGGTGTCGACCAGGGCGACCACACGTCGGCCGCGGGGTGACGGGCCGGACGGGAGGCGCGCCTCCCGTCCGACTGTCGACGCACCCCCGTCAGCCGGCACGTCCAGGGCGCCGGTCTCGTCGACCGGGCCGCTCACGTGCCCGCTGCTCACGTGGTCTCTGCTCACGTGGTCTCCGCTCACGCGCCGACGCGGCGCAGCTTCGCGAGCGGCGCCCGCTCGCCGGCGGTCGGATGGGGACTGCATCCGCTCACGCGCCGACGCGGCGCAGCTTGGCGAGCGGCGCCCGCTCGCCGGGGAAGATCCGCTTCACCCCGTCACCGAGCGCGGTCTCGATGATCCGGATGTCCCGCGCCAGGGTCTTCAGGCCGTGCGGCTCGAGCGAGGCCGCGTGGTCCGAGCCCCACATCGTGCGGTCGAGCGTGATGTGCCGTTCGACCGCGGTGGCGCCGAGGGCGACGGCGGCGATCGAGATCTGCAGGCCCGGCTCGTGGCCGGAGTACCCGACGGGCACGCCCGAGTAGCGGTGCGCGAGGGTGTCGATCATGCGCAGGTTCGCCTCCTCGGCGGGGAGCGGGTACGTCGACGTGGCGTGCATGAGCACGAGGCGGTCGGTTCCGAGGACGTCGACGGCGGCGTCGATCTGCTCGAGCGTCGACATGCCCGTCGACAGGATGACGGGCTTGCCGGTGGCGGCGACGGCCGCGAGCATCCCGAGGTCGGTCACCGACGCCGAGGCGATCTTGTACGCGACGACGTTGAGGTCCTCGAGGAAGTCCACCGACGGCTCGTCCCAGGGCGAGGCGAACCAGTCCAGGCCGCGCAGCGTCGCGTGGTCGCCGATCTCGATGTACTGGTCGCGGTCGAACTCGACGCGGTAACGGTACTCCAGGTAGGTCATCTCGCCCCACGGGGTGCTGCGGGGCGTGTTCTTCATGTGCTCGGGCGTGGAGATCGCCGGCGTGCGCTTCTGGAACTTGACGGCCTGCAGTCCGGCGTCGGCGGCGACGTCGATGAGCTGCTTGGCGATGTCGACGTCACCGTTGTGGTTGAGGCCGATCTCGCCGATGAGGTACGCGGGGTGGCCCGCGCCGATCGTGGACGTGCCGATGGTGACGGTCATGGTGCTCCGTTCAGTGCGGGGGCTGCCCGCGTCGGGGATGGGTCGTGGTCCGGGGCGTGGATCGGAACGGCGGCTGCGCGGGCGTCGGCCGTGGCGTGCTCTTCGGTTGCGGCCGTGATTTTGGCCGTGGCGTCGGCCGCGATCAGGTCGGTCTCGTCGTCGATGTCGATCGCGCCGGCGGGGTCGACGGCGATGAGCTCGACGCGGCCGTGGAAGCGGTGCCGGTGCTGCCGGAAGCCGTCGGTCCGCATGACGTACGAGGCGCCGGTCTCGCGGTACTCGGCCGCGCGGTCCTGGCGACGCGGACGGGTGGCCGCGTCGTGGTTCACGGCGACGGCGGAACCGTCGTCGGCGACCCGCCACAGGAACGCGTGCGACGGCGCTGCGGCGAACACGACGTCGGCGTGCCCCTCCGCGACGCGCCGGATCGCCGTGTCGAGGTCGTCCGGGTCGATGAACGGCGAGGTCGCCTGCAGGAACACCAGGACCTCGGGCAGCGCATCGCCGGCGGCCTCGAGCTCGTCGAGCACGTGGAGCAGCGCGGACTCCGACGATGCCCGGTCGCCCGCGAGGTCGGCCGGTCGTCGGACCACGTCGGCACCGGCGGCGCGGGCCTCGGCGGCGATGGCGTCACCGTCGGTCGTGACGACCACGGCGTCGATCAGTGCTGCGCTGCGTGCCGACTCCACGGCCCGACGGACGAGCGACCGACCTCCGACCGTCCGGAGGTTCTTGCCCGGGATGCCCTTCGAGCCGGCGCGTGCGGGGACGACGGCGAGGACGGTGGCAGAGGAGTGCATCTCCCGGACGGTACGAAGCGCGGGTGTCCCGGAGGCGAACTGCGGGCAGACGACGGCCGAACCGTTCCGGAACCGCTCGATCGGCGGGTCCCGGTTAGAATCGACGTCGCTCGCCTCCGTAGCTCAGTGGATAGAGCAGGTGGTTTCTACCCACCGTGCCGCGGGTTCGATTCCTGCCGGGGGCACGACGCGAACGGGCCGCCATCCGATCGGATGGCGGCCCGTTGCTCGTTCGTGGGGGTGTCGGACGCGGGGTGCTGCGTGCTGGGTGCGGCGTGCTGCGTGCTGGGTGTCCGTGCCCGTTACTCGTCGTCGTCCGCGGCGCGGCGGCGGAGTTCGGAGGCGCTGATCGGCTGAGTGTGCGTCGCCTCGGACGTCTCGCTCGCGTCGGTGGGCTCCGCCGGCGCCTGGGTGATGCGGGTCGGGATCGACGTCGTGTTCGTCGTGCCCGGCGTCTCGACCTTCGGAGCCGGAGCGGACGCCGGGGTCGTCGGTGCGCCCGGGGTCGTCGGGACGTCGTTGGTGGGCGTCCGGTTGACGTGGGCGTCGGCCGAGGTGGGCGCCGGCGTCGCGACGGTGGACGACGCGGGACGGTCGGTGCCGCGGGCCGGGGTCACCCGGTCGGTGTCACCGAAGGCCTTGGTGACGGCGTCGTGGTCCACCACCTCGGTGTCGTCGGTGCCGCGGCTCGGGGTGGAGCGTGCGGGGGACGTGGGTGTGCCGAGCGCCGGGCGCACGGGCGGTGCGGCGTCGTCACCGTAGACGCGGGTGGTGTTCTCGCCGTAGGAGCGGGTGGCGTTGGCGTCCGACCCACCGCGGTTCACCGAGAACCCGGGTCCTGCAGCGGGAGCGGACGCCGACCCGGCTGCGGCAGCGGGGGCGCCACCGGCGGGGGCCGGCCCGGCGTTGGCCGGGGCCGACGGCGCGGAGGCGGGCGTGCCTCCTGGACGCTGTGCCGGACGCAGGGAAGTCGTCGTCGGCGTCGGGCGCTCGACGGGAGCGGCCTGAGCGGGCGCTGCCGGGGTCTGCGGGCGGGCGGTGCTGTTCTGGTCGGCGTTCCAGTCCTGCTGGCGCTTGATCAGGTCGGCATCCGGGTCGGGGGACTCGAACTTCCAGCGCTCGAGGTCGGCCTTGAAGAGCTTGCGTGCGCGGCCCGGACGGGCCTGCCACTCGAGCAGGCGGTCGCGGAACTCCGCGAGCGACTGGTCGGCCTGGAAGCTGAAGGTCGACGAGTTCTTCTTGATGTCGGCGATCTCGTGCTGTGCCCAGTTGGCGGCGAGGGGTGCACCCTGCACGGGGAGCAGCCGGAGCCGGATGTCGGCATCCTCTGCCAGGTGGTCCGCGTAGCCGCGTTCGTCGTGCCCGAGCGAACCCCAGGCAGCGGCCTTGCGCGCCGCGGAGATGATCGCCGCGACGGCGGCGTTCTTCGACTCGCGCTCCTGCAGGGCCACGACCCGTTTGGTCGCACCCCGTCCGATGAGCGCCGCGATCACGCCGGCGACGACGATGGCGACGAAGGGGATCACGGCACCCGAGATCACCCGCCATCCGTCGTCGGACGAAGTCCAGTCGGTCAGGTCGTTCCACCAGTCCATGCGCGCACCATACTCACGAAACGGTCAGGCCCCGGGGAGGACGAACGGCGTTCCGCGCATCCGACCCGAGATGATTCCAATCTGGAACATCATGACCAGCGGAGGCAGTCCACGGCGTCGTCGGCGGACCACACGTTCGGCAGCTCGACGAACCGACGCTCGGTCGCGACGTAGCGACGGGCGCGGTAGGCGGTGTCACCGGCGACGTCGATGCGGTCGACGTAGCCGACGATCTCGCCGTTGGCGCGGGTCACGCGGCTCAGGTCGTCGCGGACGTCGAGGATGCGGTAGTCGCCGCGCGACCGGGAGAGCGGGACGGTGCGGATCCGCAGTGCGGGTTCGGTCGTGGTCTGCATCGTGGCCTCCTGGTCGGTGTGGTCTCGACGTTACGGGCCACCACCGACACGCCGGGGCCGTGCTGACGCATCGTGGACGGCAGGGTGGGCGGTGCGTGCTGTGAAGGGCATGTCCCCGGTCCGGCCCCGCGCGGATGTCGGGGAGGTAGGTTGTGGCCATGACCACGTTCGTGCTCGCAGGTGGATGTTTCTGGTGTCTCGACGCCGTGTACCGCACGCTCCAGGGCGTGCAGGACGTGGAGTCCGGCTACATCGGCGGTCGGGTGGAGAACCCGTCGTACGAGCTGGTGTGCACGGGCTCGACCGGTCACGCCGAGGCGGTCGCGGTCACCTTCGACGAGACGGTGATCCCGGCCGAGGTCATCCTCGACGTGTTCTTCACGCTGCACGACCCGCGGCAGCTCAACCGGCAGGGTGCCGACGTCGGCACGCAGTACCGCTCGGCGATGTTCCCGGCCGACGACGCGCAGCGCGCACTGTTCGAGCAGGCGATCGAGCGCGCGTCCGACATCTGGGACGGCGGGATCGTCACCACGATCGAGCCGCCCTCGACGTTCTACCCGGCGGAGGAGTACCACCAGGACTTCTTCGCGAAGAACCCCGGTCAGGGCTACTGCCTCGCAGTCGCGCTGCCCAAGGTGAACAAGGTCCGCAGGGCCTACAGTCAGTACATCCTGGCGTCCTGATCCTCGGGCGTCGGGGCCACGAGGAGGTGGTCGAACGATGACGAACAACACCGGGACCTGGGTCGCGATCGGTCCGGCAGGTGCGGTGGGCAGCATCCACCGTGCCGCGGACGGCTTCCAGGTCGAGCTCTACGGACGAGGACGCACCGGCGGGCTCTACCCGTCGCTCGAGTCGGCGAAGGGCGCGGTCCACGCGGCGCTCGGCCCGCTCGCGGCGCGGCCCGAGTTCCGAGCGCACTAGCGGTCCAGGGCCGGACAGGAGGCCCGGGGGACTCGTCCTCCACAGGTCGCCTGGTCGGGTCCACACGCCACAGATCGAGCCCGGGGCTGCTTCCGCAGCCCCGGGCTCGATGACGATCGACGCATGAACGACATCATCACCGTCTGCGGAATCGTCGCCACGGAACCCCGTCACCTCGTCACCGAGACCGGCATCGCCATCACGAGCCTGCGCCTCGCCTCACCGTCACGTCGATGGGACCGGGCCAGCGCGGCCTGGGTCAACGGTGCGACCAACTGGTACACCGTCACCGCGTTCCGCTCCCTCGCGTCGAACGTGTTCAAGTCCCTGAAGAAGGGCGACCGCATCGTCGTGTCCGGCCGCGTCCGGATCCGCACCTGGGAGCGCGACGGCCGGGGCGGCACGTCGGTCGAGATCGATGCCGACGGCATCGGGCACGACCTGGCGTGGGGCATCAGCAACTGGGTCCGGGTGCCGCGGCAGGTGAACGACACCACGTCCGGGCACGGCGGCGTGCGGGGCGTCGATCCCCGAACCGGCGAGGTGCACGGCGGCGGCCTCGTCGCTGCTCCGGCGCTCGACGGTCAACGGCACGAGCACGGGCAGGACGCCGGCCACGAGCTCGGGGCGGACCCTCAGGCGGAGACCGACCACCGGGCCGAGGCCGACCACGGCGACGGGCCCGACCACGAGAACGAGGCCGGGACCGACCACGGGCTGGACGGCGCGGACGCGGTCGGGCCGTCAGAGCGGATGCTCGAGCAGGACGGAGCCGCATTCGACCCCCAGCCGTCGGATGACGACGGGCCGCTCACTCGGGCCGCCGCGTGACCCTGGTCAGACGCGCCGGACGGTCACCACTTCTGCGCGATCATCCCGATGCCGGACACCTGGTCGGTGTCCCAGTTGCCGCCGCGCGGCAGCCCGGAGACCCGACCGTTGATCCGGAACGTCGCTCCCTGGACCGCCGGCTTGTTGATCTGGGTCGCCTTGATGCCGTGGAACGAGAAGTTCGTGTTCCACGTGCCGTTCAGACCGGTCCGGCCCTTGACGTTGCCCACCGTGATGCGGGTGTCCTGGACAGTGGAGTGCACGACGTCGCCGTTGAGGCGGCCGTTCGCCTCGGCGTTGAAGAACAGCCGACCGTCCAGGTTGAGCTTGAGCGTGCCGATCGTCTTGTGGTTGACGATCATCGTCGCGACGTCGTTCTGGTACCAGCGCATCCCGATCGGGGTGTTCTTGTTCGTCGCCGGACCGAGGTACCCGTAGGTGAACTTGCCGTTCTGCACCCGCTCCCAGATGAAGCGCGGCTTGCCCTTGCTCTCGGGCGAGCCCTTGTCCGACTGGATGCCGAACGCGTAGGCGTTGTTGTGGGCGTCGTGCACGTTGATGTACGACGAGTACCCCGTACCGGCCCCGTCGGCGCTGATGGTCGCCGTGTAGAGCAGGTACGGGGAGCCCTTCGGCACTGCGCCGGCGGCCGTCGCCGGAGACGCAGGCGCGACGAGGGCCGCGGTGAGCGCGATCGCTCCGAGGAAGGGGAGCGCGAGTCGGCGCAGTCGTGTGGCGTGCCTGGTCATGGTTGTCATCCCGTCCGTGATCCTGGATCGGTCCGCGTCGTGGTGAGCGACGGTCCCCGAGGTGGTTGGCGAGGACAACCTACGTCGTCGCCAGGGATCCCGACAGACCCCCGTCCCGCCGGGTGCGCGAAGCGGCGATCCCGTTCCGGGCGCGCGACGCACCGACGGGGTCACTACACTTGGGGCCGATATGGCTGAGTACATCTACCAGATGGTCCGCGCCCGCAAGGCGGTCGGCGACAAGCTGATCCTCGACGACGTCACGATGTCGTTCCTCCCCGGCGCCAAGATCGGCGTCGTGGGACCGAACGGTGCGGGCAAGTCGACGATCCTGAAGATCATGGCCGGTCTCGACCAGCCGTCGAACGGTGAGGCGAAGCTCACGCCGGGCTTCACCGTCGGCATCCTCATGCAGGAGCCGGAGCTCGACGAGACGAAGACCGTCCTCGAGAACGTCCAGGAAGGCGTCGGCGAGATCCACGCGAAGCTCGCCCGCTTCAACGAGATCTCCGCGCTGATGGCCGAGCCCGACGCCGACTTCGACGCGCTCCTCGCCGAGATGGGCACGCTGCAGGAAGAGATCGACGCCGCCGACGCGTGGGACCTCGACTCGCAGCTCGAGCAGGCCATGGCCGCGCTCCAGTGCCCCCCGGGGGACGAGCTCGTCACGCACCTGTCCGGCGGTGAGAAGCGTCGCGTCGCGCTCTGCAAGCTCCTGCTCCAGAAGCCCGACCTGCTCCTGCTCGACGAGCCCACCAACCACCTGGACGCCGAGAGCGTGCAGTGGCTTGAGCAGCACCTGCAGCAGTACCACGGTGCCGTCCTCGCCGTGACCCACGACCGTTACTTCCTGGACCACGTCGCCCAGTGGATCGCCGAGGTCGACCGTGGTCGCCTCTACCCGTACGAGGGCAACTACTCGACGTACCTCGAGAAGAAGCGTGCGCGCCTTGAGGTGCAGGGCAAGAAGGACGCGAAGCTCGCGAAGCGCCTGTCCTCCGAGCTCGACTGGGTCCGCAGCAACACCAAGGGTCGTCAGGCGAAGTCGAAGGCCCGTCTCGCCCGGTACGAAGAGATGGTCACCGAGGCCGAGCGCACCCGCAAGCTCGACTTCGAGGAGATCGTGATCCCCGTGGGCCCGCGTCTGGGCTCGCAGGTCATCGATGCCGAGAAGCTGCACAAGCAGTTCGGTGAGCGCGTCATCATCGGTGACCTGTCGTTCACGCTGCCCCGCAACGGCATCGTCGGCGTCATCGGCCCGAACGGTGTCGGCAAGACGACGCTGTTCAAGACGATCGTCGGGCTCGAACCCCTCGACGGCGGCACGCTGAAGATCGGCGACACGGTCGACATCTCGTACGTCGACCAGAGCCGTGGCGGCATCGACCCGAACAAGAACCTGTGGGAGGTCGTGTCCGACGGGCTCGACTACATCCAGGTCGGCAAGACCGAGATCCCGTCCCGCGCGTACGTCTCGCAGTTTGGGTTCAAGGGCCCGGACCAGCAGAAGCGGGCCGGCATCCTGTCCGGTGGCGAGCGCAACCGTCTGAACCTCGCGCTGACGCTCAAGCAGGGCGGCAACCTGCTGCTCCTCGACGAGCCGACGAACGACCTGGACGTCGAGACCCTCGGCAGCCTCGAGAACGCCCTGCTCGAGTACCCCGGTTGCGCCGTGGTCATCACCCACGACCGTTGGTTCCTCGACCGCATCGCGACCCACATCCTGGCGTGGGAAGGCCTCAACGAGGACGGCACGCCGAACTGGTACTGGTTCGAGGGCAACTTCGAGGCGTACGAGGAGAACAAGATCGAGCGTCTCGGTGCCGATGCCGCGAAGCCCGGGCGCGCGACGTACCGCAAGCTCACCCGCGACTGACCCGCGTGGCGAGACTGCACGCTCCCATCCGCATGCGGTGGAGCGACATCGACGCCTACGGCCACGTCAACAACTCCGCTATGCTGCGCCTGCTCGAAGAGGCGCGCATCGTGGGGTTCTGGGGTCCGGACGCGGGTGAGCTGACGGCGGACGGCAGCCTGCCCGAGCCGATCATCGACGGTCGGCCGGGCTCCGGCACGATGACGGTGATCGCCGGACAGCGCCTCGAGTACCTCGCGTCGATCCCGTACCTGCGCCAGCCGCTCGACATCCAGATGTGGATCGGGCGGCTCGGTGGGGCGAGCGTCGACGTGTCGTACGAGGTCTGGTCGCCGGTCGGGCAGCAGCCGGCCGAGCTCTACACCCGGGCGACGACCGCGCTCGTCATGGTGGACGCCGCCACGAACCGTCCTCGGCGGCTGACCGCGGCCGAGCGTGCGGCGTGCGAGCAGTACCTCGAGGCGCCGGTGGAGTTCAGCCGCCCGTAGGGACCCGCATCATGCCCTCCTGCGCCACGGTCGCCAGCAGGCGTCCGTCGCGGGAGAACATCCGACCGAACGCGAGCCCCCGGCCGCCCTGGGCGCTGGGGGACTCCTGCGTGTACAGGATCCACTCGTCGGCCCGACCGTCGCGGTGCCACCACATCGCGTGGTCGAGGCTGGCGCTCTTCACGCCGGGCGTGCCCCAGGCGACGCCGTGCCGCCGCATGATCGGTTCGAGGATCGACAGGTCGCTGGCGTACCCGAGGACCGCACGGTGCAGCGCCGGGTCGTCCGGCAGGTCGCCCTGCACACGGAACCAGACCGCCTGGTGCGGCACGTGCTCGCCCTGCACGTCGACGAACACCGGTCCCTGAACGTGCCGCAGGTCGATCGAGCGCTCGGCCCAGGCCTTGGCGACGGGGTGGTCGATGGTGGACAGGATCGACGCGGCGGACGGCAGCGACTCCGGTGACGGCGTGTCCACCGGGTACGGGTCCTGGTGCTCGACCCCGGTGTCCGGCACCTGGAACGACGCGATCATCGAGAAGATCGGAACTCCGCGCTGGTAGGCCTGCACGCGCCGTGTCGCGAAGGACCGACCGTCGTGGATGCGTTCGACGCCGAAGGTGATCGGCACGTCGATGTCGCCGGGGCGCAGGAAGTACCCGTGCATCGAGTGGATGTCACGCCCCTCGATGGTGGCCTGCGCAGCGACGATGCACTGGGCGAGCACCTGGCCGCCGAACACCCGCCCGCCGGGGGACCAGTGGTTCGCGCCGGTGAGGATCGTCTCACCCGTGCTCGCACCGGTGTCCTCGAGTCGGAGTGTCCGCAGGAAGTCGGGTTCGCCGTTCACGTGGTGCAGTCTACGAACACAGGGTGCGCCGGTAGGATCGGTTCGACATGGGCACCTCGTTCACGCTTCCCGACGCCGCCTCCCTCGGGGACCTCCGCACGTACCTCGGACGTGCCGCTCGGATCGAGGACGGTTCGGTCCGGTTCATCGCCGACTCCGGTGTCCTCGCGGTCTACACGGCGATCCTGTACCCCCTCGGACTCCTCGATGAGCTGCCGACGGTGCTCGGCCTCCGCACGTTCTCGCTCACCGAGCCCGCGACGATCGACGCCGTGGTGCCGCTGCAGTCCCTGCTCGAGCGGCTCCGGCTCCTCGCCGAGGCACAGGACGCCGAGCACGCCGACGGCGCCGACCCGACGCGGGCCACCCCGATCGAGGTCGAGCTCCCGCACGAGGTCCACACCGTGACCTGGGCGGCGATCTCCCCGCCCCGTGGCGGATGGGTGCCGCTGCCCGACGTCTCGCCGGAGCTGCTGCGCCGCGCCACCCGTGACGGCATCGCCGAGGTCGCCGACGCCGTCCCGACCAACGCGGGTGAGGCGATCATCCGCAAGGTGCGATCCGAGGTCTGGGGCCGTCCGGTGCCGGGCATCGAGCACCTGCCCGCTGGTGCAGGCTTCGCGGGGGAGAGCCTCGGCTTCCTCGGGCACGACCCGGTCCGCCTGTTCGAGACGGGTCCGTGGAGCCGTCTGACGACGTCGCGCGGGCACGTGCTCGTCAAACGCCGCGCCTGGACCCTGAACCTGTAGCGAACGTCACGTCCTGGCCAGGTGGTTGGCTGGCCGCATGCACGTCTTGCTCACCGGTGCGTCCGGGTACATCGGTTCCTCTGTCCTCCGCGCCCTCGTCGCCCACGGGCACGAGGTGACCGCCATCGTCCGCTCCGACGAGAAGGCGCAGCACGTGCGTGACGCCGGTGGGCACGCCCTCGTCGGGGACGTCACCGACACCGAGGTCGTCGAACGGCTGCTGCACGAGACCGACGGCGTCGTCCACACGGCGTCCGCGCCTGACGTCGACCCGGACTTCACCGCGACGGTCCTGCGCGCGTCCGCCGGCACACCGAAGCCGTTCGTGCACACCGGCGGCATCTTCACCTTCGGCAACTCGACGGACATCTCCGAGCAGTCGCCGATCGATCCGCCCGAGCTGACGTCGTGGCGCACGGCGAACGAGGCTGCCGTGCGGACGAGCGACGTGCGGACCACGATCGTCGCCCCGGGCATCGTGTACGGGCGAGGTGCCGGCATCCCCGCGATGTTCGTCAGCGACGGCACCCAGCCGGTCACGCTGGTCGGTGACGGCTCGCAGCGCTGGACCACGGTGCACGTCGACGACCTCGGCGAGCTCTACGTCCTCGCGCTGGAGCGTGCCGAGCAGGACGGGTACATCGTCGCCGCGACCGGGGACAACCCGACGGTGCGCGAACTCGCCGAAGCGGGGGCGCACCGCGCACCGGTCGTCGCCGAGAGCGTCGATGCTTCGCGCGAGCGACTCGGTGGGGCCTTCGCCGACGCGCTGCTCCTGCACCAGGAGGCGTCCGGAGCCCACGCCCGCTCCGCCTACGGCTGGAACCCGACGCACCCGTCCTTGGTCCAGGACCTCGCCACCGGCTCGTACGCGCGCTGAGGACGACGAACGGCCCTCGACTACGGTGTCAGCGCCGTCGAGGTTCCACAACACGCCGCGCGTCGTTCGCCGAGGTTCCACGAACGGGACGAGGCGGCGCCGAGATGTGCAGATTTCGGAACCTGAACGGCGGTCGGAACCTGGGCGGCTGAAGGGCAGGCGTCAGTCGAAGGTGTTCGTCATGGCGTGCGCGGCACGGTCGAGGTACGCCCAGAGCTCGGCCTCGTCGAGGGGTGCGAGCTGCAGGGACTCGACGGCCTCACGCATGTGGTGCAGCCAGCGCTCGCGGGCCTCGGACGTGATGCGGAACGGGTTGTGCCGCATCCGGAGCCGGGGGTGTCCGCGTTCCTCGCTGTAGGTGCCCGGCCCGCCCCAGTACTGCTGCAGGAAGGCCGACAGACGCCAGATCGCGCCCTCGAGGTCGTCGGCCGGGTACATCGGCCAGATGACGTCGTCCTGCTGCACGCCCTCGTAGAAGCGGCGCACGAGCCGGTCGAAGGTCGGGGCGCCACCGATGCGGTCGAAGAGCGAGCCGGTGGCCGAGACCCCGTGCTCGCCGACCCGCAGCGTGATCGGCTGTGCCGGAACACCCGGCACGCCGGGCATGCCGAGCCCACCCCCGCCTGGGCCGCTGCTCGGAGGTGTGGGATCGGTCACTGGGGGTCCTTCCCGCCGTCGTGGTGGTCGTCGGTCCGGATGGGTTGCCCGAGCACGTTGCGCTTGGGGCGGCGCGGCTTGGTCGGCGCCGGGGTGGGACGCGTCTGCACCGACCGCAGCCCGTTGATCGAGGTCGCGTTCTCCCAGCCCTCTGGCATGATCATCGCCATCGCCGGCAGGGTGACTCCGATCTCGTCGACGGCGTGCTTCAGGCGGGCGCGGAGTTCGCGGCCGACGACGTCGAGTTCGGAGGCGCGGGTCTTCACGACGAGGCGGAACACCATGCCGTCGGGGGAGACCGACTGCAGCCCCCAGATCTCGGGCTTCTCGACGATGCGCTGGCGCCAGCGGGGCTCCTGCGACATGGTGACGGCGGCCGCGAGCAGGGCGTCCTGCACGGCGTCGATGTCGGTGTCGTAGGGGACGGTGATGTCGACGAGGACGCGCGACCAGCCCTGGGACAGGTTGCCGACGCGCAGGATCTGCCCGTTCGGCACGAACCACAGGATCCCGTTGACGTCGCGCACCTGCATGACTCGGAGTCCGACGTTCTCGACGACGCCCGTGGCCTGCCCGGTGTCGACGACGTCGCCGACGCCGGCCTGGTCCTCGAGGATCATGAAGATGCCGGACAGCAGGTCCTTCACGATCGACTGTGCGCCGACGGCGAGGCCCGCGGCGACGAGCGAAGCGCCACCGACGATGCCGACGGCGGCGTTCGGGATCGCCACGGGGATGATGATCGCAAGGGCCACCACCACGACGATGACCGTTGCGAGGTTCTCGAGCACGCTGCCCAGGGTGCGGGTCCGCTGCACCACGCGCGCGGTCTGGACCGGCGACGCGATGAGCGCCTGCGTGTCTTCGGCACCCTGCCGCTTCTTCACGCCGTTCACGACACGGTCGACGATCTGCTTGATCATCCGGCGGAGGATCACGCGCAAGATGATCGCCGCGATGATCGTGATCACGATCGTGATCGGGATGTGCCAGGCGTCGACGAACTGGGTGAACGCGTTGGATGCCCACTTGGGGACGTCGGAGGTCTCTGCAGCCAAGGTCATATCCGGTCGATGCTAAGGGCGGGGCCTCGGCGTTCCATGAGGAACGCCGAGGCCCCGCCGATCAGTCACTCGAGCTCAGGCGTCGGCAGCCTGCACCCGGAGCGCACGCTCCGTGCCCGCGACGCTCTCGGACACGATGCGCCGCAGCGCCGGGGTCTCCGGGTGCGCCTCGAGCCACGCGTGGGCGGCGTCGCGGAGCTCGGCCGACGCGAGCGGCGCCGGGTAGAGGCCCGAGACGATGGTGTCGGCCATGTGGTAGCTGCGCTCGGCCCAGATGCGGGTGAGCACCTCGAAGTACTTCGGCACGAGGCCTTCGAGCACGACGGGGCTGTTCACGTGCTGGAACCCGACCGTGGTCTGGCGCACGATCGCGTTCGGCAGCTCGGACGAGTCGACGAGCGACGCGAACGCGGCCAGCTTGCCCTCGGCGGTCGGGATCGTCGCACGGGCGCGGGCCGCGGCCTGCTCACCCGACGCGGTCTTGTCGGCCGCGAGTTCGGCGTCGACCTCGGCATCGGAGGCGGCACCGGCGAGCACGAGGCCCTCGAGCAGCTCCCAGCGCAGGTCGGTGTCGATCTCGAGCCCGCTCAGTGTGACCGAACCGTCGCGCAGCCCCTGCAGGGTGGCGACGTGCTCGGGCGTCGACGCGATCTGTGCGAAGAACTTCACGAACTGGAACTGGGCGTCCGACCCGGCCTCGGCCGAGGCCGCGAGCTGCCAGAGCGTCTCGCCCACCGTGCGGACCGTGGCGTCGACCTTCGACGGCGCCACGTAGTTGCGCGTCGTCAGGAGCAGCTGCGACAGGGTCGTGCGGATGGTCGTCGACTCGGACTCGGTCGCGATGTTGCCGAGCGCGAGCCGGACGTAGTCGCTGGCGGGCGACTCGGCGTCGCGCGTGGCGTCCCACATCGCACCCCACACGATGGAGCGGGCGAGCGGGTTCGCGATGGCCGCGAGGTGCTCGATCGCCGTCGTGCGGGACTGCTCGTCGAGACGGATCTTGGCGTAGGCCAGGTCGTCGTCGTTGAGGAGCACGAGGTCGCCGCGCTGCACGCCGACGAGCTCGGGGACCTCGGTGCGTGCGCCGTCGACGTCGATCTCGACGCGGTGCACGCGCTCGAGCTTGCCGCCGGACGACGCGGTGTCGGCACCGAACGGCGCGGAGTCGTCCGTCCCGAAGGAGTAGACGCCGATGGCCAGGCGGTGCGGGCGGAGCGTCGGGTAGTCGGCCGGTGCTTCCTGCAGGACGGCGAACGAGGTGATCGCGCCGGACGCGTCGACCTCGATCTCCGGGCGGAGCGTGTTGACGCCCGCGGTCTCGAGCCAGAGCTTCGACCACTCGGACAGGTCACGGCCGCTGGTCGCCTCGAGCTCGACGAGCAGGTCGCGCAGCTCGGTGTTCGAGTGGTGGTGCTTCTTGAAGTAGGCCGAGACGCCGGCGAAGAACGCGTCGATGCCGACCCACGCCACGAGCTGCTTCAGGACGGAACCGCCCTTGGCGTACGTGATGCCGTCGAAGTTGACCTGGACGTCCTCGAGGTCGTTGATCGTCGCGACGATCGGGTGGGTCGAGGGGAGCTGGTCCTGGCGGTATGCCCAGGACTTCTCCATCGCCTGGAACGTGGTCCAGGCCTCGGTCCACTCGGTGGCCTCGGCGGTGGCGATCGTGGAGGCCCACTCGGCGAACGACTCGTTCAGCCACAGGTCGTTCCACCACTTCATGGTGACGAGGTCGCCGAACCACATGTGCGCGAGCTCGTGCAGGATCGTGACGACCCTGCGCTCCTTGATGGCGTCGGTCACCTTCGAACGGAAGACGTAGGTCTCGGTGAACGTGACCGCGCCCGCGTTCTCCATCGCGCCGGCGTTGAACTCCGGCACGAAGAGCTGGTCGTACTTCTCGAACGGGTACGGGACGTCGAACTTCTCCTCGTAGTAGGCGAAGCCCTTCTTGGTGGTCTCGAACACGTACTCGGGGTCGAGGTACTCGGCCAGCGACTTGCGCGCGAAGACGCCGAGCGGGATGGTCCGGCCGTCGCTGCTCGTGAGTTCGTCGCGGACGACCTCGTACGGGCCGGCGATGAGCGCGGTGATGTAGCTCGAGATGGTCGCGGTGGGTGGGAAGGCCCAGGTCGCGTTCTCACCGTCGACGTGGGGCTCGGGCGTCGGGGAGTTCGACACGACCTGCCACCGTGACGGCGCCGTCACGGTGAAGGAGAACTGGGCCTTGAGGTCGGGCTGCTCGAACACCGCGAACATGCGGCGCGAGTCGGGGACCTCGAACTGGGAGTACAGGTACACCTCGTCGTCCACGGGGTCGACGAAGCGGTGCAGGCCCTCGCCGGTGTTCGTGTACAGCGCGTCGCTGACGACCACGAGCTCGTTCTGCTTCTGCAGGTCGTCGAGCTGGATGCGGACGCCGTCGTTCACCGCGGCGACGTCGAGCGCGGTGCCGTTCAGGGTGACGGAGTGCACGGTCTTCGTGATCGCGTCGATGAACGTGGACGCACCGGCGGTCGCGGTGAAGCGCACGCGGGTGGTGCTGCCGAACGTCTCGGCGCCGCGGGTCAGGTCGAGCTCGACGTCGTACGTCTGCACGCTGACGATGCCGGCACGTTCCTGGGCTTCGGTTCTGGTGAGGTTCTCTCCGGGCACGCAACGCTCCATCTTCGCTGAGGACGCGGACGATCGTGGTCCGCGAGGGGGAGTCCCGGCACGGCGTCGTGCACCGGCGGGACGGTCATCCCCAGCCTAGCGACGCCGCGTACGCTCGGAGCGTGAGCGAGATGACTGTGGACAAGACGACGGAACACACGACGGAACACCCGACCGAACGCACCACCGTGGAGTTCTGGTTCGACCCGAACTGCCCCTGGGCCTGGATGACGAGCCGCTGGGTGGGCGAGGTCGCCGAGCACCGCGACCTCGACGTCACGTGGAAGGTGATGAGCCTGTTCGTCCTGAACGAGGACCAGGACATCCCCGACGAGTACCGCGAGCGCATCCACAAGGGGCAGCTCTACCCGCGCATCGTCACGGCGGCGCGGCTCCGGCTCGGCCAGGACATCGTGAAGCCGCTCTACGACGCCCTCGGTGAGCACATCCACCACCGCCAGGAGCAGGACCCCGACCAGGTGGTCCCCGCCGTGCTCGCGGAGCTCGGCCTCGACGCCGACCTGCTCGAGTACGCCTGGACGGACGAGGTCGACGCCGCCGTGCGCGTCAGCCACCAGGACGGCATCGACCGCGTCGGACAGGACGTCGGCACGCCCGTCATCGCCGTCGCCGGCACCGCGTTCTTCGGCCCGGTCATCTCCCCGGCACCCAAGGGCCAGGAGGCGCTCGACCTGTGGGACGGCGTCGTCGCCGTGGCGAAGTACCCCGGCTTCTTCGAGCTCAAGCGCTCGCGCACCGTCGGCCCGATCTTCGACACCACCGCCTGACGCTCCGGCAAGCGGACGGGAGGCGCGGCTCGCCCCCGCCCCTCGGCTCGCGTCAAGCGAGGGGCAGGCGCATGAGCGTCAGGTCCAGCCACCGGTCGAACTTGCGTCCGACCTCGGGCACGACCGCGACCGTGCTGAACCCGAGCTTCTCGTGCAGCGCGATCGACCCGGTGTTCGTGCTGCAGATCCCGGCCATCATGACGTGCCGGCCCTCGGCGGTCGCGCGCTCGACGAGCGACCGCATCAGGGTCGAGGCGATGCCCCGACCGCGGAACGACTCGACCACGTAGACGCTGTGCTCGACGGTCAGCCGGTACCCGTGGTGCGGCCGCCACTGGGAGTACGTGGCGTACCCGGCCACGGTGCCGTCGACCTCGGCGACGAGCACCGGGTACCCGTCGCCCTGCCGCTCGGCCAGCCAGTCGTCGAAGTACGCGCGGGGGTGCGGGGTCTCCTGCCAGATGGCGGTGGAGTGCAGCACGGCGTCGACGTGCAGGGCGTGCACGACGTCGAGGTCGCGGGGTCCGCAATCGCGCACCACGACCGGATCCGCCCCGTTCGTCGCATATGCTGTCGTCATGTCTCACATCGTAGACGACGAGCCGGGTCTCGCGGAACGGGCCCTCGGCGAGCGCCTCCAGCGCCTGCGCACCGAACGCAAGTGGAGCCTCACCGAGCTCGCCGAGGAGTCCGGTGTCTCCCGCGCGATGATCAACCGCGTCGAGCGCGGGGTGTCGAGCCCCACCGCGACGATCCTCGGCCGGCTCTCCGGCGCCTTCGGCCTGACGATCTCGCAGCTCCTCGACGAAGCCCTCGAGCACGAGGTGCCCAGGGCGACCGACCCCGACGACGCACGTGGCATCCAACGCGGCGCGACCGCGGAGTCCTGGACCGATCCCGACACCGGGTACCGCCGCCGTCCGGTCTCGAGCGCGGCGTTCCCCGCGGACGTCACCGAGGTGCGCCTCCCGGCCGGCCGCGAAGTGGCCTACCCGGCGTCCGCCTACGCGTTCCTGCGGCACTGCATCTGGGTGGTCGACGGCGTGCTCGAGCTCGTCGTCGGCGGCGAGCCGACGCGGCTCGCCGCGGGGGACCGGATCGAGCTCGGTGACCCCGCCGACGTGGTCTACCGGAACCCGGGCGAGGGGCCCACGCGGTACGTCGTCGTGGTGGTCCGGGGGCAGTAGTCGCAGGAATAGGATCGGTTCCATGCGCATCCACCTCGGAACGGACCACGCCGGCCTCGAGTTCAACCAGACCCTCGCAACGCACCTGACCGAAGCCGGTCACGAGGTCGTGGACCACGGACCGACCGAGTACGACGCGCTCGACGACTACCCCTCGTTCTGCATCAACGCCGCGCACGCCGTGGTGCAGGACCAGCGAGCCGGCGTCCAGGCGCTCGGCGTCGTGTTCGGCGGCTCCGGCAACGGTGAGCAGATCGCCGCGAACAAGGTCGAGGGCGTCCGCGCAGCGCTCGTCTGGAACGAGTCGACCGCACTCCTCGCACGCCAGCACAACGACGCCAACGTCATCTCGATCGGTGCGCGCCAGCACACCGAGGACGAAGCGATCCGCTTCGTCGACCTGTTCATCGCCGAGCCGTTCTCGGGCGAGGAGCGTCACGCGCGCCGCATCGCGCAGCTGGCCGAGTACGAGCAGACGGGGCACATCGCCGGCAAGCAGATCGACGGCTCGGCCGAGTAGACAGGTCCCATGCCCGAGGGTCACTCCGTCCACCGAATCGCCAACCAGTTCACCCGGCACTTCGTCGGCAAGCGCTGCGAGGTGTCCAGTCCGCAGGGGCGGTTCGCCGCCGGGGCCGCCCAGATCGACGGCAAGCGCATGATCGCTGCCCGTGCGGTGGCGAAGCAGATGTTCCTCGAGTTCGAGGGTGATCTGTTCCTGCGCGTCCACCTCGGGCTCTACGGCGCGTGGGACTTCGCCGGCGACCTGTCGACCGCCACGGCGCTGTCCGCCGACGACGACGGCGAGGAATCGCTCACCTCCATCGGTGCTCCCCGCCTGGCGCGGTACCGGATGGCCGAGCAGGAGAAGGTCGAGGACCCGATCGAGTCCTTCCCGCCGGACCCCATCGGCCAGGTGCGCGTCCGCATCCTGACCGAGGACACCGTCGCCGACCTGCGCGGCCCGACCGCCTGCGTGGTAGAGACCCCGGCCGAGGTGCAGCGTGCCCTGGACAAGCTCGGCCCCGACCCGATGAACGACGACGGTCCCGAGGCCGAGAAGACGTTCGTGGACAACGTCCGGAAGCGGAACGTCGCCATCGGCCAGCTGCTCATGGACCAGTCCGTGGTGAGCGGCATCGGCAACATCTACCGGGCCGAACTGCTGTTCCGGCAGCGCATCGACCCGTACAAGGTCGGCAAGAAGATCACCGTCAAGCAGGCGAAGGCGCTGTGGGCGGACTGGTCGAAGCTGCTGCACGACGGCGTCCGCGACGGCCTGATGATGACGATGGACGGCCTGTCCGACGCCGAGTACAAGAAGGCGCAGCGGTCGCGCAAGGACCGGCACTGGGTCTACCACCGCCAGGGTGAGCCCTGCCGGGTGTGCGGCACCGAGATCCGGGTGGCCGACATGGCCGGTCGGAAGCTCTACTGGTGCCCGAAGGACCAGAAGTAGCGCGCTTCAGAGCTCGCAGTACGTGAACCGTCCGGCGATCGCGGTCGCGAGCACCCGCATCGACCGCAACGAGGACGACGACGCCGCCAGCGGGTCCGACTCGACGAGCACCAGGTCCGCGACGTCGCCGACCGCGACGCTGACCCGACCGTCCGTGGACCCCTGCCACGCGGCGAGCGCCGAGAGTCGTTCGGCGGGGTGCCACGGGTCGCGGCCGTCCCGGTCGCGTCCCACGGCCGCGGCCATCGAGATCCACGGGTCGAGCGGCGCGACGGGGGCGTCCGAACCGAGCAGCAGGCGCGCTCCGGCTCGGGCGAGCGACGCGAACGCGAAGGCGCGGTCGGTGCGGCCCGCCCAGTGCCGGTCGGCGATGTCGCGGTCGTCCATGGCGTGCTCGGGCTGCACCGAGGCGGCCACCCCGAGCCTGGCGAACCGGTCGACGTCGGTGTCGACGAGCAGTTGCGCGTGCTCGATGCTGCCGCGGGCGCCGACGGCTTCGAAGACGTCGAGCGCGAGGGTGTTCGCCCGGTCGCCGATGGCGTGGATCGCGGGGACGAGTCCGGCGTCGACGGCTCGGCGGGTGATCGCGACGAGGTCGTCGAACTCCCACGCCAGCACGCCGGAGCCGTCGGTCATGGCTGCGGTCCGGGTGCCGAGCGAGCCGTCGGTGACGACCTTGAACGGCCCCATCGTGAGGAGGCCCCGGGTCCGGTCGACGACGTCGCCGGTGCGGAGCCCGCGGTCGATCACGGCGTCGAGTTCCGCCGGGTAGACGCCCGACGACACGCGGAGGGCGTCGGTGCCGGCGTGGATCCGGCGTGCCCAGCGGTCGAGGCCGAAGCGCATCTCGAGGTCGACGATGCCCGTCACACCGCGGGCGGCAGCGGCCTCCGCGGCGTCGGCGACGTACCCGTCGAGCAGGTCGTCCGGCACCTGCGAGAGCGCACCGGTCACGTCGAAGGCGTCCTGCTCGCGCAGGATCCCGTCGTCACCCGCCTCGAGCGGCCGGCCGACGAGTGCGGAGAAGTGCGCGAGCGCGAGAGCGTTGCACCAGACCGCGTGCAGGTCACCGCTGATGACGACGGTCGGGAGGCCCGGTGCGGCCTGGTCGAGCAGCTCGCGTCGTGCGGGGGTCGGCCACAACCCGTCGCGGTAGCCGTGGCCGATCAGCACGCGGTCCGGCACCCCGGTCCGCGCGACCGCGGCGAGGAGGTCGGCGGTCGACTCCGCGGAGTCGCAGCCGGAGACGTCGACGCGGCGGCGCACCAGGGCCCACTGGTCGAAGTGCGTGTGGTGGTCGCGGAGGCCGGGGCCGAGCCAGGCGCCGGCGGCCTCGACGACCTCGGTGTCGGGGCCGGCGGGGTCGAGCGCGCCGGCCGGCGCGATCTCGGTGACCAGGCCGTCGGCGATGCGGACGTCGGCAGGGGCCCCGGAGGTGCCCACCCTGCGGACGGTGCGGAGCAGGATCTCGGTCATCCCCACCGTCACGGCCGGTCCGCCGCTGGCGCGTCGGCCCGGAACCGGCGGCGTGGGCCCAGCGCCTCCCGGATGTCCGTCGTGGGCCCGACGGACCGGACCCGCTCCATCTCGTCGGCGAGCGCCGGCGACGCGTAGGGGCCGTCGCCGCGCAGCCCCGCGATGATGCGGTCCACGACCTCGGGGGCCTTGTTCTGGGAGAGCTTCGCACGGGCGTCGAACCGGGTGACCCGGATGCGGATGCCGACGGTGCCCTTCGCCATCCGGCGTGCGGTCTCCTCGTCGATCTCGAGCGAGACCGGCTCGGGCATGACGCGCTCGAAGTGGTCGACGAGCTCGCCGAGCACCCGGAAGTTCTCGTCGTCGGACAGCAGCTCCGGCGTGCCCCACAGGTGGGCGGTGACGTGGTTCCAGGTCGGCACGAACTGCTCCGGCGGGTACCAGGCGGGGGAGACGTAGCCGTGCGGACCCTGCACCACGACCAGGACCTCGTGGCGTCCGAGTTCGTGCGCGACTTCGTCGGGGCGGCCGACGTGCGAGACGAGGACGACCTGGTCGGGATCGTCGTCCGGCCCGGGGGTCTCGAGCAGGAACGGGTAGTGCGACGCGACGATCCCGGCGTCGGTGTGCGACACGATCGTGGCCCACGGGTTGCCGGCGACGAGGCGCTTGACCTCGTCGACGTCCGTCATCAGGAAGTGGGGTGTGTGCCGCATGGTCCGAGCGTGGCACACGGCCCCGGTCGAGCGCGACACCTGTCGTTTCGCGAGTGTTTCAGAACGGTAAAAGTTTCAGAGTTCATTGAAAGAAGCATTGTGCCGGGGCCTCGAACGGGCCTAGCTTCACTCATCAACGACGACCCGAGGAGACCCCCATGCGACGCAGGACCATCGCCGCCCTGGCCACGGCAGCCACACTGGCGCTCGTGGTGACCGGCTGTTCGGCGAGCGGCACGGCCGACTCCGCCGGCGGATCGAGCCTGGTGTACGCCACCGGCGAGCCCGACCACCTGACGCCCGGACGACAGACCGTCGCGTTCGACCAGGTGCAGAGCCTGTTCGCACCGCTGACGCAGACCGACGCGAAGGGCGAGCTCCACGACGTCGCCGCGAAGAGCGTCGAGAGCGACGACGCCACCACGTGGACCATCACCCTCCGGGACGGCTGGACGTTCCAGAACGGCGAGGCCGTCACCCCGGAGAGCTACGTGAAGGCCTGGAACCACGTCGCCTACGGCCCCAACGCGTGGGAGAACAGCGGGCAGCTCGCCGCGATCGTCGGGTACACGGACCTCAACCCGGCGAAGGGCACCCCGAAGACGAAGGAGATGTCGGGGCTCAAGGTCACCGGCAAGGACACCTTCACGGTCACGCTCACCCACGCCGACAGCCAGTTCCCGCTGCAGCTCAGCCAGGCTCAGACGGCGTTCTACCCGATGCCGTCCGCCGCGTACGACGACCTGAAGGCGTACGACAAGAAGCCGATCGGCAACGGCCCCTACGAGATGCAGTCGGCGTGGAAGGCGGACAAGGAGTTCACCGTCACCGCGTGGAAGGACTACGAGGGCACGAAGCCGGTCACCAAGGACGTCACGTTCCGGAGCTACTCCGACATGAACACCGCGTACACCGACGTCCTCGCGGGCAACGCCGACGTGCTGTTCCTGCCGACCGACAAGATGACGAGCGCGAAGGCCGACTTCGGTGACCGACTGCACTCGTTCGACGCCCCGGGCATCGACTACCTCGGCTTCCCGCTCTGGGACGACCGCTACTCCGACCCCGACGTCCGTCGCGCGATCTCGATGTCGATCGACCGCGACGAGGTGAACACGGCCATCTACGGCGGCCTGTACGAACCCGCCACCGCACTCACGCCCCCGTCGATGTCCGGCACCGAAGAAGGCATCTGCGGCGACGCGTGCGAGTTCGACCCCGCCGCGGCCAAGAAGCTCCTGGCGAAGTCCGGCGGCTTCGACGGCACGATCACGCTCGTCTACCCCGGCGGCAGCGGCCTCGACTCGCTCTACGAGGCGTACGCCAACCAGATCCGGCAGAACCTGGGCGTCGACACCGTCGCGAAGGCCACCACCGACTGGGCCTCGTACTACTCCGAGCTGACGGACAAGAAGGTCGCCGGCCCGCACTTCGGTCACTGGGGTGCGCTGTACATCAGCCAGCAGAACACCCTCCGCGCCCTGTTCACCCTGGCCGGCGGCTGCTCGCCCTGCACCGGGTACTACCAGTCCGACACCGTCGACGCGCTGCTCGCGAAGGCCGACTCGGCCGGCTCGCAGGACGAGGCGAACGAGTACTACACGAAGACGCAGGAGGCCGTCCTCGAGGACTTCCCCGTCGTCCCGACCTTCTTCGACAAGTACTCGTACGTCACGAGTGACAAGGTCACGAAGCTCCCCGCGGTCGCCGGCAGCCCGGTCGTCGCGCAGATCGCCGTGAAGTAGGGCACCACCACATGGACCAGCGCACCATCCTCCGCCTGGCGGCCGAGGTCCCCGACCACGACGGCTTCCCGCTCGTCGACGACCTGCACGCCCGGTTCGACGCGCTCGCAGCGTCCCACCCGGACCAGGTCACGGTCACCCGGATCGGCACCAGCCGGCTCGGCGAACCACTGCACTCCTACCGGATCGGCACCGGGTCGCACGCCGCCGTCGTGGTCGGCGGCGTGCACCCGAACGAACCGATCGGTTCGTGGACGGCCCTGCACCTCGCCGAGACGGTGCTCACCGACGACGACGCCCGTGCGCTCGACGTCACCTGGCACATCGTCCCGACGATCGACCCGGACGGCATGCGGCTCAACGAGGCGTGGTTCCACGATCCGCACGACCGGGTGTTCTACTCGCGGCACTTCTACCGCCCGGCACCGGACAGCCAGGTGGAGTGGACGTTCCCGAACAGCCACAAGTCGGTGTACTTCGACCAGGTGCTGCCGGAGACGCTCGCGTTCATGCGGCTCATCGACGACACCGAGCCGGACCTGCTGGTGTCGCTGCACAACGGCGAGATGGGCGGGGTCTACTACTACCTGTCCGAGGACCTGCCCGACGTCGTCGACACCCTGCACGCGGTCCCCGCCACGCTCGGGCTGCCGCTCGACACCGGGGAGCCCGAGTCGCCGTTCCTGCGCGAGCTCGCCCCCGCGGTGTTCGCGATGGACGGGATCGAGACCGCGTACGACTACCTCGAAGCACTCGGGGTCGACCCGGGCGAGCACATCCACGGTGCGTCGAGCGCGGCGTGGGCGATGCGGCACGGAGCACTGTGCATGGTCGCCGAACTGCCGTACTGGAGCCACCCGGACGCCGACGACCAGACCCCGACCGACGAGTCGTACGCCGACCTGCTGCGGCGCTGCTCCGCCGAACTCGGTGCCTCGGGCGAGGAACTCCAGCAGCTGCTCGACGAGGCGTCGCCGATGCTGTCGATCGAGTCGCCGTTCCTCGAGGCGTCGCGCGCCTTCGTGCCGATGCTCGTCGGCACGGCGGACACCGACCGCCGCCGGGCCGACCGGGAGCCGGCCGACCGGCGGGCCACCGTCGCGGAGCGCTTCGGCTGCGAGGACCTGGTCCGCTGCTTCCGGCTGCGCTACGGCGGCATGCTGCTCCGCGCGTTCGAGGCGGAGACCACCGCCGGTACGGCGTCCGCGCCGCTCCGGCGCCTGCGCGACCGCCTGGCGGAGCGCTACGCGCACTGGCAGGCCGACTCGGCCACCGAGGCGGACCCGATCCCGGTGCGGAAACTGGTGGGGGTGCAGTACGGGGCGATCCTCGCCTGCGCGAGTCACGTGGCGGACCCGACCCGCGCCTCCCGTCCGGTGTCGGCGGCCGTGTCGGGAGGCGCGTGATGCGTCCCACGCTCGCCGTCGGTCGCCGGCTCGGCGGCCTGGCCATCGTGTTCCTCGGGGTGACGTTCCTCATCTACGCGATGACGTTCGCGCTGCCCGGTGACCCGATCCGGGCGCTCGGCGGCGACCGGCCGCTCAGCGACGCGGTCGTCCGCACGCTCCGGGCCGAGTACCACCTGGACCAGCCGCTCTGGCTGCAGTACGTGCAGTACGTCGGCGGGCTGTTCCGCGGCGACTTCGGCACCGACTTCAACGGGCAGTCCGTCGGCGAGCAGATGGCCTCGCGGTGGCCCGTCACGATCACCCTGGCGCTCACCGCGTGGGCCCTCGAGATCGTCCTGGGCATCGGGCTCGGGGTGCTCTCCGCCCTGAAGCGCGGGACCGCCCTCGACAAGACGGTCCTGGTCGGCACCATCGTCGTCGGTGCGATCCCCGTGTTCGTCCTCGGCGTCGCCCTGCAGCTCGTGTTCTCGGTGCGGCTGCACTGGTTCCCGGTCGCCGGCGTCACCGCGGGCTGGCCGACGGCGTACATCCTGCCGGCGTTCGTCATCGCGCTCTTCGGCCTCGCCGCGGTGTCCCGGCTCACCCGCACCTCGATGATCGAGACGCTCGACGCCGACTACGTCCGGACCGCACGGGCCAAGGGGCTCGCGCCCGGTCGGATCGTCGGCGTGCACGTGATGCGGAACTCGCTCATCCCCACCGCCACCTACCTGGCGACCGACCTCGGGTACCTGATGGGCGGCACCGTGATCATCGAGGGCATCTTCAACCTGCCCGGCGTCGGCAACCTGCTGTTCCAGGGCATCCGGTCGCACGAGGGCGCCGTCGTCGTCGGCATCTCGACCGCGCTCATCCTGGTGTTCCTCGTCACGAGCGTGCTCGTCGACCTGCTGCACGCCGCCCTCGACCCCCGCGTCCGGACCGGAGCAGCCGCATGACCACCTCAGCGCTCAGCGCCACCGTCGAACCCGTCGTCGGCGGCCGACGACGACCCCTGCTGGCCGCGGCCCGCACCCCGGGCTTCTGGGTGCCCGCCTCGGTCCTGGTCGTCGTGCTGCTCATCGCGTCGTTCCCGCAGCTGTTCGCCGGACTGTTCGGCCACGGTGACCCCCGGGTGTGCGACCTCGGGCAGAGCGGCGCCTCGCCGACCAGCGGACACCCGTTCGGCTTCGACCTGCAGGGCTGCGACGTGTACGCCAACGTCGTGTACGGCACCCGGTCGTCGATCGCCGTCGCAGTGCTCACCACCGTGCTCGCCGGCATGGTCGCCGTCGTCATCGGGACGATCGCCGGCATGGTCGGCGGCTGGGTCGACGCCGTGCTCGCCCGCCTGACCGACGTGTTCCTCGGCTTCCCGTTCCTGCTCGGCGCCGTCGTGGTGCTCAACAGCGTGGGGGAGCGGTCCGTGCTGACGGTGTCGCTCGTGCTCGCGCTGTTCGGGTGGCCGACGATGGCCCGGCTCGTGCGGTCGAGCGTCCGCAGCGTGCGGAACGCCGAGTTCGTGCTCGCCGCCCGCACGATGGGGCTGTCCACCTGGCGGATCACCACCCGGTACGTGCTGCCGTCGTCGATCTCGCCGCTGCTCGTGCTCGCGACCATCACCGTCGGCGGCGTCATCGTGTCCGAGTCGTCGCTGACCTACCTCGGCATCGGGCTCGAGAGCCCGGCGATCTCGTGGGGGCTGCAGCTCTCCGCCGCGACGTCGCAGTTCCTCCGCGCCCCGCACATGCTCATCGCACCCGCGGCGTTCCTCGCCGTCACGGTGCTCTCCGTCATCGCGCTCGGCGACACGCTGCGCGCCGCGCTCGACCCGCGTCGGCGCTGACCTGCACGGTGCACGCCGCGTCGCGGTGGGCACCGTCGCGACCGACGCGCCAGACTCGAACCACCGCCCTTCGAAAGGACCACCGTGACCGACACCCTCTCCGCGTACCGGAAGACCCTGCCCTACATCCACGAGTGGGTGTCGTACAAGGTCTGGCAGCTGCGGGTGCCGGGCGTGCAGGTCGCCATCGGGTTCGGCGGCGAGGTGCTGTTCGACGAGGCCTGGGGCTACGCCGACGTCGAGGCCGGGCGTCGCCTGACCACCACCGACCTGTTCCGCATCGCCTCGCACTCGAAGACCTTCACCGCGACGGCACTGCTCCAGCTCGCCGAGCGCGGGTCGCTCCGGCTCGACGACACCGTCGGCACGTACGTCCCGGCGCTGGTCGACGGCGGCTCCCCGCTCGCCGACGCCACGATCCGTGAGCTCATGGAGATGGGCGCCGGGGTCATCCGCGACGGCCACGACGGCGACTACTGGTCGCTCCTGCGCCCGTTCCCCGACGAGCAGGAGCTGCTGGCACTCGTGCTCGACCGCGGGCAGAAGGTCCCCACCGGGTCGTCGTTCAACTACTCGAACCTCGGCTACTCGCTGCTCGGGCTCGTCATCGCCGCGGTCTCCGGGCAGTCCTACAACGACTTCGTCCGCGAGTCGATCACCGAACCCCTGGGCCTGCGGAACACCGGCCCGGACTGGGACCCCACGCGCGCCGACGACTTCGTGATCGGCTACACCGGGTTCCACACCGCGCGGCAGCGGCAGCGCATCGACCACGTGGACACCCACGCCATGGCCGCCGCCACCGGGTTCCACGGCACCGCCTCCGACCTGGTCAAGTACTTCTCGCAGCACGTCATCGGGGCCGGCAGCCTGCTCGACGACCACTCGAAGCGACTCGCGCAGCGCAAGGCCTGGAGCGCCACCGACGACCCGGCCGCCCGCGGCTACGGCGCCGGGTTCATCGTCGACCGCATCGGCGGCCGCGACGTCCGCGGCCACTCCGGCGGGTTCCCCGGGCACATCACGCAGTCGCTGTTCGACCCGGCGTCCGGACTCGTCGTGTCCGTCATGACGAGCGCCGCCGCCGGACCCGCCACCCTCATCGCCACCGCCATCGTGCAGATGCTCGACGCCGCGGCGGACACGTCCGCACCGGGTACTCCCGTGCCCGACGACGTCGACACCGCCGCGTACACCGGCCGCTTCGCCAACCCGTGGGGCGTCAGCGACATCGCCCGCATCGGCGACCGGCTCGTCGAGGTCGACCCGTCCGGACCCGAACCGCTCGACACCCCGACCCGGCTCGAGGTCGTCGACGCGGACACGCTCCGGATGACGCACGGCAACCGCTTCGGCTCGGTCGACGAGGACATCACCTTCACGCGCAACGCCGACGGCGCCGTCCGGTCGATCCGCGCCGGCGGTGGCATGACCGAGGAACCGTGGACGATCCCGACCGAGTCGCCCGAGGTCGCGGCAGGGCTGGCACCGTGAGCGACGACGTCGTGCTCGAACCCGAGCGTCAGGCGTTCGTCGAGGAGTTCGCCCTCATGCTCAACGACGGTGCGGGCATGGCGCTCACCGACGCCCGCGTGCTCGGCTACCTCATGATGACCCGCGCGCCGCACTCGTCGTCCGCCGATCTCCAACGCGCCCTCGGCGCCAGCTCGGGTTCGGTCTCGATGGCGACGCGCCGGCTCGTCGACTCCGGGTTCGTGAAGCGGCAGATCGTCGCCGGCGAGCGCAGCCACTACTTCCGCGCCGAGGCCGACGTCTGGGGTTCCTGGCTCGCCGGCGAACGGAAGTACCTCGACCGGCAGCGCGACATCATCGGACACGGCCTGGCCGTCGTCGAGCACGCCGGCCGCACCGGGGCGGGCGACGTCGACGCCGAGGTCCGCGAGCGCCTGCTCAACGGCCGCGACTACATGCAGTGGTTGCAGGGCCACCACCACAAGATGCTCGAGGACTGGGAGGCGTTCAAGGCCGCCCGCGACCGCACCGACCGCTCGGAGACCCCATGACCGACGTCCTGACCGTCGACCACCTGTCCGTGACCTTCGACGTCGACGGCGCCGAGGTCCGCGCGGTCGACGACGCCTCGTTCACCGTCGGCCGCGGCGAGGTCGTCGCCGTCGTCGGGGAGTCCGGATCCGGCAAGAGCATGACCGCTATGACGGCGATGGGGATCGCGCCGGACGGCGCGCGCTCCTCCGGCAGCATCCGGCTCGGCGACCTCGAGGTGCTCGGCACCGACGAACGCACCCTGCGCGGGGTCCGCGGCCGCAGCGTGTCGATGATCTTCCAGGACCCGTCGGCCGCGCTCAACCCGGTGTTCACGGTCGGGTTCCAGCTGGCCGAGGCCGTCCGCCGCGCCGACGCCTCGCACGACCGCGCCGCCGTCCGGCACCGTTCGCTCGAACTCCTGCGTGCCGTCGAGGTGCCGGAACCCGAACGCCGGCTCGGCCAGTACCCGCACGAGCTCTCCGGCGGACAGGCGCAGCGGGTGATGATCGCGATGGCGCTCGCCGCCGACCCCGACCTGCTCATCGCCGACGAGCCGACGACCGCACTCGACGTCACGGTGCAGGCCGAGGTGCTCGACGTCCTGCGTGCGCTGCGCGAACGCACCGGCACCGCGATCCTCCTCATCACCCACGACATGGGCGTCGTCGCCGACATCGCCGACCGCGTGGTCGTCATGCGCCGCGGTCGCGTCGTCGAGACGGGCACCGTCGCCGCGGTCTTCGCCGCACCGTCCGCCGACTACACCCGTGACCTGCTCGCTGCGGTCCCACGCATGGGCACCGAGGTCGGCCGGGAGGCGCGGGTCGACCCCGTCACGGAGGCCCCGTCGGTCGTCCTCGACGTCCGGCACCTCGTGGTCGAGTACGGCGGTGCACTGCGCGGGCGGTTCCGCGCGGTCGACGACGTGTCGTTCACGGTCGGTCGCGGTGAGATCGTCGGACTCGTGGGCGAGTCCGGCAGCGGCAAGACCACCATCGGCCGCGCCGCCGTGGGGCTCGCACCGATCACGTCCGGTTCGGTCGTCGTCGAGGGCACCGACGTGGCGGTCGCCCGGCGAGCAGCGCGCCGGGAGATGCGGCGACACGTCGGCGTGGTCTTCCAGAACCCGCTCCGGTCGCTCAACCCGCGCTACACGGTCGGACAGACCGTCGCCGAGCCGCTCCGGCAGATCCTGCGCCTGCCGTCGGCCCAGATCGACGAACGGGTGGACCGGCTGCTCGCCGACGTCGGTCTGGACGGCGGGTACCGCGAGCGCTTCCCGCACGAGCTCTCCGGCGGACAACGGCAGCGCGTCGCGATCGCCCGCGCCGTCGCGCTCGACCCCGCACTGCTCATCGCCGACGAGCCGACGAGCGCCCTCGACGTCTCGGTGCAGGCCCGGGTGCTCGACGTCTTCCGTGAGCTGCAGGAACGCCTCGGCTTCGCGTGCCTGTTCGTCACCCACGACCTGGCCGTGGTCGACACGCTGTGCGACCGGGTCGTCGTGCTGCACGGCGGGAAGGTCGCCGAGCAGGGGAGTCGCGACGCCATCCTCCGGTCGCCGCAGGACCCCTACACGCGTCGACTCATCCAGGCCGCGCCGGTGCCGGACCCGGACGAACAGGCAGTGCGCCGATCCGAGCGCCTGGCGGCACGGGCCGGCTGAGGGGCGCTCGCCGGCCCTGCGATCTCCGCGTCGTTGCGGAGTCAGCGCACCTCGGCCGAGGCCCAGAGCGCGTTCACGCCCCGACCCACCGGACGCAGGAGCGGGACGGCGACGAGCACCGTCGCCGCCAGGTACGCCACGGTCTGCAGCAGCCCCGGGACGGAGAAGGCGATGCCGAGTGCCTCCTGCGGCAGCGCCGTGAGGAGCACCGCGTTCGACAGCAGCGCGGTGACGAACCACAGCGACGCCGCCACGGCGACGACCCAGCCGAAGGCCCGCTGCACGCCGTCCTCGTTCCGGACGGTCAGCACGCCGAACGCCACGAGTGCACCCTGCGCGACGACGACGAGCACCGCGGTGGCCCAGCCCGGCGCCGGCCACAGGAGCGCGAACGCCAGGACCGACACCGCGAACGCGAGCGCCCGACGGTCCCGAGCGCGCACCGCGGCGACGAGCACGACCGCACCCGCCAGCCCGGCGAGCACCGTGGCGACGAGGAGCAGTCCGTTCGGCAGGTCCCACGGCGCGAGCCAGATCGTCCCGACCAGTCCGCGCGCCCCGAACACGACCGCTGCGACGACCGCCGCGGCCGAGACCACCCGAACCCCCGTGATGTTCTGCATGCCCGCACACTACGCGCAGCCCGCGCGGCGGGGAAAGCATGTTCTGTCCGGGCGGCTGACGGTCCTGGTTCGCGAACCGCGGGATTCGTGAACCAGAACCGTCAGAACCTCCGAGGGAGGTCGGTCTCCGGTGCGCGGACCCGCTGCAGCGCGCGTCGCATGGAGGCGGTGGTGCTGAAGCCGAAGCGTGCAGCGACCTCGGCGGGACGGTCACCCCGGGTGAGTGCACTCCGGACGCCGAGGCTCCGGAACCACCGCCCGAGCTGGGCCGGCGTACAGCCCGTGGTCTCGGTGCACCGACGCTCGAGGGTGCGCGGAGACATGCCGACGCCGTCGAGCAGGTCCGCAGTCGAGTGCCCGCCCGCCGGGTCGAAGAGCCGGTCGAGGACCCTCGCCAGGCTGTTGTCGCGCAGCAAGGGCGGTGGGTTGTCGTGGAGCACGGTCGTGACCACGAGTCGCGCGAGCGCATCCTGCTGCACGCCGTGCCACCGGCCGCCGTCGAGGTGACCGACGTGACGCAGCGCCAGCACGACGTCCACCGACGGGAAGCCCGCGGGCTGGGTGGTGGCGATCGACGGGAGCGCGAGGACCTCGGCAGCGAGTGCCCCCAGCGTCGCCGATCCGACGACGACGCCGGTGTCGGCGAACAGGGCCTCGTGCGGGAAGTCGTACGAAGGAGCAGTTCGAGGCGGACCGTGCCGCTCGGGGTCGGAGCCGATCGACGTCGTCGGGTGCTGCTCGACCAGTGCGGCTCCACCAGCCTCGATGAACACGAGTGTGTCGTCGCGGTGGAGCCAGACCGGCCGGTGCCGGGTCGCGACCCAGGCGTGCGTACCGTCCGGATCGAGATCGAGCGTCCAGCGGTCGTCGTCGGATCGGATCTCCTCGCCGGGGCCGACCTCGAGGCCGACGGCGTCGATCAGTGCTCGGAGTGCGTCGCCCATCACCACGAGCATGTCCTGCGGGCCGTCCCGCGACGATCGGCCTCGGGAGATCTGTGGAGAGGGGGGGGATAACCCCACCCGGGGTGGGGAGGGGGCAGGATGGGGGAACGGCCCCGTGATCGCGAGGCTGGAGTCATGACCGACACCGACCGCCTCGACCAGGCGCGAACCGTCCCGCTGGACGACGTCACGCCCTCGCCCGACCAGGCCCAGACCGTCCCGCTGGGCGACTCCGTCCCACCTGGAGCCACCAAGCCGATGCCGCAGTACCCGCGACAGCACGACCAGCAGACGCCGCCGGCGTCGTGGGGAGCGACCCCGCCGAACGGATCGGCGCCGGGTGGCGGCCGGGGCGGCAGTGCGGGCTCGGGCATGACCGCCGGCGCGTTCTACCGCGAGTCGTGGAAGCGCCTGCCGCGCGACTTCGGCTACATGGCCCTGACCGGGGTGCTGCTCTGCACGCTCTACTTCGCGTTCCCCGCGGCGATCTTCGGCGGCGGCTTCCGCGACCTGTTCAACCCGTTCGTGCTGCTGATGTTCTTCATCGCGCTGTTCGTGGCGCGGTGGCTCGGACAGTTCGAGAAGCTCCGCATCGGATGGGCAGACCGGCGTCCGATCCGCCCGGTGGACTGGACGCCCCGCTGGCAGCAGAACTGGTGGACGCGCACCGGTTCCGCGGTCGCCAACCCGCACTACTGGCTCTACCTGCTGCACGCAGCGGTCGTGTACCCACTCGTCGCGCTCTTCACCGTGGGTGCCGGCGTCCTGCTGCTCGCCGGGTTCCTCTGGCCCGTCGGGCTCGCGGTGGTCGCGTTCGCGAACGGCCTGAGCGCGCAGTACTTCGGGTGGGACATGACCTCCGTCGTCGGGTTCGGGTTCCTCGGGTTGCTGTCGATGGCCGCCTCGGTCGTGCTGTTCCCGCTCTGGGCCCGTGGCTCGGTCATCGCGCACTACTGGGTGGACTTCGGTCTGCTCGGCGGGTTCCGTGCCGAGCAGCTCGAGCAGCGCGTCGCCGGACTCCAAGCCTCCCGTGCCGGTGCCGTGACCGCCGAGGGTCAGGCCCTGCGCCAGATCGAGCGCGACCTGCACGACGGCCCCCAGCAGCGCCTGGTGCGGCTCCGGATGGACCTGTCGGCAGCGGAACGCGCGTTCGAGAAGGACCCGCAGAAGGCGAAGCAGCTGATCGGCGAGGCCTCCGAGCACGCGCAGGACGCCCTCGACGAACTGCGTGCGCTGTCCCGCGGGTTCGCCCCGCCGATCCTGCTCGATCGCGGGCTCGTGGCGGCCCTCGAAGCGCTCGTCGCCCGCACCCCGATCCCGGTCGGCCTCGACGTCCGCCTGCCGGAGGGCCTCGAGCTCGCGACGGAGATCCAGCGCAACGTGTACTTCACGGTGAGTGAGCTCCTGACGAACACCATGAAGCACGCCGGTGCCACGACCGCCGGGGTGTACCTCGGCCTCGTGGTCGACGCCTCCGGGCTCTGGTACCTGACCGTCAGCGTGACCGACGACGGCCGCGGCGGAGCACGACCCCAGCAGGGCCACGGCATCGAGGGCCTGATCGGCCGGATGCGCGCGCTCGACGGCGACCTGGTCGTCGCGAGCCCCGAGGGCGGCCCGACCGAGGCAACAGCGCGGATCCCGCTCGGCGCCCTGAACGGCGTCCCCACGACGGCGAACCCGCGGTCGTGACCCCACGGGAGCGCCCGCGCTCCCACTAGGCTGGTCGGCATGACAGACGGCCCGGATGCAGCACGCATCCGGGCCGTCGTCGTCGACGACGCCGTCCTGCTGCGCGAGGGCCTGGCCCGCGTGCTCGACGAAGCCGGCATCGACGTCATCGGCCAGTACGCCGACGCCCGTGCGTTCCTCGCGACGCTGCCGGACGGCGCTCCCGACGTCGTCGTCATGGACGTCCGGATGCCGCCGACCTTCACCGACGAAGGCGTCCGCGCCGCCGTCGAGACCCGTCGGATCGCCCCGCGCACCGGGGTCCTGCTCCTCTCGCAGTACGTCGAGGCCACCTACGCCGAAGACGTCCTCGCCGCCGGTGCGACGGGCATCGGCTACCTGCTCAAGGACCGCGTCACCCGGCTCGAGGAGATCGACGACGCCGTTCGTCGGATCGCCGCCGGCGGCACGGTGCTCGACCCCGAGGTCGTCACGCAGCTGATGAGCCGGCGGCGCGACCCACTCGCCGCGCTCACCCCGCGCGAACGCGACGTGCTCGGCCTGATGGCCGAGGGGCGCACGAACGCGGCCATCGCCCGCGCCCTCGTCATCGGCACCGGCGCCGTCGAGAAGCACGTGTCGAGCATCTTCGGCAAGCTCGCGCTCGAGGACACCGGCGAGGACCACCGCCGCGTCCTCGCCGTGCTCGCCTACCTCGGATGAGCCGGTCCCGCGGATGAACCAGGCCCGCGGTACCGACCGGATCCCGGCTCCGCTGCTCGCCCTCACCGCGATGGTGTCCGTCCAGCTCGGGGCCGCGATCGCGAAGACCCACTTCGACGACGTCGGCGCGGTCGGGGCCGCGACGCTCCGGCTCGTCATCGGCGCGGTGGTGCTCGCGCTGGTCGTCCGTCCTCGCATCGGGCACTGGACCCGCGCGCAGTGGCTCGGCGCGGTCGGCCTCGGGCTGGCGCTCGGCGGGATGAACGTCTTCATCTACCTGGCCTTCGCGACCATCCCGATCGGGGTCGCGGTGACGATCGAGTTCCTCGGTCCACTCGCCCTGTCCCTCGTGCACACCCGGCGGTGGCGGGACGCGCTCTGGGCCGCCCTGGCGCTCGCCGGCGTCGTGCTGCTCGGGGTCGGCCCGAGCGCCGTGACCGAGGTCGGCGGCGTGGTCTGGGCCGTGCTCGCGGCGGCGTGCTGGGCGGGCTACATCGTGATGAACCGGCACGTCGGCGCCGCGATCCCGGGTGTCGACGGCCTGGTGGTGTCGATGGTGGTCGCGATGCTCGTGTCGCTGCCGTTCGGGCTCCCGTCCGCTGTCGACGGCGTGGTCCGCGAACCGGTGCTGCTGCTCGTCTTCGGCGCGGTTGCCGTGCTGTCGAGCGTGCTGCCCTACGCCCTCGAGATGCTGGCGTTGCGGCGGATGCCGACGCGGGTGTTCGGCGTGCTGCAGAGTCTCGGCCCGGCGATCGCCGCGTTGGCCGGTCTCGTGGTGCTCAGCGAGGGGCTGTCCGTGCTGGAGACGGTGGCGCTGGTGTGCGTCACCGCTGCCAGCGTCGGCGTCACGCTGTCCGCGCGCCGCCGACGCCGCTGAACGACCGTCTACTCGTCGCCGAGGAAGTCGGCGTACGTGGGTTCCGTGTGCTCGCCCGACAGCAGGGCCGGATCGTTGACCCGGGCCTCGACGTAGGCGCTGATGACCTCGGGTGGGGTGAGCACGTGGGCGACCCAGGACGGCACCGCGGTGTTCTTCATGGTGCCTCCTCGTCCCGGAGCGGCACTCGAACGAATGCCTCGATCAGTGAGTTACTTGCCGAACCGGAGTTCGCTAAACCATCCTCGGAGTGCGAGCAGAAGTCAACGCGCTGCGTTCTGCGGACTCCGCATCGCGCGTTCCGCCTGGTCGGCACGCAGGGTGCGGTGCTTCACGGCCGACCGCCACACCCAGGCGTCCGCCTGCTGTCCGAACTGCGCCCACTCGACCATGACGGCATCGCGGGTCCAGCTCTTCGCGAAGGCCTTCACCCGGACGTGGAAGGTCGGGAACTGGATCCACGCCCAGACCGGCGCGGGCGTGACGGCGTGGCAGACGTCGGGCCCGCGGGCGTCCTCGGACAGCGAGTAGGCGCGCGGACGTTCGACCTCCGGGTGTTCCGGGGGCTGCCACCGGTTCTCGCGACGCCGTCCCACGACGGTATTCGAACGTGTGTTCGAACGGGAGTCAAGTCCGCCGCGCGCCGTGGACGGACGCCGACGTGCCGCTCGGCGTGTCGGGGAGCGGTCAGGGCTGCGCGCGCGCCGTCGATTCCCGCACGCTCAAGGTCAGTGGTGGTCCGGGCCGTGACGCCAGCGGTGCAGTGGCGTCGATCTGCGCGCGCAGGAGCGTCGCCGCACGCTGTCCGAGCTCCACGGTGTCGCGGGTCAGCGAGGTGATGGACGGCCGGACGAGCTGGATCATCGCCGAGTCGTCGAAGGACACGATCGAGACGTCGGTCGGCACGGCGACGCCCATCTCGCTCGCGACCCCGAGTCCGGCGACCGCCAGGACGTCGTTGTCGTACACGATCGCCGTCGGTCGGCTGCTGCGGGACAGCAGGGTCCGGGTCGCGCTCGCGCCGGCCTCGGCCGAGTAGTCGGTTGGGATCGACACGGCGTCCGTGAGCCCCTCGGTCGCCGCGAAGGCCCGGACGCGGCCGATCCGCATGGCGGTGTGCTCGAACTCGGGGCGCCCGGCGACGTGCGCGATGCGCCGGTGCCCGAGCGCGTGCAGGTACCGCAGGACCGTGTCGGTCGCGTCGCCGTCGTCGATCCACACGCTCGGTGCGGAGCCCTCGGGTGAGGGGTGGGAGCCGACGACGACCGTGGGCATGCCGAGTTCGGCGAGCAGGGTGAGCCGGTCGTCGTCGCGCCGCGGGTCGATGACGACGACGCCGTCGACCCGGTGCCCGCGCCACCAGGCCCGGTAGGTCTCGAGTTCCTCGGCCGCGTCGCGTGCCACGAGCAGGTTCATCCCGACGTGGGTGCCGGCGAGCCCGAGCTGGATGCCGGAGATCAGGTCGCCGAAGAACGACTCGGTGCCGAGCGTGCGGGCCGGCCGGTTCAGCACGAAGCCGATCGAGCCAGCCTTCGCGCCGCCCAGGGCGCGCGCTGCGGTGTGCGGTTGCCAGTCGAGTTCGCGAGCGATCGCGCGGACGCGTTCGCGGGTCTCGTCGGACACGCCGGGGCGGTCGTTGAGGGCGAACGAGACCGCGCTGACGGACACGCCGGCACGCGCGGCGATGTCGGAGATCGTCGTTCGACGGTTCGTGGCCACGGGCTTGACTATAGCGTTTTAGTCCTCCATAGTCACTGCCACAAGCGGGTTCAGGGACAGGAACTGAACCGGTTCAGCACGATGACCACGCAGGATGACGAGGGAGTCAGACGCCATGAGGACCACCACACGTGCGACGAGGAGCCGCGCCGCAGCGCTGCTCGCAGGAGCTGCCGCCACGGCACTCGTCCTGACCGGCTGCTCGAGCGGCGGCAACGCGGCCGACACCGGCAGCGGGGAGATCAGCGGGTCGATCACGCTGCAGACGTGGGCGCTCACGCCGACGTACACGGGCTACCTGAACGGGGTGATCGCCGACTTCGAGAAGGCCCACCCCGACGCGAAGGTCAAGCTGCAGGACCAGCCAGGCGACGGCTACGCCGACAAGGTGCTCAGCCAGGCGTCGTCGAACTCGCTGCCCGACGTCATCAACCTGCCGCCGGACATCGCCCTGCCGCTCGCGAAGCGCGGGTTCCTGCAGGACGTCGCGAAGGACGACACGAAGCTCGCGAGCACGTACGTCGCCGGCGCGCTCGATTCCTACAAGTACAAGGGCGTCGACGGCACGTTCGGCTACCCCTGGTACCTCAACACCGACGTCGACTACTGGAACGCGACGATGTTCGCGAAGTGCGGCCTCGACGCGAAGAACCCGCCGAAGACCACCGACGAGCTGTTCACGCAGGCGAAGACCATGCACGAGAACTGCCCGACCGACTACCTGATGAGCCGGAAGCCCGGCCTCGGCGACTTCACCCTGGCCGGCGTGAAGGTCCTCAACGCGGACGGCACGAAGTTCACCTTCGCCGACTCGTCGAAGGCCGCCGACCTGATCGAGCGCTACAAGGACGCGTACCAGGACGGCTACATGCCCTCGAACGTGCTGAACAGCGACTACCTCGGCAACTCGACGCTGTTCACGCAGCAGAAGGTCGCCTGGACCACGGGCGGCGCGACCTCGCTCGCCGACTTCGAGAAGAACAACCCGTCACTCAAGGGCAAGGTGACGGTCAGCCCGGCGCTCG
Source organism: Curtobacterium sp. VKM Ac-2887 (assembly GCF_015350935.1). Lineage (NCBI taxonomy): Bacteria > Bacillati > Actinomycetota > Actinomycetes > Micrococcales > Microbacteriaceae > Curtobacterium > Curtobacterium sp. VKM Ac-2887. The sequence continues at coordinate 239,124 of NZ_JADKSB010000004.1, read as the reverse complement.
ACACCCCGCCGCTGTACGTGCAGGGCCTGTCGGTGTCGGCCAAGTCGAAGCACCTCGCCACCGCCGAGGCGTTCGCGAAGTTCATGACGAACGCGGAGAACCAAGAGGCGTTCGCGCACAAGGTCAACATCTTCCCGTCGACCACGTCTTCGCAGTCCGACCCGTACTTCTCGAAGGACGACGGCACCGTCAACGGCGAGGCCCGTGTCCTGGCGAACGAGGCCCTGAAGACCGCGAAGGTCCTCAACCCGGTCGAGGCGAACTCCGCGATGACGGACTTCCTCGACCAGCAGATCGCCCTCGCCATGAAGGGCCAGGTCGCGCCGGAGAAGGCGCTGCAGACGGCTCAGACCAAGATGAACAGCCTGCTGGCCAACGGCTGATGCGCGCCAACCGCTGGTTCACGCCCTGGCTGCTCGTCCTGCCGGCCCTCGTCTGGCTCGTCGCGTTCAGCCTCTGGCCGTCGATCAACACCGTCCGGCTGTCGTTCACGAACGCGAGCCCGCTGGGGGGCGTGAGCCAGTGGGTCGGGCTCAAGAACTTCGAGACCCTGCTCGCCGATCCGCAGGTGTGGGAGGCGCTGCTCAACAGCGTCATCTACATGGCGATCTGCCTGCCCCTGCTGACCGTGCTGCCGCTGCTCATCGCGGTGCTCGTCCAGCAGAAGCTGCCGGGGATCGCGTTCTTCCGCACGGCGTTCTACACGCCGGTCATCGCGTCGGCCGTGGTCGTCGGGCTCATCTGGACCTGGATCCTCGACGACCGCGGCGTCATCAACGAGATGGCGCAGGCGCTCGGCGTCGTGCAGGGCAGCGTCCCGTTCCTGACCGACCGGTGGCTGCTGCTCCTCAGCGCGATCAGCCTGACGGTCTGGAAGGGCCTCGGCTACTACATGATCATCTTCCTCGCGGCTCTCGGGAACGTCGGCAAGGACCTGCACGAAGCGGCCGCCCTCGACGGCGCCGGGTCGGTGCGCCGGTTCTGGTCGGTCACCATGCCGGGGGTCCGGGGCACCATGACGCTCGTCGGGATCCTGGTGTGCGTCTCCGCGCTCCGGGTGTTCAGCGAGCTCTACATCCTCACCAACGGCACCGGTGGACCCGGCGGGCAGGACAACTCGCTCGTCATGCTCATCCAGCAGTACGCCCGCGGCTTCACCGGCAACCTCGGCTACGCGTCCGCCCTGAGCCTCCTGCTCTTCGTCGTGACGCTGATCCCGATGCTCGCCCTCGCGCGGATGAACAGCAAGGCGGACAAGTGACGAACACGACGACCACCGAACCCGCCCTGGGCGGGGCGCGCGGTGCAGCCAGCCCGACGCCGGACGTGACGGGCGCGACGGACGCGGGACGGGCCTCCCGGCCGAACGGACGAGACGGACGCAAGCGCCGTCGCGCGGTCTGGGGTGTCATGTCCACCCGCGAGAAGGTCGTGCGCTACGTCCTGCTCATCGTGGTGCTCTTCATCACGATCGGCCCGTTCCTGTGGCAGCTGTCCACCTCGCTCAAGGGCGCCGGCGAGGACATCTACACCGCGAACCCGTCGTTCATCCCGACCGAGCCGACCATCGAGAACTACCTCAAGGTGGCCGCCGCGATCCCGGTGTGGCGCTACATCGGCAACTCGCTGCTCGTCGCCGCGATCGACGTGTTCGGCAACATCGTCTTCGCGACCCTCGCCGGCTTCGCCCTGGCGCGGCTGCAGTGGCGGCACCGCAAGCTCGTGCTCGGACTGTTCCTCGCCACCCTCGTCCTGCCCGGCGAGGCGACGATCATCTCGCAGTTCGTCACCGTCAAGGACCTCGGCCTCGCCGACAACCTGGTCGGCGTCGCCCTGCCCGGCATGATCGCCGCACTCAACGTGCTGCTCATGTTCAACGCGTTCCGGCAGATCCCCGAGGAGATCGACCAGGCCGCCGTGATGGACGGTGCGAACGCGATGCAGCGGCTGCGGTACATCTCGCTGCCCGCCGTGCAGGGGACCATCGCCGTCATCGCGATCTTCTCGTTCATCGGGGCGTGGGACGACTTCCTGTGGCCGCTCATCGTGCTGCAGTCGCCGGAGAACCTCACCCTGACCGTCGGGTTGCAGTACCTGCAGGGCACGTTCGCGACCGACCAGCGCATGATCGCCGCCGGCACCATGATCGCGTTCATCCCGATCGCCGTGATCTTCGCCGTCCTGCAACGCTTCTTCTTCAAGGGCGTCGAAGAGGGCGGTGTGAAGGGCTGATGCGCTTCGGGGTCAACTACACGCCCTCGGTCGGCTGGTTCCACTCGTGGCTCGACTTCTCACCGTCGGACACCGCCAGGGACCTCGAGGCGATCGCCTCGCTCGGCGCCGACCACGTGCGGATCTTCCCGCTCTGGCCGGTGGTGCAGCCGAACCGCACCCTCATCCGGGCGTCGGCACTGCAGGACGTCGCGACGGTCGTGGACATCGCCGGCTCGTTCGGGCTCGACGTCAACGTCGACGCCCTGCAGGGGCACCTGTCGAGCTTCGACTTCGTGCCCTCGTGGCTGGACAGCTGGCACCGTCGGAACATGTTCACCGACCCGGACGTCGTCGCGTCGACCGCGGCGTACGTCCGGGCCCTCGCCGCAGCGGTCGCGGACAAGCCGAACCTGCTCGGCATCACCATCGGCAACGAGGTGAACCAGTTCGCGCACGCGCCGCACCCCGCCCCGCACGACATCACGGCGGAGCAGGGGCACGCGTGGGCGGCAGCGATGGTCGCGGCGGCACGGTCCGGGCTCGCGTCCGGTCCGTCCGGTCCGTCCGGTTCGGCAGGTTCGTCCGGCCTGGAGGCCCGGGTCGACCCGTCCGCGTCGGCCCCGTCCGGCAGCGGGTCGCGTCCACGGCCGCTGGTCACCGTCGCGCAGTACGACGCGGCCTGGTACGACGACGCGCAGCCGTTCGGACCGGAGCACGCGGCGGACCACGGTGACGCCACCGTCACGCACTCGTGGGTGTTCAACGGCTCGGCGGCCCTGCACGGCGCGCTCGGACCGGGATCAGTGCGGCACGGGGAGTACCTGCTCCAGCTCGCCGCCGCGTGGAACCGCGACCCCGCACGGCCGAACTGGCTGCAGGAAGTCGGGGCGCCCACCAACGTCGTCGCCCCGGAGGACGCCGCCTCGTTCACCGAGCAGACCATCCGGCACGTGCTCGGGGCGCAGGAGGTGCTCGGCGTCACGTGGTGGTGCTCGCACGACGTCGCCAGGTCGCTCGCCGACTTCCCGGAGCTCGAGTACGACCTCGGGCTCTTCACCAACGACGGCCGGATCAAGCCCGCGGGAGAGGCCTTCGCGGCCGTCGCACGGTCCGGCGCCACCGACACCGCTGCTGCGCCGCCGGCCACGGCGCTCGTGCTCGACGACGTGCTGCCCGACGGCTCGGACCGACACGGGATGCGTGCCGACTGCGCCCCCGGCGGGCGGTTCGCCGCCGCCTGGCTCGCGGTCGCGTCGGCCGAACCGGACGGTCGCGGCCCGCAGGTCGTCCTGCGTTCCCGGCTCGGCGACACCGGGATGCTCGCCGCCCGTGGCATCGACCGCTGCGTCGACGTGCCCGCCGAGCTCGACTCCACCTCCATCCGCGTCGCGCACCCCGCGACCACGCGCTGACCCGCGCCCACGCCCCGACCCTGGAAGGCTCCATGCACGACGACATCCCCCTCACCACCGGACGGGCCCGCCGGGTCCTCGACGAGCGCATCACGCCGGCGGTGCACGCCACCGCCGTGCCGTTGGAGACCGCCTGGCACGAGCTGCCGGGGGAGCCGATCCCGCCGGCGCAGGGACTCGCGCTCGAGTTCACGCCGTACGAGGTCGGCATGCCCTGGGGTGCGGCCTGGGGGACGACCTGGTTCCGGCTGACCGGGACCGTGCCGGCCGAGTGGGCCGGTCGCCGGGTCGAGGCCGTGATCGACCTCGGCTTCGACAAGAACATGCCGGGGTTCCAGTGCGAGGGGCTCGTGTACCTGGCCGACGGCACGCCGGTGAAGTCGATCAACCCGCGCAACCAGTGGGTGCTGCTGACGGAACGGGCCGAGGGTGGGGAGACGATCGAGCTCTACGTCGAGGCGGCGTCGAACCCCGTCCTGCTCGACTACCACCCCTTCCTCGTCACGCACGAGGGCGACATCCAGACCTCGTCGTCGAAGCGGCTCTACACCTCGCGCCGGATGGACCTCGCCGTGTTCGAGTCCGAGGTGCACGAACTCGCGCTCGACATCGACGTCCTGCTCGAACTGCAGGCCGAGCTGCCCGAGGGGCCACGACGGATGCGGATCCTGCAGGCCCTCGACGACGCGCTGGACCGACTCGACCTGCAGCACATCGCTGCGACCGCGGGTGACGCGCGTGCGGCGCTCGCCGACGTACTCGCCGCCCCCGCCGAATCTTCCGCGCACACGATCTCGGCGATCGGCCACGCCCACATCGACTCCGCGTGGCTTTGGCCGGTCCGCGAGACGATCCGCAAGGTCGCCCGCACCACCTCGACGATGACCGAGCTCATCGACCAGACCGACGACTTCCTGTACGGCATGTCGAGCGCGCAGCAGTACGCCTGGATCAAGGAGCACCGGCCCGAGGTCTACGCCCGGGTGCAGGCCGCCGTCGAGGCCGGCCGGTTCCTGCCGATCGGCGGCATGTGGGTCGAGTCCGACACCGTGATGCCGACCGGCGAGAGCATCGTCCGCCAGTTCTCGCAGGGGCAGCGGTTCTTCGAGCGCGAGTTCGGCATCCGGCCCAAGGGCGTCTGGCTGCCGGACAGCTTCGGGTACTCGCCGGCGCTGCCGCAGCTCATGCGCCGTGCGGGCTTCGAGTGGTTCTTCACGCAGAAGATCTCGTGGAACCAGGTCAACAAGTTCCCGCACCACACGTTCCTGTGGGAGGGCATCGACGGCTCACGGGTGTTCTCGCACTTCCCGTCGATGGACACCTACAACTCGCGCCTGTCCGGCAGCGAGGTCGCGAAGGCCTCCCGCCAGTTCCGTGAGAACCGGCTCGCCACGGGCTCGATCGCACCGGTCGGCTGGGGCGATGGCGGCGGCGGCACGACCCGCGAGATGACCGGCACGGCTTCACGCCTCGCCGACCTCGAGGGCAGCGCGAAGGTCCGGTGGGAGCACCCGGACACGTTCTTCGACCGCGCGAAGGCCGAACTGCCGGACCCGCCGGTGTGGGTGGGGGAGCTGTACCTCGAGCTGCACCGCGCCACCCTGACCAGCCAGCACGGCACCAAGCAGGGCAACCGCCGGTGCGAACAGCTCCTCATCGAGGCCGAGCTCTGGGCCACGACCGCCGCCGCACGCAGCGACTTCGCCTACCCGTACGACGAGCTCGACGCCCTGTGGCAGCAGGTGCTGCTCCAGCAGTTCCACGACATCCTGCCGGGCACCTCGATCGCCTGGGTGCACCGCGAAGCCGAGGCGAAGTACGCCGAGACGGCCGCGGCGCTGACCGCGATCATCGGCCAGGCGCTCTCGGCGCTCGCCGGTGCCGGAGATGCGGCCGTCGTCGTCAACCCGGCCCCGTTCCTCCAGGCCGGCGCACCCGCGCAGGGCGCCGTCCTGGCGACCGACGTGGCGGAATCGACCGCTGTCACGCTGACGGAGCAGGACGGCGGGTACGTGCTGGCGAACGAGCTGGTGCGTGTCACGGTCACCGACCAGGGACTCGTCACGAGCGCCGTCGACCTGGCCAGCGGGCGCGAGGCGATCGCCGCCGGGCAGACCGCGAACCTGCTGCAGCTGCACCAGGACTTCCCGAACATGTGGGACGCGTGGGACGTCGACCGGTACTACCGGAACCGGGTCGAGGACCTCGTGGCGGTCACCGGGTTGACAGCGTCGGTGGACGACGCCGGGGTCGCACGGGTCGTCGTGTCCCGGGCGTTCGGCGACTCGACCGTGCGGCAGCAGATCGTCCTCGCACCGGACTCCCGCACCCTCGAGTTCGACCAGACGACCGACTGGCACGAGACCGAGAAGTTCCTCAAGGTCGCGTTCCCACTCGACGTCCGCGCCGAGCACACCGTCGCCGAGACGCAGTTCGGGGCTCAGAAGCGGGTGACCCACACGAACACCTCGTGGGAGGCCGCGAAGTTCGAGACGTCGATGCACCGCTACGTGCTGGTGTCCGAGCCGGGCTTCGGCGTCGCGCTCGTGAACGACTCGATCCACGGGTTCGACACCACCCGCGACGCCGTCGACGGGCACGTCACCACCACCGTGCGGCTGTCCCTGCTGCGCGCACCGCGGTTCCCCGACCCTGAGACCGACCAGGGCGTGCAGACACACCGGTACGGGATCGTCATCGGGACCGACCAGCTCGGGGCCACTGCGGCGGGCGTCCGGATGAACGCCGGCGCGCGGACCCTCATCGGGGCGCACGGGTTCGCGCCGCTCGTGCGGGTGTCCGGCGGGGTCGTGCTGTCGAGCGTCAAGCTCGCCGACGACCGCTCCGGCGACCTGGTCGTGCGGGTGTACGAGCCGGTGGGGCGGCGGGGGACCGGCGGGATCGAGGTCGACGGGCCGTTCGGACCGGCTGCCGAGGTCACCCTGCTCGAAGAGCCGTTGACCGACACGGATGCGTCGTCGTTCGCCGTCGACGCGTACGAGGTGCGGACCTTCCGGTTCCCGCGCGTCTGAGACCCCGGTCGGCGACCGCCGGCCGGTTCATCACTCGAAGAGGAGTGTCATGAAGAAGTCCATGAAGTTCGGGATCGTGGCGGCAATCGCCGCGATGGTGGCGGCGCCACTGGTGCCGTCAGCCGCGACCGCAGCACCGACCGCTGCTGCAGCCGCCGCCGGCACTGCCGCCGCGACGAAGTCGGGGCCGACGAGCATCGCCTACGTCGAGGTCAACAACGACCAGCTCGCGAACGTCGGCCGCTACACGCTGTCCGGCGGTGCGAACGCCTTCGACGTCGCGATCATCTTCGCGGCGAACATCAACTGGAACGGCTCCAAGGCGGTTCTGGTCAACAACGACAAGGTGCAGGCGACCCTCGACAACGCCGCCACGCAGATCAAGCCGCTGCAGGCGAAGGGCATCAAGGTGTCGCTGTCGGTCCTCGGCAACCACCAGGGTGCGGGCATCGCCAACTTCCCGACCCAGGCCGCGGCGTCGGACTTCGCGTCCCAGATCGCCGCCACCGTGTCGAAGTACGGACTCGACGGCGTCGACCTCGACGACGAGTACTCCGATTACGGCGCGAACGGCACCCCGCAGCCGAACCAGCAGTCGATCGGCTGGCTCATCACCGCGCTGCGTGCCCAGATGCCCGGCAAGCTCATCTCGTTCTACGACATCGGCCCGGCCTCGTCCTCACTGTCGTCGTCGAGCAGCACCGTCGGCTCGAAGCTCGACTACGCCTGGAACCCCTACTACGGCACGTACTCGGCGCCGTCGATCCCGGGGCTCGGCAAGGACCGGTTGTCCGCTGCGGCGGTGGACATCCAGAACACCTCGCAGTCGACGGCGGTGTCGCTCGCGCAGCGCACGAAGGCGGACGGGTACGGCGTCTTCATGACGTACAACCTGCCGGGAGGTGACAAGTCCGCCTACGTCTCCGCCATGACGCAGCAGCTCTACGGGCAGGCCGCGTCGTACCGCTGACCCTTCCGTCCTGACGGCGGCTCGCGCCCCGTGCTCCCCGGTTCCGGCCTGGAAACACGGGGCGCGTCCGTCGTCCACGTCCCGCTGGCTCCGAGGAGGCACCAGTTCCTCCTCGCGCTTGACGGTTCCGGTTCGCAGATCCCGGTGATCGTGAACCGGAACCGTCACGGACCGAGATCGGAACCCGGTCCGGCGCGCTCGACGACGCGGCCGTACGATCGCGACATGGAGCTCGAGTTCCGCGGTGAGGTGATCGAGTGGCGCGGCCCGTCACCGTTCTTCTTCGCCGTCGTGCCGCCGGACGCCGCCGAGGTCATCGCCGACCTCGCGCCGATGCTCACCTACGGGTGGGGTGTGATCCCCGCCCGGGTGACGATCGGCCCGGTGACCTGGACGACCTCGTTGTTCCCGAAGGACGGCGGGTACCTCGTGCCGCTCCGGGCGGCCGAGCGCAAGCGTGCGCACGTGGACCTCGGGGACGCCCCGCAGATCACGCTCGAGCTCGGCGGCCCCTGACCACGCACGGTGCGCGTGTTCGCTCCGTGCGAGGTTGATCGCTCGGTGCGCCGGAACAACCTCGCACCGAGCGTGTAACCGCGCACCAGCTGAAGCAAGAGAGGGGATGACGGGAATCGAACCCGCGTGGCCAGTTTGGAAGACTGGGGCTCTACCATTGAGCTACATCCCCGCGCTGCGCACGTGTCGCAGCCCGACCATCGTAGCGGACGAACGAGTACTGGACGAACGAGCACGACATGCCAGGGCGCGTCATCCCCAAGCCGGACGCCGGCGCCGAGCGCACGATCCGCTGGTCGCGCGTGGTCTCCTACGCGCTGGTGGTCCTCGCCGCGATCGTGTTCTCGATGCGCCCGGAGCTGTTCGGCGATCCGCAGTCGCAGCCCGCGCACGCCCTGCTGCACGTGTGGCGGATCGTCGTCGGCATCGTGCTCGCTGTCGCGGCGCTCGGGGTCCAGGTGGTGGTCGGCGTGCGGTGGCGCAACGGCCTGCGACGCGCCGCAGCGGACGAGTGACGTCCCTCCCGGGAACCGCGCACCGGGGGACCGCTAGACTCATCGGCGTCGCATGCGCCCTTCGGCGCGCGCGGACACCCTGGCCCAGTCAAACGGGGCGTAGCTCAGCTTGGTAGAGCGCCCGCTTTGGGAGCGGGAGGTCGCAGGTTCAACTCCTGTCGCCCCGACCAGGTCCTCGAGAACCATCGACCACACGAACGTCAACCAACAGGAGAACATCCCGTGGCCACCAGCACCGTCGACAAGGTGAGCGACACCCGCGTCAAGCTCACCGTGAACGTGACGCCGGAAGATCTCAAGCCGAGCATCGACCACGCGTACAAGCACATCGCCGAGCAGATCAACATCCCCGGCTTCCGCAAGGGCAAGGTCCCGCCGGCGATCGTCGACCAGCGCGTCGGCCGTGGCGAGGTCCTGAACCACGCCGTCGGTGACGCCATCGACAACTTCTACCGCCAGGCGGTCGAAGAGCAGGAGCTGCGCATCCTCGGCCGTGCCGAGGCCGACGTCGCCGAGCTGCCGAACCTCGCCGACTTCGCGGGCGACCTCGTCCTCACCTTCGAGGTCGACGTCCGCCCCGAGTTCGACCTGCCGGACTACTCCGCGTACGAGCTCACCGTCGACGCCGTCGAGGTGTCGGACGACGAGATCGAAGAGGAGCTGCAGAACCTGCGCACCCGCTTCGGCACGCTCGTGACCGTCGACCGTCCGGCGAAGACCGGCGACTTCGCGCAGATCGACCTGACCGCCAGCATCGGCGACGACGAGGTCGACTCGGCCACCGGCGTCTCCTACGAGATCGGCTCCGGCGACCTGCTCGAGGGCATCGACGAGGCGCTCGAGTCCCTGACCGCCGGCGAGTCGACGAACTTCGAGTCGAAGCTCGTCGGTGGCGACCGCGAGGGCGAGACCGCCCAGATCGCCGTCACCGTCACCGCCGTCAAGGAGCGCGAGCTCCCCGAGGCCGACGACGAGTTCGCCCAGATCGCCAGCCAGTTCGACACGATCGACGAGCTCAAGGCGGACCTCAAGGAGCAGATCGCGAAGTCCAAGACCTTCGCTCAGGGCGCCGCGGCTCGCGACAAGCTCGTCGAGAAGCTCATCGAGGACGTCAACATCCCGATCTCGGAGCAGCTCATCGAGGACGAGGTGCACCGTCACCTCGAGCAGGAGAACCGCCTCGAGGACGACGAGCACCGCAAGGAGGTCTCCGAGTCCAGCGAGAAGGCCTTCCGCTCGCAGATCCTCCTCGACTCCATCGCCGAGAAGGAGGAGATCCAGGTCTCCCAGGAGGAACTGACCCAGTACCTCATCCAGGCTGCTGCGCAGTACGGCATGGAGCCGGCCGAGTTCATCAAGGTCATCGACCAGAACGGCCAGATCCCGGGCATGGTCGGCGAGGTCGCCCGCTCGAAGGCAGTCGCGACCGTCCTGTCGAAGGTGACCGTCAAGGACACCAACGGCGACGCAGTCGACCTGTCCGCCTTCACGGCGGGCGTCGCGCAGGCCCCTGCTGAGGACGCCGAGTAACGAACTCGACGCCACCAGCGATACAGACGGGAGGCACGGTGCCAGCTGGCACCGTGCCTCCCGTCTCGTGTTTTCCGCACCACCGCATTGCTGTCGGCGAACACACGCGAAGTGGTGCGTTGCAACCGATAAGTTCGACAACAAGCGACAACTGAACGGGAGCTTTTCCATGGCCGAAGCAACACTGAACCCCAGTGTTTTTGACCGCCTTCTGAGAGACCGGATCGTGTGGCTCGGCTCCGAGGTCCGCGACGACAACTCGAACGAGATCGCAGCCAAGCTGCTGCTGCTCGCCGCCGAGGACCCTGAGAAGGACATCTACCTCTACATCAACTCGCCCGGTGGCTCGATCACCGCCGGCATGGCGATCTACGACACGATGCAGTTCGTCCCGAACGACATCGTCACCGTGGGCATCGGCCTGGCCGCGTCGATGGGACAGTTCCTGCTGTCCTCCGGCACGCCGGGCAAGCGCTACATCACGCCGAACGCCCGCGTCCTGCTGCACCAGCCGTCCGGCGGGTTCGGCGGTACCGCTGCCGACATCCAGACGCAGGCCAAGGTCATCCTCGACATGAAGCAGCGCATGGCGGAGCTCACGGCCGAGCAGACCGGCAAGTCGATCGAGCAGGTCCTCAAGGACAACGACCGCGACAACTGGTTCAGCGCGCAGGAAGCCCTCGAGTACGGCTTCGTCGACCACCTGCGTGCCTCGTCGGCCGAGGTCGTCGGCGGTGGTGGCACCGTCGGTGACGGCGCGACGCCGACCGCGGCTGCCGACCCCGACGCCCAGTCCTGACCCCCACCGAAGAAAAGGAAACGAGAATGCATCTCCCAATGCTCGGTGGCGCGCAGAACGTCCCGGCTCCCTCCGATCGGTACATCCTGCCGAGCTTCGAGGAGCGCACGGCCTACGGCTACAAGCGCCAGGACCCGTACGCGAAGCTCTTCGAGGACCGCATCGTGTTCCTCGGTGTCCAGGTCGACGACGCGTCGGCTGACGACGTCATGGCCCAGCTGCTCGTGCTCGAGTCGATGGACCCCGACCGCGACATCGTCATGTACATCAACTCGCCCGGTGGCTCGTTCACCGCGATGACGGCGATCTACGACACGATGCAGTACATCCGTCCGCAGATCCAGACGGTCTGCCTCGGTCAGGCCGCCTCGGCTGCGTCGGTGCTCCTCGCCGGTGGCACGCCGGGCAAGCGTCTGGCCCTGCCGAACGCCCGCGTGCTCATCCACCAGCCCGCTGTCCAGCAGGGTGGCGGCCAGGCGTCGGACATCGAGATCCAGGCGGCGGAGATCCTCCGCATGCGCACCTGGCTCGAGGAGACGCTGTCGAAGCACTCCAACAAGACGCCGGAGGAGATCAACCACGACATCGAGCGCGACAAGATCATGTCCGCGCAGGAAGCCGTGGAGTACGGCCTGATCGACCAGGTCCTCACCAGCCGCAAGAACCTGCCGGCGCTCGTCAAGTAGCACCAGCAGGAACGACGAAGGCCCCGCACCGATCGGTGTGGGGCCTTCGTCGTGCGGCGGTGTCAGTCTTCGGTGTCGTCCGTCTCGGGCGCGGGGCGGCGCCGCAGGAGCAGCAGGACCGCGACGACCGAGGCGACGAGGACGACGCCTCCGGCGCCGATCCAGAGCGCGTCGGTCGTGGCCGAGTCGGTGTCACCCGAGGCGGTGCCGGTGGTGGCGGCCTCGGTGGAGTCGTCTCCCGCGGTGGCGCAGGTCGGCGGCGTGGTCGATCCCGAGGCCGCGGAGGAGCCGGACGGGGCCTTCCACGTGAAGGCGTACTCGTCGGAGACGGTGTGGCCGTCGGCGGAGACGATCTGCCACTCGACGGTGTACTTCCCCGAGTCGCCGAGTGCGGCGGGCGTGGTCATCGAGGGGCCGTCGATGTCGACGCAGCCGTCCTCGTAGTACTTCCCGTCCGGGCCCACGACCCGGAAGGCGAAGCCCGACCCGGAGTCGCCGATGTCGAGCAGCTTGTCGTTCGTGGTGATCTCGAACGCCTTCGGCAGGCTCGTGAGCGTGCCGCCGACCTCCGGGGTGGACGCGATCAGGTAGTTGTGCGCGCTGGCGGGACCCGCGAGCCCGAGGACCGCACCGCCCGCGATCGCGACGACCGCGGCGGACCCGGCCACGAGCCTCCAGGCAGAGGACCGCAGCCGAGTCCGACGCGAGCCGCGCTGCGTCACTTGGCGGAGCTCCGACGACGCGTGCCGGCGACGGCGACGACCAGGGCGACGGCGCCGAGCACCAGACCGCCCAGGCCGAGGAAGCGGCCGACCAGGTCGGGGTCCGCGGGGGTCGTCGAGCCGGCTGCGGCCTCGGCGGTCGGGGTGGTGGCGACCGGGTCACCGTCGTCGTCCGTGGCCTCGGCCGCGGTCAGCGTGATCGAGGGGGCCGGGTGCTCGGGCTCGGCCTCGCCGGCCTGCTGCTCCTGGCTCCACTCGACCGAGCCCTTCTCGCAGGTCTGGATCGCGGGGAACTCGACGAGGTCACCGGCCTTGCCGTCCGGCAGCGAGAAGGAGAGGGCGAAGGTGTCGCGCTCGTCGGCGGGGAGCGGGGTCTTCGCGGTGTAGGTGATGCTCGTGACGCGCTCGGCGGCGTCCTCGGCGTGCTCACCGACGGCCGCGGCGGAGGGGCTCGTGTAGGGCTCGGTCGCCTTCGTGATCTTCCAGTTCGGGTTCACGGTGGGGGTGACCTCGATGACGGACTCCGGCACCTGGAACTCGATCTTCGTGGTGGGGGAGCCGTCGCAGCCGTGCGGGACCGAGAAGGTCGCCGTGGTGTACGAGTTCGCGGCGGTCGAGGTGGCCGTCGCGGACACGTGCGCGCTGGCTGCGCCGGCGGTGCCGAGGACGATGACGGCCACGGCGCCGAGGGTGACGGCGCCGCCGGCGGCGAGACGCTTCTGCATGGGGATCCTTCGATGGTCGGGACGGTGTTTCTACAACTTGTAGAGAAGACTGGATCACGGTAGCAGGCCCGAACGCCCTGGGCGAACGCGCGCGCGAAATCCCGCGGCGCCGCACGGTCGGTGTCACCGGTTGCGGTTAGGCTCGTGTCCACGACGAGGTGCCCACCAGCAGCGGTGCACCAGCGGCCGGTGCGAGTGCGCGGGCCGGCACGTCCAACCAGGGAGGCACGGCAATGGCACGCATCGGAGAGAGCGGGGACCTCCTCAAGTGCTCCTTCTGCGGCAAGAGCCAGAAGCAGGTCCAGCAGTTGATCGCCGGTCCGGGTGTCTACATCTGTGACGAGTGCGTCGAGCTGTGCAACGAGATCATCGAGGAGCGTCTGGCAGAAGCCGGCGAGGACACCTCGAGCGGTGACTTCGAACTGCCGAAGCCGCGCGAGATCTTCGACTTCCTGCAGGAGTACGTCATCGGGCAGGACCCGGCGAAGCGCGCCCTCGCCGTGGCCGTCTACAACCACTACAAGCGCATCCGTGCGCAGGGGCAGATCACCGCTGCCGAAGACCGCGACGACATCGAGATCGCGAAGTCGAACATCCTGCTCATCGGCCCGACCGGCTGCGGCAAGACCTACCTGGCGCAGACCCTGGCGAAGCGCCTCAACGTGCCGTTCGCCGTCGCCGACGCCACCGCCCTGACCGAGGCCGGCTACGTCGGTGAAGACGTCGAGAACATCCTGCTCAAGCTGATCCAGGCCGCCGACTACGACGTCAAGCGCGCCGAGACCGGCATCATCTACATCGACGAGGTCGACAAGATCGCCCGCAAGGCCGAGAACCCGTCGATCACGCGCGACGTCTCCGGCGAAGGCGTGCAGCAGGCACTGCTCAAGATCCTCGAGGGCACCGTCGCGTCGGTCCCGCCGCAGGGTGGTCGCAAGCACCCGCACCAGGAGTTCATCCAGATCGACACGACGAACGTCCTGTTCATCGTCGCCGGTGCGTTCGCCGGGCTCGAGGACATCGTGTCCTCGCGCGTCGGCAAGCGGGGGATCGGCTTCGGGGCGCCGCTGCACAGCGCGACCGACCACCAGGACCTCTACTCCGAGGTCCTGCCGGAAGACCTGCACAAGTTCGGCCTGATCCCCGAGTTCATCGGTCGTCTGCCCGTCGTCACCACGGTGTCGCAGCTCGACCAGGCCGCCCTCATGCAGATCCTGACCGAGCCGAAGAACGCGCTGATCAAGCAGTACCAGCGGATGTTCCAGATCGACGGCGTCGAGCTCGAGTTCGACCAGGGCGCGCTCGAGGCGATCGCCGACCTGGCCGTGCTGCGCCAGACCGGTGCCCGTGGCCTGCGCGCCATCCTCGAAGAGGTGCTCGGCCCGGTGATGTTCGACGTCCCGTCCGACGACGACGTCGCCCGCGTGGTGATCACCCGCGAGTCCGTGCTCGAGAACGCAGCGCCGACCATCGTGCCCCGGCCGCGGGCGAAGCGCGTCGAGAAGTCGGCGTAGCGCTCCGCTCGCTCCGAAGCCCCGCACCGGATCGGTGCGGGGCTTCGTCGTGGTGGGGCGGTCGGCACGGCCCGCGGGTCGACGCCTGGTTCTTCCCATGACGGCTGCGATGGAAAGTGAGATCGGGCGTACCTGGTCGGAAGTTCCGACCAGGTACGCCCGATTCGACGCGGTACGCCCGGAAGCGCCCGCGCCCTACTCGAGGCCGCGGCGGCGCAGCAGCGGTCCGACCTCGGCGTCGCGCCCGCGGAAGTCGCGGTACGCCTCGAGCGGGTCCTTCGCGCCGCCGACACCCAGCAGCCGTGATGCGAACCGACGGCCGGCCTCCCGGGAGACCCCGCCGTTGTCGCGGAACCACTCGACCGTGTCGGCGTCGAGCACCTCGGACCAGATGTAGCCGTAGTACCCGGCGTCGTACCCGCCCGAGAACGTGTGGGCGAAGTACGTCGACGAGTAGCGCGGCGGCACGGCCTCGACGGCGATACCGGCGGCGGTGAGGGCGTTCCGCTCGAAGTCCTCGACGGACGTGACCGCAGCGGCGTCGGCGGAGGACAGCCGGTGCCACGCCTGGTCGAGCAACGCCGCGGCCAGGTACTCGGTGGTGCCGAAGCCCTCGTTGAAGCCCTCGGACTCGCTCAGGCCCAGGACGAGCTCGGGCGGCAGCGGGGCGCCGGTCTCGTGGTGCTTCGCGTAGTTCGCCAGGACCGACGGCCACGACACCCACATCTCGTTCACCTGGCTCGGGAACTCGACGAAGTCGCGCTCGACGTTCGTGCCAGAGAACCGGGGGTACGTGGTGCGGGCGATGAGGCCGTGCAGCGCGTGGCCGAACTCGTGGAAGAGCGTCTCGACCTCGTCCTGGATGAGCAGCGTCGGTGACCCGGGGGCCGGCTTCGCGACGTTGAGGTTGTTCACCACGACGGGCAGCGTGCCGAGCAGCTCGGACTGCTCGACCACGGGGTTCATCCACGCGCCGCCGCGCTTGCCGTCGCGCGTGTACAGGTCGAGCAGGTACAGGCCAACCGGTTCGTCGTCGTCGCCGGTGACCTCGAAGACACGGACCTCGTCGTTGTAGCCGTGCAGGTCCGGGCGCTCGGTGAAGGTCAGGCCGTAGAGGGCACCCGCGGCGTGGAAGACACCGTCGCGCAGAACCCGGTCGGCCTCGAAGTACGGTCGGAGCGCCGAGCTGTCCGCGGCGAACTGCTCTCCGCGCAGGATCTCGGTGGCGTAGGCCCAGTCCCACGACTCGATGTCGAACCCGACCGTTCGGGACCGGACGGCCCGCTCGTCGTCGGCGTTCCGGGCTGCAGCGCCGACGAGCGACGACAGCAGTCCGTCGACGGCCTCGGGGGTCTTCGCCGTCTCGTCGGCGGTGACGACCGCGGCGTGGTTCGGGAACCCGAGCAGTTCGGCGCGCTCGGCACGGAGCCGCACGATGCGCAGCAGGACCTCGCGGTTGTCGTACTGGTTGCCGCGGCGGCCGCGGGCGAGCGAGGCGCGCATGATCCGCTCGCGCAGGTCGCGGTTCGCGAGCGACGGCAGCCACGGGTGGCCGGTGTAGAGCGGCAGGGTGATGAGCCAGCCCTCGAGGCCGCGGTCCGCAGCGGAACCGGCAGCGGCGGACTTCGCGCCGTCGTCGAGCCCCTCGAGCTCGGCTTCGTCGGTCACGTGCACGGCGGAGTCGTTGGTGTCCTCGAGCAGGTTGCGCTCGAAGGTGGTCGTGAGCGTCGACAGCTCCTGGTTGATGGCGGTCAGGCGCTCCTTGCCGGCGTCGTCGAGCCCGGCGCCCGCCAGGGTCATCTCGGCGTGGGTGCGCTCGACCAGGCGGAGCGCTTCGCCCTCGAGCCCGGCGGCTGCGGCGCCGTCGAGCACGGACTGCACGCGGGCGTAGAGCCGGGAGTCCAGCGTGATCGCGTCGCGGTGGGCGGCGAGCAACGGCGAGACCTCGGCCTCGAGGTCGTGCAGCTCCGGCGTCGAGTCCGCCGACGACAGCGTGAAGAACACGTGGCTGACACGGGTCAGCAGCTGCCCGGAGCGCTCGAGGGCGATGAGGGTGTTCTCGACCGTCGGTGCGTGCGGATCAGTGGCGATGGCCTCGACCTCGGCGCGCTGCTCGGCCATGCCGGCCTCGAAGGCCGGTCGGTAGTGCTCGAGTCGCACGTCGCCGAAGGGCGGCAGGGCGTAGGGGAGGGTGCTCGGGATGTCGAACGGGGTTGCCATGGCAACCACCCTACGGACGTCGCGCCGCGACGGGGCGGACGGGAGGCCCGTGGCGGCCTGGCCCCGCGCCTCCCCCCACCGGCACGGCCGTCGCGCCGCTGGCGCGTCGCACCGGAACCGGCGGCGTGGGCCCAGTCCGCCTTGTGGGTGCGTTCCTTCCCATCGCGACCGGCTTGGAAAGCGGAATCGGGCGTACCTGGTCGAAAGAACCGACCAGGTACGCCCGGAACGACCAGGTACGCCCGGAACGACCAGGTCAGCGGGACGGCCCCGTCGCGGCGTCGATCAGCGTCGACGCGGCACGGCGGGCGTGCGCTGCAGGTTCCGTGGTGCCGGCGATGGCAGCAGTGGTCTGCGCGCCCTCGGCGAGCAGGGCGAGCTGTGCGGCGAGTTCCTCGGCTCGGTCCGGATCGGCGACGACCTCGGCGGTGAGCTCCTGCACGAACCGCTGGAACGAGTCCTTGTGGTCGCGGGCGATCTCGGCGACCGCGGGCGAGGTCGCGCCGAGCTCCCCGAAGGCGTTGATGAACCCGCAGCCGCGGAACGTGTCGTCGCCGAACCACGACTCGAGGAAGTCGTACACCGCGAGCAGCTTGTCGCGCGGGGTCGTGGCCACCTCGACCGCACCGTGCACGCCGCGCTCCCAGATGTCGTGGCGCCCGGACAGGACGGCCGCGATGAGCTGCTCCTTGCCCGGGAAGGCCGCGTAGAGCTTCTTCAGCGAGACGCCTGCGCCCGTGCGGATCTCGTCCATGCCGACGGACTGGATGCCGCGCGCGTAGAACAGCTGGTCGGCGACGTCCACGATGTGTGCGCGGACGTCGGCTTCGACCGTGCTGATGGTGCTGGTTGCCATGACGTACCCCGTTCGCTGCGTGTTCACCGTTCCCGAGTTGCGCCGGGAACGATCGTTCTCTAGTGTAAGGCACATCGACGGAGAACGGACGTTCTCCGCGAGGCTCAGGGAAGGAAACGATCATGGGTGCCATCACCGTCGGAACCGAGAACAGCGTCGACATCGAACTCCACTACGAGGACAAGGGAACCGGTCAGCCGATCGTGCTGATCCACGGCTTCCCCCTCGACGGCAACTCGTGGGAGGGCCAGACCCCGGCCCTGCTCGAGGCCGGCTACCGCGTGATCACGTACGACCGCCGCGGCTTCGGGCAGTCCTCGCAGCCGAGCACCGGCTACGACTACGACACCTTCGCCGACGACCTGCACACCGTCCTCGAGACCCTCGACCTGCGCGACGTGATCCTGGTCGGCTTCTCGATGGGCACCGGCGAGATCGCCCGCTACATCGGCCGCCACGGACAGGACCGCATCGCGAAGGTCGCGTTCCTCGCCTCGCTCGAGCCCTTCCTGGCCATCACCGACGACAACCCCGACGGCGCCGGCCCGATGTCGTTCTTCGAGGGCATCGCCGCCGACGTCAAGAAGGACCGGTACGCGTACTTCACAAACTTCTACCAGGACTTCTTCAACCTGTCGGAGAACCTCGGCTCACGCATCTCGGAAGAGGCCGTCCGCAACGCCTGGAACATCGCCGCCGGCTCGGGTGCGATCGCGTCCGCCGCAGCACCGCTGACCTGGCCGACCGACTTCCGTCAGGACATCCCGAAGGTGACCGTCCCGACGCTCATCGTGCACGGCACGGCGGACAACATCCTGCCGATCGACGCCACCGGTCGCCGCTTCACCAAGGCGCTGCCGGCCGCGAAGTACGTCGAGATCGAGGGCGCCCCGCACGGCCTGCTCACCACGCACACCGCCGAGGTGAACGAGGTCCTGCTCACCTGGCTCGCCGAGTAGCCGCTCGCATCGTGAGCAGAAATGGTCGGGTTCCCACCGGGGACCCGACCATTTCTGCTCACCGAGCAACCTCGCTCCGCGCTAGTCCTCTTCCGCGGCGTCGTCGGGGTTCGTGACCTGGGCGTGCCCGGCATCGTCGAGGTGGATCGAGGTGCCGTCGTCGAGCTCGACGATCGGCTTGCCCTCGAGGAACGTCAGGGTCCAGCCCCACGTCCCCGTGTCGACCGACTCGGCCGCCAGTTCGTCCTCGACCCCGCGCACGGGGACGACCATCGCTTCGGGCAGTCGCGCAGGCGGCTCCCCACCCACGCTCCATCGTGTGCCCAACTGCATCCGTGCCTCCTGTCCGGTGGTGGACGGGCCGGGTCGCCGACGCGACTCGGCCCGGACGACCGACGTTACGCCTGCTGTTCCGCCAGCTCGATCTCGGTGACGGCGAGCTCGTCGCCGTCGACGAACGACAGGTTCTCGATGCGGCCGACGGCCGCCAGGTCGACCGCCGCGCGCTCGATGAGCGCCCGCGTCTCGGCCGGCGCGGCGACGATGGCACGCGTGACGGGCGTCTTCTGGGACGCCTTCGCCGACGTCTTCGCGCCGCGGATCCCGATGAGCGCCTGTCCGACGGCCGCGAGCAGCCCGGTGGGGGCCGCGTCGGTGGGCAGGTCGGCAGCGGTCGGCCAGGAGGCCCGGTGCACGCTGGTCTCGTGGGTCCAGGCCCACACCTCTTCCGTCGCGTACGGGAGGAACGGTGCCAGCAGTCGGAGCAGCACGTCGATCGCGCCGCGCAGCGCCAGGACCGCGCTCGCCTGGGTCTCGTGCGTCGCGTCGGCCGCCGTGCCGTAGGCACGCTCCTTCACGAGCTCGAGGTAGTCGTCGCAGAAGGTCCAGAAGAACCGCTCCGTGATCTCGAGCGCGCGGGCGTGGTCGAAGCCGTCGAACGCGGCGGTGGCCTGCTCGACGACCGCACCGAGCTCGGCGAGCATGTCGACGTCGAGCGCCTCGGTCACGCTCGTGGCACCCTCGGGCAGCGGGAAGCCGTAGACGAACTTGGCGGCGTTCAGGACCTTGATCGCCAGACGACGTCCGACCTTGATCTGCTTCGGGTTCTGCGGGTCGAAGGCCGCATCGGTGCCGAGCTTGGACGAGGCCGCCCAGTAGCGGACCGCGTCGGCGCCATGCTGCTCGAGGATCGACAGCGGCGTGACGACGTTGCCCTTCGACTTCGACATCTTCTTGCGGTCGGGGTCGACGATGAAGCCGGAGATGCTCGCGTGCTTCCACGGCACGGTGTCCGCTTCGAGCTGGCTGCGGAGCACCGTCGTGAAGAGCCACGTGCGGATGATGTCCTGCGCCTGCGGGCGGACGTCGTACGGGTACACCAGGTCGTAGAGCGCCGGGTCGGTCTCCCACTTGCCCGCGAGCTGCGGGGTGAGCGACGACGTGGCCCAAGTGTCCATGACGTCGAGCTCGCCCTGGAACCCGCCGGCCATGCCGCGCTGGTCCTCGGAGTAGCCGGGTGCCGGGTCGGACGACGGGTCGACGGGCAGCTGCGCCTCGGTCGGGACGATCGGCTGGTCGAACACCGGGTTGCCGTCGGCGTCGAGCGGGTACCAGACGGGGATCGGAACGCCGAAGAAGCGCTGGCGCGAGATGAGCCAATCGCCGGACAGGCCACCGACCCAGTTGTCGTAGCGGACGCGCATGAAGTCGGGGTGGAACGCGATCTCCTCGCCGCGGGCGCGGAGCGTCGTCTTCAGGGCTTCGTCGCGGGCGCCGTTGACGATGTACCACTGGCGGGTCGAGACGATCTCGAGGGGCTTGTCGCCCTTCTCGAAGAACTTCACCGGGTGGTTGATCGTCTTGACGTCGCCGACGAGCTCGCCGGACTCGGTCAGGGCGTCCACGACGACCTTCTTCGCCGAGAACACGGTCTTGCCGGCCATCTCGGCGTAGAGCGCCTTGCCGGTCGCCGACTCGATCCACGCGGGCTCGTCGGAACGGACACGGCCGTCGAAGCCGAGGATCGCGCGGTTCGGCAGCTGCAGCTCGCGCCACCAGACCACGTCGGTGGTGTCGCCGAAGGTGCAGACCATCGCGATGCCGGCACCCTTGTCCTTCTGCGCCAGGTGGTGTGCGAGCACCGGGACCTCGACGTCGAACAGGGGGGAGCGGACCGTGGTGCCGAACAGGTCCTGGAACCGCTCGTCGTCCGGGTGCGCGACGAGGGCGACGCACGCCGGCAGCAGCTCGGGACGGGTCGTCTGGATCACGACGTCGTCGCCGCCGTCCGCACGGTGGAACGCGATGCCGTGGTACGCGCCGGGCATCTCCTTGTCCTCGAGCTCGGCCTGCGCGACCGCGGTGCGGAACGTGACGTCCCACAGGGTCGGGGCGTCGGCCTGGTAGGCCTCGCCGCGCTCGAGGTTGCGGAGGAAGGCACGCTGGGCGCTGGCCCGCGAGGTGTCGTCGATGGTGCGGTACGACTGCGTCCAGTCCACCGACAGCCCGAGGGTGCGGAAGAGCTCCTCGAACTGCTGCTCGTCCTGCACGGTCAGCTGGTCGCACAGCGCGATGAAGTTGCGGCGCGAGATCGGCAGCTGGTCGGCGGCCTTCGACGACTTGCCGTCGCCGCCCTCGAACGGCGGCGTGAAGTCGGGGTCGTAGGGGAGCGTCGGGTCGCAGCGGACGCCGTAGTAGTTCTGCACGCGGCGCTCGGTCGGCA
The DNA here is from genome assembly GCF_015350935.1 of Curtobacterium sp. VKM Ac-2887. NCBI lineage: Bacteria > Bacillati > Actinomycetota > Actinomycetes > Micrococcales > Microbacteriaceae > Curtobacterium > Curtobacterium sp. VKM Ac-2887. The sequence continues at coordinate 217,732 of NZ_JADKSB010000004.1, read as the reverse complement.
GGCCGTTGTCGTCCCAGCCCATCGGGTAGAAGACGTGCTTGCCCCGCATGCGCTCGAACCGCGCCTTGAGGTCGGTGTGCGTGTACGAGAAGACGTGCCCGATGTGCAGCGACCCGGAGGCGGTCGGCGGCGGGGTGTCGATCGAGTAGACGGCGTCGCGGTGGCCGGCGGCGTCACGGTCGAAGCGGTAGGTGCCGTCCTGCTCCCAGACCGGCCCCCAGACCTGCTCGAGTCCGTCGACGCTGGGCTTCTCGGGCATGGGCTTGGTCATGGCTGCGCCTTCCGTGCGTGTGTGCGGCACCGAGTCCGTGATGAGGTGCCTGAGTGTCCACGCCTGGTGCGTGGTGTCCCAAGGTTACCCGGTGCCGGAGACCCGGAGTCGACCGCGGGAATGCTGGATGGGGAATTCTTTCGGCGGAAATGCGCAAATGCCGCACGAATGCAATTGTTTGCATTGATAGGAAATGCTCGTAGGGTGCAATCCGTGAATACCTTCGAGAAAGTCGCGACCGCCTTCGTCGGTGTGGCCGCGCTGCTCCTGCCGATGTCCCCGCCGGTGCCGGCCGCGGCCGCGGCCGCGGCTGCGGCCGCGACCGGTTCGGCTCGGTTCGGGATCGGTTCCGGCATCGACACCACGGCGGACGGCGCGAAGGTGGCCCTCGCGGCGGGGCTCGGCGTGGGGACCGCTCGGGTCGACCTGTGGTGGACGGGCGTCGAGAAGGCCCGGGACGAACTCGTCATGCCCGCGTCGTACCGGAAGTCCGTCGACCGTCTCCGCGCGGCGGGGATCCGACCGCTCATCGTCCTCGACTACGGCAATCCCCACCACGACGGCGGTGGTGGTCCGACCACAGCCGCCGGCATCGCCGCGTTCGCGCGGTACGCGGGGTTCGTCGCCGCGACGTTCGGCCCGGACGTGGCGGGGTACGAGATCTGGAACGAGTGGCCGAACACCGTCGCGCCGGAGGCCAGCAGTGCTGCACGCTACGTCGCACTGACCCGGGCGGCGTCCGCGGCCGTCCACGCCGCGGCGCCGGGCTCCGTGGTGGCGGGTCCCGCCATGAGCCTGCTCGGGGCGGACGGCCTGCACCCGTGGCTCCGGCAGTGGCTCGCCGCAGGTGGTCCGGCGACGGTCGACGCGGTGTCGGTCCACGCGTACACCGGGACACGACCGCCGGAGACGACTCTGGGGCCTGCGATGCGGGAGCTCCGGACGGCCCTCACGGCGCAACACCGCTCCGTCCCGGTCTGGTGGACCGAAGGCGGCTGGCAGGCCGGTCCGCCGGGGCAGGCGGGTACCGTCACCCCCGCAGTGCAGTCCGCCTGGCTGGTGCGCTGGGGAGCGCTCGCCGCGCACCTCGGTGCCACGCTCGTCGTGCCGTTCACCCTGAACGACGCGGCGTCGACACCGACCGGGTACGGCCTGTACGGCTCAGCCAGTGGTGGGTACACGGCGCGGCGGGCTGCCGCGGCCTACGCGGTCCTCGTGCGCACCGTCGGTGATCGCCGGTTCGTGGCGGTCGAACGGGCCGGCACGGGCGGGGTCTGGATCGTCAGGTACGGCTCGGGCGGGGACGTGGTCCGCGTCGTCTGGTCGACGTCGGGAGTCCGCACGACGTCGGTCGGCGTGCCGGGCGGCTCCTCGCTGGTCTCGGCGACCGGGGCGACGAGCCGGCTGACCGTGGTCCGCGGTGCGGCGTCGGTGCGGGTCCGGGCAGCCCCGGTTTTCCTCCGCTCCGATCGGTGACGCGTCGGAGCGGCGATTACCACACCGACCTGTCGGACACGCCGGAGACCTGGTAGTCTGTCGGAGTTTGTCCGGCGAGCGCGGGTTCGCAGGAACTGCACCGTTGCCGTCCGCCGGACGCCCGAAGGACGCACCGCACACCGGAGGAACGACTTGGCACCGAACGACGCACCCCACCCGCACGGCGATCGGCCGTTGCCGCACGGCGACCGACCGCTGCGCTCGAAGGGCGCTGCGAAGCGCGCTCGGCGCAAGCTGACGAAGGACGACGTCACCGTCGTCGAGGAGTCGCTGCTCAAGCGCGCCGTGGCGGCCGCCGCCCTCGGCAACGCGATGGAGTGGTTCGACTTCGGCATCTTCGCGTACCTGACCGTCACGATCTCGCAGGTCTTCCTGCCGCAGGGCGACCCGGCCGCGAACATCGTCGCGACCTTCGGCTTCTTCGCCGCGGCGTTCATCGTCCGACCGATCGGTGGCGCCGTCTTCGGTCCGATCGGCGACCGGATCGGCCGGCAGAAGGTCCTCGCGCTGACGATGATCCTGATGGCCGCCGGCACGCTGATGATCGGCCTGATCCCGTCGTACGACTCGATCGGCTTCTGGGCCCCGGTCCTGCTGCTCGTGGCCCGCTTCGTGCAGGGCTTCTCGACCGGCGGTGAGTACGGCGGCGCCGCGACCTTCATCGCCGAGTACTCGCCCGACAAGCGCCGTGGGTTCATGGGCTCGTGGCTCGAGTTCGGCACCCTGGCCGGCTACGTGCTCGGCGCGTCGATCGTCACCGGCCTGCAGTTCGGCCTGTCCGAGGACGCCCTGCTCAGCTGGGGCTGGCGCATCCCGTTCATCATCGCGGGCCCGCTCGGCCTGATCGGGCTGTACCTGCGCCTCAAGCTCGAGGAGACCCCGGCCTTCCAGAAGCAGCAGGAGCAGGCCGCCGAGCGCGAGGGGCAGAAGACCCCGTTCCTCAAGCTCTTCGCCGAGAACTGGCGCGCGCTCATCATCTGCATCGGCCTGGTCCTGGTCTTCAACGTGACCGACTACATGCTGCTGTCGTACATGCCGACCTACCTCGAGCAGAACCTCGGCCAGAACGCCACGTTCGGCCTCATCCTGATCGTCGTCGTGATGCTGCTCATGATGGTCGTCATCACGTTCGGCGGCCGGCTGTCCGACAAGTTCGGTCGTCGCCCGGTGCTCGCCGCCGGCTGCATCGGCTTCATCCTGCTGTCCTGGCCGGCCCTCAAACTCGTCCAGACCGGCACGGGCGTCGGGGTGTTCTCCGGCCTGCTCATCCTCGGCGTCGTGCTCGTCACGTTCACCTCGACGATGCCGTCGACGCTGCCCGCGCTGTTCCCGACGATCATCCGCTACGGCGCGCTCGCGATCGCGTTCAACGTCTCGGTGTCGCTGTTCGGTGGCACGACCCCGCTCGCGACCTCGGCGCTCATCAACGCCGCGAAGGACGCCGGCTACGGCTGGGCCGAGGACATCCCGGCCTTCTACCTGATGCTGGCCGCTGTCATCGGGCTCGTCGCGGTGTACTTCACCAAGGAGACCGCCGCCACCCCGCTCATGGGCTCCGGCCCGACGGTCGGTTCCGAGGACGAGGTCGCCGGCGTGATCGACGACTACAACGACCCGAACTCGGAGTTCGCGCAGTCCGACTGGGCGAAGGAGTTCGCGACGAGTGAGATCCCGATCATCTCGGGTGACGCGCAGAAGAAGGAGTCCGCCGACTCCTGACCCCGGGGCCGCCCCGCGGCAACCCGCCCTGGAGGCCCGGTGCACGTCCGCCACGGACGCGCACCGGGCCTCCGGTCACGTTCAGGGCACGTGGCCGCCGGCCACGAGACTCGGCGTCAGCGACCGGCCTCGCGGCCTGTGGCCCGAGGCTGGTCGCCCTGCGCGAGACTCGGGCCGGCGGCGAGCCGCTCCGCGGCCTGCAGCAGGTGCGCGGTCACGGGGTGCGCCGGGCGCGCGAACACCGTCGCGGCGGGGCCGTGCTCGACGACCGCGCCCCGGTGCACGACCAGCACGTCGTCGGCCATCCGGCGCACGGCCCGCAGGTCGTGCGACACGAACACCATCGCCACGCCGGTGTCGTCGCGGAGCCGCTCGAGCAGGGTCAGCACGGCGTCCTGCACGGTGGCGTCGAGGGCGGTCACCGGCTCGTCGAGGACGATCACCTCGGGGTCGGTCGCCAGCGCCCGGGCGATCGCGAGTCGCTGCCGTTGCCCACCGGACAGGGTCAGCGGCGACCGCGGCCGGAGCGCCGGGTCGAGGTCCACCTGTCGCAGGGCTGCGTCCACCCGGGCGGCGAGGGAGCCACGGGCGCGGCGGTCGTCGCCCCGCGAGAACGCGTCGGCGAGGACCCGTTCGACCGACCACCGCTCGTCGAACGTGGCGCCGGGGTCCTGCACGACGGCCGCGACCCGGTGGCGTCGGGGTCGTCGGTCGTGTTCCGGGAGTGGTACCCACGGCGCTCCGTCGAGCGAGACGGTGCCGGCGTCGGGCGTCTCGAGCCCGAGCAACACCCGCGCCAGGGTGGTCTTGCCCGACCCCGAGGCGCCGATCACCCCGAGCACTCGCCCGCGGTCGAGCCCGAACGACACGTCGTCGACGGCGCGGACGCCCTCGTAGTCGCGCGCGAGGCCCGCGGCGACGAGGACGCCGCTCGCACCGTGCGAGGTTGCGTGCTGGGTGCCGCGGTCGCCGATCGGCGCACGGTGCGTGGACGTGCGATCGGTGCGAGGTTGCCCGCTCGGTGCGTCGTCAGAGGCCTGCACGGAGCCATCAACCTCGCACCGGTCGACCAGATCGGCACCGTGCGCCGCGCGCACCAGGGCCTGCGTCGCGGCGTGCTGCGGATCCTGCAACACCGAGGCGACCGGGCCCTGCTCGACGATCCGGCCCTCGTGCATGACGGCCACCCGGTCGGCCCACCCCGCGACGAGCCCGAGGTCGTGCGTGATCACGAGCACCCCCGCCCCGCGCTGCTGTGCCGCCCGCAGCTGCTCCATCACGGTGACCGCGACCCCGGCGTCCAGTGCGGTCGTGGGCTCGTCGGCGACCACGAGCGCCGGCGACCCGATGGTGGCCGCGGCGATGAGGGCCCGCTGCCGCATCCCGCCCGACAGCGTGCCGGCGAGTCGTCCGTCGGTCGCGATGTCCGGGTCGAGGCCCACCGCACGCAGGGCATCGCGCACGGCGTCCACGCGCTCGGCCGCACCCATCTCGGTGTGCAGGCGGAGGCTGTCGGCGACCTCGCGTCCGACGGGACGCAGCGGGTCCAACGCGCCCAGGGCCTCCTGGCCGACGTAGCCGACCCGAGACCCGCGCACCTGGCGCCACCGACGATCGGAGAAGGCGCGGACGTCGAGGCCGGCGACGGTGAAGGCGTCGGCGCGGACGGCGGAGCCGGGTGCGGACAGGCCGAGCGCGGCGCGGGCGGTGACGGTCTTGCCGGAGCCGGACGCGCCGACCAGGGCGACGCACTCACCGGCGTCGACCCGCAGGGCGACGTCGTGCACGATCGGCGTGCCCGCGATGGCGACGTGCAGCGCCTGGACCTCGAGGACGGTGGTCATCGGACGACTCCTGTTCGGCGGATCGCGCGACCGAGCACGGTGACGGCGGTCGCGAGCACCACGATGGCGAGCCCGGGGAAGGTGCTCATCCACGGTGCGGTCTGCAGGTAGGTCCGGCCGTCGGCGAGCATCGCGCCCCACTCCGGAGCCGGAGGTGGTGTGCCGACGCCGAGGTAGCTCAGCGCCGAGGCCCAGACGATCGCCTGGCCGACGCCGAGCGTCGCGACCGCGACGACGGGCCAGAGTGCGGTCGGCAGGACGTGCCGGACCACGATGCGGACGGGGGAGCGGCCGAGCAGCACGGCGGTCTCGACGACCTGCGACGACCGGGCCGCGCGGACCAGGCCACGGACGATGCGGGCGTAGCCGGGGGCGGTGGCGAAGCCGACGGCGAGCACGGCGGGGACCGGGCCGGGGCCGGTGACGGCGATGACCACCAGGGCGACGAGCAGCAGCGGCAGGGCGAACGCGACCTCGGCGACGCGGCCGATCACGGCGTCGAGCAGTCGGCCGATGCGTCCGGCGCCGGCGCCCAGTCCGGCGACGACCCCGAGCACGACGCCGGTCCCGCCGCCGATCAGGGTCGCGGCGACACCGACGACGAGCGAGGCCCGCGTGCCGGCGACGACCCGCGACAGGACGTCGCGTCCGGATTCGTCGGTGCCGAAGGGGTGCGCGCCGCTCGGCGCGAGGAGCGCCTCCGACGGGTGCACGGCGAGCGGGTCCGCGCCGCCGAGCAGCGCCGGCCAGGCGGCCGCCACGACGGCGAGCAGGACCACGGCACCCGCGACGGCTCCGGGGACGCCGAGGCCCCGTCGCCGGCGACGTGCTGCTGCCGGTCGTCCGTCGACCGGTTCACCGGCCAGGAGGCTCGGCTCGGCGATGCCGCTCACCGCGCCGCCGCCTCGGGGCCGGGTCCACGGCGTCGCGCGGCGCGCGGAGCACGCGCGCGTCCTGTGCGCGGGGTGCCGGTGCGTGGGTCGACGACACGTTCGACGAGGTCGGCGATCGCGAGCACCACGACGTAGGCAGCGGCGGACACCAGCGCGATGCCGGCGACGAGTGGCATGTCCCGCTGCGTCACCGCGGTCACCAGGGCGCGACCGATGCCGGGCAACGCGAACACGGACTCGACGACGACGGCGCCGGACACGAGGGACCCGAAGGCCCAGGCGGACAGGGCGATCCCGGGCAGCGCCGCGTGGCGGAGCAGGTGCCGGGCGAACAGCCCGAGGCGGGTCTCACCGCGGCCGCGCGCGGCGAGGGCGAAGGCCGACCGTTGCGCGTCGACGACCCCGTCGCGGACGGTCTCGGCCAGGTACCCGGCGACCGGGACGGCCACCGTCAGCACCGGGAGCACCCAGCCGCGCACCGTGCCGTCGCTGACCGCGGGCACCCAACCGAGGGCGCTCGCGAACACCACGATGAGCACGCTGCCGAGCCAGAAGTGCGGCATCACGCTCGCGGTGACGCTCAGCGCGCTCGTCAGCCCGGCCGCGAACCGACCGCGCTGCGTCGACCACCAGGCCGCGACGATCGCCAGGACCCAGGCGACGACGAGCCCGGCCACCGCCAGGGTGAGCGTGACGGGCAGCTGCTGGCCGAGCAGCGTCGCGACCGGGGTGCGGAAGGCGTACGAGTCACCGAGCTGCAGGGTGGCGAGGCGTCCGAGGAACACCGCGTACTGCACGAGCACCGGCTGGTCGAGGCCGTACTCGTGCCGGACCTGGGCGACGGCCTCGGCGGAGGCCTGCGAGCCCGGACCACCGAGGATCGCGAGTGCGGGGTCGCCGGGGATGAGCCGGATCGCGACGAACACGATCGTCGCGACGGCCCAGAGCACGCCGATCCCGCCCGCGAGCCGTCGGACGGCCCACCACACCCAGGGCATCCGCGTCAGCGGTCGATCCAGGCCGTGCCGAACCAGGGCGTGGACACCGAGGTCGTCTGGATGCCGTGCACGGCCGAGCGCACCAGGAAGTGGTTCTGCTGGTCGTAGAGGGGCAGCACGGTGTCGCTCGCCAGGATCGTCTTCTGCGCCTGCTCGTACAGGTCGGCGCGCTCGTCGGCGTCCGAGGTGCGGGCCGCCTGCTCGAGCAGGGTGTCGAGCGCGGGGTCGTCGAGCTGCGCGAGGTTCGCGAAGTACCCGGACGGCGCCGGCTCGATGCTCGCGCTGTCGTACAGGATCCGCAGGACGTCGGGGCCGACCTTCGTGTACGGGGCGCTGACCAGGTCGTACTCGGTCGCCGCGAGGGCCGCGTACCAGCTGGAGAGGTCGAGCTCGTCGAGCACGACCTTGAACCCGACGGCCTTCTCGGACGCCTGGATCTGCTGGAACAGGCTGCGCTCGGCCGGCACCGACTGGTTCGTCGACACCGGGAACGTCACGGTGAGCTGCTGGCCGTCCTTGACGCGGATGCCGTCCGACCCGACCTTCCAGCCGGCGTCGTCGAGCAGCTGCTTCGCCTTCGTCGGCGAGTAGTCGAACCGGCTCTTCTCCGAGTACGCCAGCGGTTCGGCACTCGAGAGCACGGAGTACGAGCGCTTCGCGGTGCCGAGGAACAGCGACTGCAGGCCGGGGTCGATCTCGGCACCCGCGATGAACGCCTGCCGCACGGCCTCGTCACGGAACACGCCGTGGCCGGAGTTCAACTCGAGGCGGTTCGAGGCACCGGGGCGCGGGGCGTCGAGGTCGCGGATGGCGCCCTTCGCCGACGCAGCCTTGAGCTGGTCGGGCTGCGCGTTGTCGATGACGTCGACCTGGCCGGACTGCAGCGCCGCGTAGCGCGACGTCGAGTCGGGCAGGAAGCGCCAGGTGATGCCGGACAGGCGCGGCTTCGTCGTGCCCCAGTAGTCGGTGTTCTTCGTCAGGGTGACGCGGTCGCCGTGCTTCCACCCGGTGACCTCGAACGGGCCGGTGCCGACGGGCGACTCGCAGTTCGTCGCCTGCTTGCGTTCGAGCGCCTTCGGGGACTCCATGCCGACCCACGGCTGCGAGAAGGACTCGAGCAGCGCGCTGTCCGGACGGCTCAGGGTGAGCCTCACGGTGTGGTCGTCGGTGGCCGTCGCCTTCGTGATGGACTGCAGCGCGAGGTACCCGGTGCTCGACGCGGTGGCCGGGTCCTGCACGTGCTCGATGTTCGCCACGACGGCGGCGGCGTTGAACGGGGTGCCGTCGGTGAAGGTGACGTCGTCGCGCAGCGTGAAGGTGAGGGTCTTGCCGTCGTCGCTCGTGGTCCACTTCGTCGCGAGCTCGGGCGTCGGCTCGCCGTCCTCGAGCCCGACGAGCTCCTCGATGTACTGCGTCGCCAGGAGCGCCTGCGGGTAGTTGCCGCCGACGTGCGGGTCGAGGCAGGTGGGCTCGGCGTCGCCGGAGGCGTACGTCAGGGTCCCGCCGCTCACCGGCTTGCTGCTCGTGGTGCTCGTCCCGGCGCCGCTGCACCCCGCGAGGACGAGGACGACGGCGGTGGCGCTCGCGACGGCGGCGACGGTTTTCTGTACTGAGTCCAAGATCATGGCTGGACGAGTCTAGCGGTTTACTGGGGCCCATGGACGAACCGATCCGCCGCGGTGGCCGGCCCCGACGCTCGAGCGCCGAGGTCCTCGCGGACGCCGCTGCCGAGCTGTTCCTCGAGCAGGGGTACGCACGCACCACGGTCGACCAGATCGCCGTGCGTGCGGGGGTCAGTCGCGCGACGTTCTTCAACTACTTCACGGCGAAGTCGGACGTGATGTGGCTCGAGCTCGACGCCGCGGTCGCGGGGCTGCCCGGGTACCTGGCGGCCTCGACCGAACCCAGCGCGGTGCGTGCGGTGGAGCAGGCCCTGCTCGCCGCGGCCCGGGCCCACGACCCCGAGCGGGTGCCGTGGGCGGTCGCGCAGGCCGAGGTGATGGGCATCGGCTCCGAGCTCGTCGCCGGGGTCGCCGTCCGGGTGATGGCGCAGCACGGGGCCGTCGCCGCCTTCGTGGCCGGGCGCACGGGGGAGCAGCCGGGGTCGCTCTGGCCGCAGACGGTCTCGGGCGCGGTGCTCGGGGCGGCTGCTGCGGCGTTCGGGGTGTGGGTCGCCGACGGGGTGGCCCGCCGGCCGCTCGTCGAGTACGTCGCGGCGGCGCTGACCCCGGTGGTCGCCGGCCTCGACGCCCGCTGACGCCGGCGACGGGCGCCCGCGCGTCAGTCGGTGCGCAGCGTCCCGGCGCCGCCGGCGGCCACGTCCGAGGCCGTCCCGTCGCGCACCACCTCGGGCACCTCGTCGCTCGTCGGCCGCAGCGAGGCGTCGCCCGGGTAGCTCAGCGTCAGCACGGCTTCCTCGATGTACGGGCTGTCCTCCAGCGACTTCTCGACGTCGCGCAACCGCACCGCGACGTGCTCCTCGTTCTCGTTGCCCGTCAGGTCGACGGCGGCGACGAGGTACACCCGCGACGGTCCGACGAACTCCAGGTGCAGGTAGGTGACGCGTTCGATCTGCGAGCGGCCGAGCAGCTCGACGAGCACGGCGTTCTCGAGCTCGGGCGACGTGCTCTCGCCGAGCAGGAAGCGGCGGTTGCGATCGATGAGGATGATCGCCACGACCCCGAGCAGCAGGCCGATCGCGATGGACCCGATCGCGTCGAAGATCGCCAGGCCGGTGATCTGGTGCAGGAACACCCCGAGGAACGCGACGAAGAGGCCGATGAGCGCAGCGGCGTCCTCGGCGAACACGGCCCGCAGCGTCGGGTTCGAGGACTGCAGCACGTGGCGCAGCACCGGCACCTTGCGCTTCGTCGCCGCTCCGTGCGCCTGGCGGTAGGCCTGCAGGAAGCTCGTGCCCTCGAGGCAGAACGACAGCGCGAGCACGATGTAGTTGAGCAGGACGTCCTCGGCCGGACCCGTCTCGCCGAGCTCGGAGATGCCGTGGTAGATCGACACGATGGCGCCCGCGGTGAACAGCCCGAACGCGGCGAACATCGACCAGATGTAGGTCTCGCGTCCGTACCCGAGCGGGTGTGCGGTGTCGCGCTTCCGCGCGCCCCGTCGTTCGGCGACCAGCAGGAAGATCTCGTTGCCGGTGTCCGCCCACGAGTGCGCTGCCTCGGCCACCATCGAGGCCGAACCCGAGATGAGCGACGCGATGGTCTTCGCGATCGCGACGAGCAGGTTCGCGCCGAAGGCGATGATGACGGTGAGGGAGGACTCCGGGCGTTCGCCGGAGGCAGAGTCGTCGGGCATCCCTCCAGCATGCTCCCGTCCGCTAAACTCGTGTCACACGAGCGTCGATCCGGCCATCACCGGGGAGCTCCCGGAAGAACGCGGTCCGCGCGAGCGGCTCGTCAGTAGAACCGGGCGGACCGGGCCGCACCGAACCCGAACACGAGCGGTCGTGACGTGCGGACAGCACGGCGTGGCAAGCGAGGTGGTACCGCGGAGCGTGCTCCGTCCTCGTGGAGATCGAGCGAACCCACAAGGAGTCCCGGTGCCGTACCCGTTGAACGCCGATGCCGATGGCGTCGTCCCCTCGCCGTCCTTCCCCGCCGTCGAGCGGGGGATCCTCGCCTTCTGGAAGGGCGACGACACGTTCCAGGCGTCCATCGACCAGCGCCAGGGCTGCGACGAGTGGACCTTCTACGACGGCCCGCCGTTCGCGAACGGCCTGCCGCACTACGGTCACCTGCTGACCGGGTACGCGAAGGACGTCTTCCCGCGCTACCAGACCATGCGCGGCAAGCAGGTGCACCGCCGCTTCGGCTGGGACACCCACGGGCTGCCCGCCGAGCTCGAGGCGATGCGCCAGCTCGGCATCACCGAGAAGCACGAGATCGACGAGATGGGCGTCGACGTGTTCAACGCCGCCGCCAAGAAGTCCGTGCTGCAGTACACCGACGAGTGGCAGCAGTACGTCACCCGCCAGGCGCGCTGGGTCGACTTCGAGGACGACTACAAGACGCTCGACACGACGTTCATGGAGAGCGTGCTGTGGGCGTGGAAGCAGCTCTGGGACAAGGGCCTGGCGTACGAGGGCTTCCGGGTCCTGCCGTACTGCTGGAACGACCAGACGCCGCTGTCGAACCACGAGCTGCGCATGGACGACGACGTCTACAAGATGCGCCAGGACCAGTCCGTCACGGTGTCGTTCCCGCTGCAGGGTGCGCGCGCCGAGTCGCTCGGGCTGGCCGGCGTGCGAGCGCTCGCCTGGACGACGACCCCCTGGACCCTGCCCACGAACGCCGCGCTGGCCGTCGGGCCTGCGGTCTCGTACGTGGTGCTCCCTGCGGGGCCGGGAGGCGCGGCTGACGGCGCCGACGCCGGTTCCGTCTCGTACCTGTTGGCTTCGGACACCGTGGCCGCCTACGCGAAGGACCTCGGCTACGAGACGGCCGAGGACGCCGCTGCCGCGGTCGTCCGCACCCTGACGGGTGCGGAGCTCGACGGCGTCGAGTACGAGCGCCTGTTCGACTTCCTCGCCGAGACCGAGGGCATGGAGCACGCCTGGCGCATCCTGGTCGCCGACTACGTCGAGACCGGCGAGGGTACCGGCATCGTGCATCAGGCTCCGGCCTACGGTGCCGACGACCAGGTGGTCTGCGCCGCCGCCGGCATCCCCGTGGTGCTCTCCCTCGACGAGGGCGGGGTCTTCACCTCGCAGTTCGGCGAGGTCGCCGGCACGCTCTGGTCCGACGCGAACAAGCCGCTGACCAAGGCCGTCCGCGACGCCGGTCGTCTGCTCCGCCAGGCGTCCTACGAGCACAGCTACCCGCACTGCTGGCGGTGCCGGAAGCCCCTCATCTACAAGGCCGTGTCGTCGTGGTTCGTGCGGGTCACCGACTTCCGCGACCGCATGGGCGAGCTCAACCAGGACATCAACTGGGTGCCGGAGAACGTCAAGGACGGCCAGTTCGGCAAGTGGGTCGGCAACGCCATCGACTGGTCGGTGTCGCGCAACCGCTACTTCGGCACGCCGATCCCGGTGTGGCAGTCCGACGACCCCGAGTACCCGCGCACCGACGTGTACGGCTCGCTCGAGGACATCGAGCGCGACTTCGGCCGCCTGCCGCTGAACGCCGACGGCGAGGTCGACCTGCACCGCCCGTTCATCGACGACCTGACCCGCCCGAACCCCGACGACCCCACGGGGAACTCGACGATGCGCCGGATCACCGACGTGTTCGACGTCTGGTTCGACTCCGGGTCGATGCCGTACGCCCAGGTGCACTACCCGTTCGAGAACCGGGAGTGGTTCGAGTCGCACAACCCGGCCGACTTCATCGTCGAGTACATCGGGCAGACCCGCGGCTGGTTCTACGTCATGCACGTGCTGTCCACCGCGCTGTTCGACCGACCGGCCTTCAAGAACGTCATCAGCCACGGCATCGTCCTCGGCTCGGACGGCCAGAAGATGTCGAAGTCGCTCCGGAACTACCCGGACGTCTCCGAGGTGTTCGACCGCGACGGCGCCGACGCCATGCGCTGGTTCCTGATGTCCTCGTCGGTGATCCGCGGCGGCAACCTCGTCGTCACCGAAGAGGGCATCCGCCAGGGCGTCCGCGAGTTCATGCTGCCGCTGTGGTCGACCTACTACTTCTTCACCCTCTACGCGAACGCATCGGGGGAGTCGGGGTACCAGGCCACCCGTCGAACGGACAGCACCGACGTCCTCGACCGGTACCTGCTCGCGAAGACCCGGGTGCTCGTGTCCGACGTGCAGCAGCACCTCGACGCGCTCGACACCCCGCTCGCTGCCCAGGCCGTCCGTGACTTCGCCGACGTGCTGACGAACTGGTACGTCCGCCGGTCGCGCGACAAGTTCTGGACCGGGGCCGACGGTGCGGCAGGGGACGACGCCCGTGCGGCCTTCGACACCCTGTACACGGTGCTCGAGACCCTGACCCGCGTCGCGGCCCCGCTCGCCCCGCTCGTCACCGAGGAGATCTGGAAGGGCCTGACCGGTGGTCGGAGCGTGCACCTGACGGACTTCCCCGACGCGGCCGAGTTCCCCGCCGACGACGCCCTCGTCGCGGCGATGGACCGCGTGCGCGACGTCGCCTCGAAGGGCCTCGCGCTCCGCAAGGCGACCGGCAAGCGCGTCCGGCTGCCGCTCGCCACGCTCACCCTCGTGGTGCCGGACCCGGCGGCGGTCGAACCGTTCGCCGACATCCTGCGCGACGAGCTGAACGTCAAGCGGGTCGTGCTCGAGGCGCAGGCCGAGGAATCCCTGGCGCAGTACGGTATCGAGCGGAAGCTGACCGTCAACGCCCGCGTCGCCGGCCCGCGCATCGGCAAGGCCGTGCAGCAGGTGATCCCGGCCGCGAAGAAGGGTGACTGGACCGCGACCGAGTCCGGCGTGACCGTCGGCGGTGTCGACCTGGTCGAGGGCGAGTACACGCTCGACCTCACCGTCGCCGACCCGTCGGTCGCCGTGGCGTTCCTCGACGAGGGCGGCTTCGTGGTGCTCGACACCGTGACCACGCCCGAGCTCGAGGCCGAGGGGCTCGCCCGCGACGTCGTCCGTGCCGTCCAGCAGGCCCGGCGCGACGCCGACCTGGACGTCAGCGACCGCATCGTCCTGACCCTCGGGGTCGACGAGGCCGCCGACGCGTCGGTGCGCACCCACCAGCAGCTCATCGCGGGGGAGACCCTGGCGACGAGCGTCGAGATCGTGCCCCTCGGGGCAGGCGCCACCACCGATGTCGGTGACGGCGCGAAGGTGACCGTGGAGGTGTCACGCGCATGAGCGACGACGAGCACGACCAGCACGACGAGGACGGCATCCGGATCCCGGTGGGGCCGTCCGGAGACGCCCCGGTCGAGGCCGTGCCGTACGGCGGTGACGACGACGAGGTCAAGCGCGTCGAGGCCGCCCTGTACGCCCGGATCGGTGAACAGTCGCCCGAGCACCGCCTGACCGCGACCCGTCGCGCCGTCGAGCTGCTCGGCGACCCGCACCTGGCGTACCCGGTGATCCACATCACCGGCACGAACGGCAAGACGTCCACCGCGCGCACGACCGAGAGCATCGTCCGTGCCCACGGTCTGCGCACCGGCCTGATGACGAGCCCGCACCTGGTGTCGATCCGGGAGCGCATCGTCATCGACGGGCAGCCGATCGAGCCGAGCCGGCTCGTCGAGAACTGGGACGACATCGCCCCGGTCCTCGAACTGACCGACCAGGAGCTCACCGCCAAGGGCGAGCTCCCGCTCACCTTCTTCGAGGCACTGACCGTCCTGGCCCTGGCGTGCTTCGCCGAGGCGCCGGTCGACGTCGCCGTGATCGAGGTCGGCATGGGCGGCGAGTGGGACTCCACCAACGTCGTGCAGAGCCAGGTCGCGGTGTTCACGCCGATCGCCATCGACCACGCGAAGCAGCTCGGCAGCACGGTGGCGGAGATCGCGCGGACCAAGTCCGGGATCATCAAGCCGTCGTCCGCCGTGGTGTCGAGCGAGCAGGTCCCCGAGGCACTCGTCGAACTCGAGCGTGCCGCCGAGCTCACCGAGTCGACCCTCGCGGTCGAGGGCGCCGGGTTCAGTGTCCTGGACGTCACGCCGGCGGTGGGCGGTCAGCTCATCACCGTGCAGGGGATCGCCGGCCGCTACGACGACCTGTTCCTGCCGCTGTTCGGGCGGCACCAGGCCCACAACGCGGCCGTGGCGATCGCCGCGGTCGAGTCGTTCCTCGGTCGGGGCACCCAGGCGCTCGACGAGGACGTCCTGTCCGAGGGCCTCGCCGGTGCCACCAGCCCCGGTCGCCTCCAGCCGATCGCCACCGACCCGACCGTCGTGGTCGACGCGGCGCACAACCCGCACGGTGCCAAGGCCCTGGCCGAGGCCCTGCCGGTGGCCTTCCCGTCCGAGCACGTCGTCGGCGTCGTCGGGATCCTCGGCGACAAGGACGCCCGCGGGTTCGTCCGCGCGCTGAAGGGCACCGTCGAGACCTTCGTCGTCACGCAGCCCCCGGGGGAGCGTGCCCTCGACGCGGACGCCTTCGCCAAGGTCGTCGTGGACGAGGTCGGCGCGGATCGCGTCGTGGTCGAGCCGTCACTCGCCGCCGCGCTGCAGCAGGCACGCGACCTGGCGGACGAGGCGGACGCCGAGGACGCCCTCGTGCTCGTCGCGGGCTCCATCGTGATGGTGGGTGCGGTCATGGACCTGGTCCACCGGGAAGGCGAGACGAAGTGACGAACGCACCACGGGCCTCCCGGCCGGGGCGCGCACCGCGCACCCGGAAGCCGCGACGCGACCGCGGGGCGCAGGAGAGCCTGCTGTCGATCGCGCTCGTGCTCGAGGCGATCATGTTCTTCTTCCCGATGCTCGTCGTGTTCGGCAAGGGGACCCTGCCGCCGGCCCTGGCGTTCGGCGGCGGCATCGGTGCGATGGTCGTGCTGGCGCTGGCCTCACGTCTGACCGGCAACCCCGCCGGTGTAGGGTTCGGGTGGCTGCTGCAGGCGGCCATCCTCGCCACCGGGTTCATCGAACCGTTCATGTTCGCGGTCGCCGTGGTGTTCCTGGCGCTGTGGGTCTTCTGCTTCGTCAAGGGCGGTCAACTCGACCGTCAAAACGCCGCGCGCCGGGCCGCCATGGGCGAGGACTGACCACCCCTCCGATCCCGCGAACACACTAGGAGTACTGCGTGTCCGACCTCGAAGAGACCCTCGTCCTCGTCAAGCCCGACGGCGTCGCCCGCCAGCTCACCGGTGAGATCCTCCGCCGCATCGAGTCGAAGGGCTACGAGATCGTCGACCTGAAGATGCTCACCGCGCCGCGCGACCTGTTGGACGCGCACTACGAGGAGCACCAGGGCAAGCCGTTCTTCGAGCCGCTCGTCGAGTTCATGCAGTCCGGTCCGGTCGTCGCCGTGCGCGTCGCCGGCAACGGCGTGATCGCCGGCTTCCGGTCGCTCGCCGGCACCACCGACCCCACCAGCGCCGCACCCGGCACCATCCGTGGCGACCTCGGTCGCGACTGGGGCCTCAAGGTGCAGCAGAACCTGGTGCACGGGTCGGACAGCACCGAGTCGTCGGCGCGCGAGCTCGCGCTCTGGTTCGCCTGAGACGCCGGGGGAACGACTCGTGACGAACAACGACCGACCCACCAAGAACGAGCGTCGCCAGCACGCGCGTGAGGTCTCGCGCCAGCGCGCCGATGCCGAGAAGCGTCGCAAGCGCCGCAACAAGTGGTTCCTGCAGGGCGGCATCGGCCTGGGCATCATCGCGATCGCCGCGATCATCACGCTCGTCGTGGTGAACGTGAACAACGCACCCGCCGTGTCCGCTGCCGGGCCGAAGAACATGGCCACCGGCGCGATCCAGTTCACCGGCGAGGGCGGCGAGGTCACCCCGGTGACCACGAAGGCCGTCACCGCGAAGGGCACCCCGTCGGCCGTCCCGACATCGAACACCGACGGTGCGGTCGCGGTCACCGAGTACGTCGACTGGGCCTGCCCGGTCTGCAAGCAGTTCGAGGCCGCCTACGCCGACCAGATCCTGGACAAGGTGAAGTCGGGCGACGCGACGTTGGCCATCCAGCCGGTGTCGATCCTCGACAACAGCTACGCCGGCTCGCGGTACGCCAGCCGCGCGGCGAACGCGGCGATGTGCGTCGCGAACTACGCGCCGGACAAGTTCCTCGACGTGCAGACGCAGTTCTTCGACAACCAACCGGCCGAGGGCACGAGGGGCTTGACGAACGCCGAGATCGCGAAGCTCGTCAAGGCGGGCGGCGCGACCGGGTCGAACGTCTCCGAGTGCGTGTCCTCGGAGCAGTTCAAGGGCTGGGTGACCAAGTCCACCAAGCTCGTGACGGCAGACGAGGCACTGCAGGGCACGCGGGGCTTCGGCACGCCGACCGTGGTCGTCGACGGCAAGCGCCTCGACGACCTCAGCACGGTCATCACCGCGATCGACGCCGCGGCGAAGTAGCACCACCCGCACGAGCGAAGGCCCCCGCTTTCATCCGGAAGCGGGGGCCTTCGTCGTCGCGCTGCCTCGTGCCTACGCGGCGCCGCCGTTCTGCTCGACGAAGGACGCGAAGGCGTCGGCGTCGGTCAGGGAGCCGGTGAACTGCTTGCCGTTCACGATGATCGTCGGGGTGCTCGTCACCTTGTCGAGCGACGAGTTCGGGATCGGGTCGTTCATCACCCGGTTCGTGGCGTCGGCGACCCACCCGGCGAAGTGCTGCCCGGTGATGCACGAGGTGACCTTGCTGTTCGTCGCGCCGGCGTCCTTCGCCAGCGACGCCAGCTCGTCGTTCGTCAGGCCCTTGGTGCTCTCGGACGGCTGGTTCTCGTAGAGCGACGTGTTGTACGCCAGGAACGCGTCGGGGTCGTAGTCCGCGACACAGGCGGCCGCGGCGGCGGAGCGCGTGGAGTACTTCGACCCGAGCGACACCCGGTCGAGCAGGTTGAACGGGTGCAGTTCGAGCGTCGCGGAGCCGGCCTTCACCCACTGATCGATCTGGTCCATCTGCGCTGTCTCGAACTGGTTGCAGTACGGGCACATGTAGTCCGAGTACACGGTGATGTTCGCCACCGAGTCGTCCTGCTCCGTCGCCGTCGGGGTCCCGCCGTCGGGTGTCGCCTTGGTCTCGACGGGCACGATCTCGCCGCTCTGGCCGGTGAACAGGATGCCGTCGCTCGCCATGTTCCGCGGCCCGGGCCCCGCGGGTTGCACCGAGTTCGCGATCACCAGGACGACCACGGCGACGACCGCCAGGCTGCCGACGATGATGCCGCTGATCCCGAGCGTCTTGTTGCGGCGACGTCGGGCCTGCTCCTGTTCGCGGGCTTCGCGAGCGCGCTCTCGGGCGGCGTCGCGACGGACCTTCTTGCTCTCGTTCTCGCTCATCGAGATCGAGCGTAGGTGCTGCCCGGAGGTCGATCGGGCGTCCTGCCTGGGAAGCCCCCAGGAATTCGGTGACGCGTCATCGATACGTCATGGACGCCGCATCGGGGACGCCCAGCGGCGGATCAGAAGACCGTCAGGATGGTCGGGAACTTGATGATGATCGTCACGATGATGAACAGGTAGTTCGCCAGCGGGAACGCCCAGCAGAACGGGAGCAGTGCCCGGCCGATCCGCTGGGTGCGGGCACCGAAGCGGCCCTGCGCGGCGTTCCAGATCGTGAACACCCAGAACATCGGGATCGTCATCGACCACACGAGCATGCACCACGGGCACAGCGCGCCGATGAACCAGACGGTCTGGGTGAAGAGCCACGTCACGAAGACCCACGCCAGGAACACGCCGGCGTTGAACGCGATCCAGAACCACCGTGAACCGTTGCGGAAGCCCGCGAGCATCATCACCGCGACGGCGATCGGCGCCACGAAGCCCATCACGCCGAGCAGTGGGTTCGGGAACCCGAACAAGTGGCCCTGCCAGCTCGCCATCACGTCCGAGCAGCTGATGAACGGGTTCACGTCGCACGAGAGCACCGTGTCGGGGTCGGCGTACTTCTTGAACTCGTCGAGCACCAGGGAGAAGGACCCGTACAGGCCGACGAACCCGGTGATCAAGAGGAAGACGGCCATCGCGATCGGACGACGGGGGGCAGGCGCTGACGTGCTCACGCCGTCATCATCGCATGTGGCTTCCGGTCCTTTCCGGGAGCGGCGTGCGATACTGGCCGCAGGTCGTGCGGGCAACCGCAGACCGAAGAGAGCTTTCCGGGCAGTGCCCCACGGGGCAGTGTCCGGACGATCAGGTGCGGTGAGAGCGCACCGTGGTCGGGACAGCGTCACTCCGACGCCGAGCCGACCCGGGCCGGGTGCCCGGACCGGAACGGCAGCGGACGCAACGAGAAGTTGACGCAGACCGATCACGAAGACAGCGAGCGCGGGGCGTCGACGCCACCGCCACAACCAAAGAATTCCCGCCGCCTGACAAGGGTGCGAGTGGGGCCGAGGAGTGCGCCAGTCCATGGTGGAGCAGAACAACGACAACACGACCAACGACGAGAACGCCCCGAAGCGTCGGACCCGCCTGTTCGGCGGACGCCGCGCCCGGTCGTCCGGCCAGCAGGTCGCGGCCGACGCCGTGCAGGTGCCGGCCGTCGACGAGTCCCTCGCACTGACGGACGGGGCACCGGCGGACGGGGCACCGGCAGAAGCCGTGTCCGTCGCGGTCGAGGCCGTCTCCGCGCAGAGCGCCGAGCCGGACGACGTGAGCACGCTGACCGGCGACCTGCCGGTGGTCACGGCCGAGCCGACCGAGCCCGCAGCCGACGTGGCGGAGCCGAGTGGTGCCTCCCGTCCGACCGAGACCGAGCCGACGGCCGAGGCGAGCGAACCCGCCGCCCCAGCCGAGCCGTTCGTCCCGAAGGCGACGAGCACGCTCAGCCTGATCTTCCACGCCCCCGTCCTGCCGGAGCTGCCGCGCCGTGCCGCGCGGTACGAGGACGACCGAGACGACCGCTACGACCGCTCCGACCGCTCCGAGCGATCCGAGCGCGAGGACCGGTTCGACCGCGATGACCGGTACGATTCCGAGGACCGCGAGGAGCAGGGCGGATCCCGCCGGCGCTCGCGTCGTCGGGGGAGCAGCGCCGACCGCGAGGCCCGTGCGCCGCGCGAGCCGCGCGACCACCAGGAGCCCCGCCGCCGCGAGCCCGAGCTCATCACCGAGCCGCAGCGCATCAAGGGCTCGACCCGGCTCGAGGCGAAGAAGCAGCGTCGCCGCGACGGCCGTGACGCCGGACGCCGACGCCAGGTCGTGAGCGAGGACGAGTTCCTCGCCCGCCGCGAGAGCGTCGACCGCCAGATGATCGTGCGCTCCAGCTCGTCGACCATCGAGATCGGCGTGCTCGAGGACGGCATCCTCGCCGAGCACTACATCACCAAGTCCGAGAACGTGTCGCTGATCGGCAACGTCTACCTCGGCAAGGTGCAGAACGTCCTGCCGTCGATGGAGGCCGCCTTCGTCGACATCGGCCGCGGCCGCAACGCCGTGCTGTACGCCGGCGAGGTCGACTGGAACTCGGTCGACAC
Organism: Curtobacterium sp. VKM Ac-2887; assembly: GCF_015350935.1. NCBI lineage: Bacteria > Bacillati > Actinomycetota > Actinomycetes > Micrococcales > Microbacteriaceae > Curtobacterium > Curtobacterium sp. VKM Ac-2887. The sequence goes on along the minus strand of NZ_JADKSB010000004.1, from coordinate 197,450 downwards.
CAGCCACGGCCGTCGCATCGAGGCCGCGCTCAAGCCGGGCGACAAGGTCTTGGTGCAGGTCACGAAGGACCCCGTCGGCCACAAGGGCGCCCGCCTGACCAGCCAGGTCTCGCTGCCCGGTCGCTACCTGGTCTACGTGCCGAACGGCTCGATGAACGGGATCTCGCGCAAGCTGCCCGACACCGAGCGTGCGCGCCTGAAGAAGATCCTCAAGGAGGTCCTGCCGGAGCACGCGGGCGTCATCGTGCGCACCGCTGCCGAAGGTGCGACCGAGGAGCAGCTCACCCGCGACGTGCAGCGCCTGACCAGCCAGTGGGAGGCCATCCAGAAGAAGGTCGCCGGTGGCCAGGCCCCGGTGATGCTGCACTCGGAGCCGGACCTGCTCGTCAAGATCGTGCGTGACGTCTTCAACGAGGACTTCACGAAGCTCATCATCGACGGCGAGGCCGCCGGCGGCACCATCGACGAGTACCTGTCGGCCGTCGCGCCCGACCTGAAGGACCGCGTCGTCCGCTACGAGGGCCCGGACTCGTTCGAGGAGTACCGCCTGAACGAGCAGATCGACAAGGCGCTCGACCGCAAGGTCTGGCTGCCCTCCGGTGGTTCGCTCGTCATCGACCGCACCGAGGCCATGACGGTCGTCGACGTCAACACGGGCAAGTTCGTCGGCTCCGGGGGCAACCTCGAGGAGACGGTCACGAAGAACAACCTCGAGGCCGCCGAGGAACTCGTCCGCCAGCTCCGCCTGCGCGACATCGGCGGCATCATCGTCGTCGACTTCATCGACATGGTGCTCGAGGAGAACCGCGACCTCGTGCTCCGTCGCCTGATCGAGTGCCTGAGCCGCGACCGCACGAAGCACCAGGTCGCCGAGGTCACCTCGCTCGGCCTCGTGCAGATGACCCGCAAGAAGATCGGCGTCGGCCTGCGCGAGTCGCTCGACGAGGTCAACGCGAAGGTCAACGACAACAACGCCGACCCGGGCCCGAGCAAGGGGCGTCGCAAGGGGCGCAGTGGTGCCGGTGGCAACGGCAGCGGCAGCAACGGCAACGGTGGCAACGGGCACGGCAACGGCGGGGGCAACTCCGGCGGTGGCTCGGGTTCCGGTTCGTCGAACGGGCAGTCGAGCCAGGCGCACCAGATCACCGACGACGTGAAGAGCGCGCTGTCGCGGATCGCCGCCTCGACGATCCCGCACGAGGACTCACCGGCATCGCCGACCTCAGCGGAGGCACCGACCTCGGCCGACGTCCCCGCAGCGACGTCCGCGTCTGACGACTCCGGAGCGGGCGAACAGCCCACCGGGTCGAAGCGTCGGCGCCGTGGCGGCCGTGGTGGACGGAGCGGTGAGCAGTCGAACGCTGCCGCGACCGAGACCACCGAGGTCACCGAGTCGGCGCCCGTCGCAGTCGAGGCGGAGGCCGCTGTCGAGCCGAAGCGCGACGAGCCGAAGCAGGCTGCGCCGAAGCAGGCGGTCGCCGAGGCTGCTGCTCCTGCCGCCGAGCCGAAGGCCAAGGCCCCGGCCCGCCGTCGGGTCAGCTCCAGCGCGACGGTGACCCCGACCGACAACACGGTCGCGATCCTGGACATCCCGCTCAACGCCGCCCCGAAGCGCGAGCCGCGTCAGGTCGCCCCGGACGCCGAGTCGCTGTTGGACTCCGTGCTCCAGGCGCTGCCCGAGCCGAAGCAGCCGGGTCAGGGCCGTTCGCGGTCCCGCCGGGTGTCGTCGCCGAGCATCAGTGCCCCGGCCACGACCGAGGGTGCGTCCGGCGAGGACACCGACGGCTCCGTCATCCTGGGGAACTGAGCGTGACGAACCCCGGTGACCCGCAGCAGGATCGTGGGTACTACGGTGCGGGCTGGCAGCAGCCCGTACCGCCCGGACCCGGGGGAGCCGGCAGTTCCGCGCCGCCGTACGGTGGGCAGCCTGGCGGGCAGCCTGGTGGGCAGCCGCCGCACGGCGTGCAGCCCGCTGCCGGGGTGCCCTACGCCCCGCCGCGACCGCCCCGTGCGCCGGCTGATCCGCGTCGGGCCTTCGCGCCCGGCGCCTCGGTGAACAACACCGCCGGGGCGCTCATCGCCGTGGTGTCCCTCGTGCTGGTCGAGTTCGTGTCCGGCATCGTCGGGCTCATCGGGACGTCCCTCGTCGTCAGTCCGTTCGCGCACTACGGCGCGGGGGCAAGCATGGTCGGCAGCTTCATCGCCTCGGTGTTCCTGGCGCCGTTCCCGTTCTACGCGGGGGCGTTCCTGGCGCTGGCGTTCCTGACGCCGATCGCCCGCCGCAGCCCGCTGCCGACCGTGCTGCTCCGCGCCGTGCTCGCCGGGGCTGGCGGGACGATCGCCCTCGCGCTCGTCGGTGTCTTCACGGGGGCGTTCGGCGCGATCACCTCGGGCGGTTCCCGACTCGTGATCGACGTCGTCACGAACCCGCTCCGCAACGGCGTGCCGTTCACGGTGATGCTCCTGGCGAGCGCGACCGCGGCGTGGCTGTGGCTCGGGCGCCCGCGACGGAACCGTGGCCCCGCGCCGACGTCCGGTCTGCCGGGGACGGTGCGTCCCGCCGACGCTGTCCCGCCCGCGACCGTGCAGCCGGGGCCGCAGCAGCCGCAGCAGGGCCCGTACGGACAGGGTCTGGTCCGGCCGGACCCCCACGGGCAGTACGGCGGCCAGTACGGCGCACAGCCCCGTCCGGACCAGCAGCAGCCGCCAGCAGCCCCCTGGGGTGGTCCAGCGCCCCGCTGACCTCGGGTTGTGCGGTCGTGCGTGCCCTCGGTCGTGCGGGCGGTCGGTCGTGTGGGCGCTGCACGGTGCGAGGTTGACCACATGGTGCGGCCTTCGTACCTCGCACCATGTGGGCAACCTCGCACGGTGCGCACGTGCCCGAGCCGCGACCGCGGTCATGCACGGTCATGCGCGGTGCGGCGCACGCCTGTCGCCGCACCGTGCGAGGTTCTCCGGGCGGTGCAGCGGCCGCGGCACGGTGCGAGCCTCTGGCGACGCACCGTGCTGCCGACCTCGCACGCTGTGGGCAACCTCGCACGGTGCGCACGTGCCCGGGACGCGGCCGCGCACCGTGCGACAGGACGGACGTGGCGGGGGTGCGCCGGGCCTCCCGTCCGCACGTGCGCGGTTGCAGACACCGTGCGAGCCGGCGTGCCCGGCACCGAGTCGGGAACCTCGCACCGTGCGTGCCGGACGCACGCGCGTGGCGCGTCAGTGGGCGCGCTTGTCGCGCTGCGCCACGCGCAGACCGCTGCGGATGAGCCGCAGCACGAGCTCCCGTCCGGACACCGCAGAGGCCCCCGCGGCGACCAGTTCGTCGTACTTCGCGAGCGGCACGTCGTAGTGGTCGTGGTCGAACGCACGACGCGGCACACCGGCGCGTGCAGCGAACGCGTGGAGTTCCGCGTAGGATTCATCACTGACGAGGTGCGACCACAGAGTGTCGTGAGCGGGCCACGTCGGTGGGTCGATCAACACGGTCACCGTGCAATCGTACGTGTGTCGCCGTTTGACCGGACCCATGGGGATCGAGTATTCTCGATCCCTGGTGTCAGCGGGCCGTTCTGCCTGCGTCGCCGATCGGGCCCGGCCTTCCGGGAGCCGCTCGTGCAGAAGTGGGCACCCGAGACTTCCCTCAAGCAGAGTTACGTAAGGATTTCCACGTGGTTTACGCAGTAGTGCGCGCCGGCGGCCGTCAGGAAAAGGTCGAGGTCGGCACCATCCTGACCGTCGACCGTGTCAAGGCGGACGACAAGGGCAACATCGACCTCGCCCCCGTGCTCCTCGTGGACGGTGACAAGATCACGTCGGCGGCTTCCGAGCTCGTCAACGTGACCGTCACCGCCGAGGTGCTCGACGACCTGCGCGGTCCGAAGGTCATCATCCAGAAGTTCAAGAACAAGACCGGGTACAAGAAGCGCCAGGGTTTCCGCGCTGAACTGACCCGCGTCAAGATCACCAAGATCGCGTAAGGGAGTCAGCTCATGGCACACAAGAAGGGTGCGAGTTCCACTCGCAACGGTCGTGACTCGAACGCTCAGCGCCTCGGCGTGAAGCGCTTCGGTGGCGAGGTCGTCAACGCCGGCGAGATCATCATCCGCCAGCGTGGCACCCACTTCCACCCGGGCGCCAACGTCGGCCGCGGTGGCGACGACACGCTGTTCGCCCTCTCGGCCGGTTCGGTCGAGTTCGGCACCAAGGGTGGCCGCAAGGTCATCAACATCGTCAACGCGTAGTCGCGACGATCAGCTTCAGCGGGAGGGGCGGGCCGAGTGCCCGCCCCTCCTTCGCTTTTCCCGCCGACGGATCACGTCGGCACAACGCGCTGACGGAACCCGTCGGCGCAACGATCTTCCAGGAGTGGAACCATGGCGACCTTCGTCGACCGCGTGACCCTGCACCTCAGCGCGGGGAAGGGCGGCAACGGTTGCGTCTCGGTCCGCCGTGAGAAGTTCAAGCCCCTCGCCGGGCCCGACGGTGGCAACGGTGGTGACGGCGGCGACATCGTGCTCGTGGCCGACCCGCAGGTCACCACGTTGCTCGGCTACCACCGCTCCCCGCACCGTTCGTCCAAGAACGGGCAGCCGGGCATGGGCGACCACCGCAGCGGCGTCAGCGGCGAGGTCCAGGAGCTCCCGCTCCCGATCGGCACCGTCGTGTACGACGAGGCCGGCGAGGTCATCGCCGACCTGACCGAGCCCGGCATGCGCGTCGTCGTGGCTCCCGGTGGCCAGGGCGGCCTCGGCAACGCGGCGCTCTCCACCACCAAGCGCAAGGCCCCCGGCTTCGCGCTCCTCGGCACCGAGGGCTGGGCGGGTGACATCAGCCTCGAGCTGAAGACCATCGCCGACGTCGCCCTCGTCGGGTTCCCGAGCGCCGGCAAGTCCTCGCTCATCGCCGCGATCTCGGCCGCGAAGCCGAAGATCGCCGACTACCCCTTCACCACGCTCACCCCGAACCTCGGCGTCGTCGAGTCGGGCGAGAGCCGCTTCACGGTCGCGGACGTCCCCGGGCTGATCGAGGGCGCGTCCGAGGGCAAGGGCCTCGGCCTCGAGTTCCTGCGGCACGTCGAGCGCTGCGAAGCCCTGCTGCACGTCATCGACTGCGCGACGATGGACCCGGGCCGCGACCCGATCAGCGACCTCGACGTCATCCTGGGCGAGCTCGAGCGCTACCCGGTCCCCGAGGGCCAGGTGCCGCTGCTCGAGCGTCCGCAGCTCATCGCGCTCAACAAGATCGACGTGCCGGATGCCGCCGAGCTCGCCGAGTTCGTCACCGCCGAGCTCGAGGGCCGTGGCTACCGCGTGTTCCCGATCTCCACGGCGTCGCACAAGGGTCTGCGTGAGCTGACCTTCGCGTTGGCCGAGGTCGTCGAGCAGGGTCGTGCCAAGCGCGCGGCCGAGCCCGTCGTCGAGCGCATCGTCATCCGCCCCCGTGCGGTCAACGACCAAGGCTTCACGGTCCGTGCCGAGGGCGGCGAGGAGCACCGCTTCTTCCGCGTCCGCGGCGCGAAGCCGGAGCGCTGGATCCAGCAGACCGACTTCACCAACGAGGAGGCGATCGGCTTCCTGGCCGATCGGCTCGCGAAGCTCGGCGTCGAGGACGGCTTGTTCAAGGCCGGCGCGGTCGCCGGTTCGACCGTTGTGATCGGTGGCGACGGCGGCATGGTCTTCGACTGGGAGCCGACGCTCACGTCCACCGCGGAGCTCATCACGAGCGCGCGCGGGACCGACGCCCGCATCGGTGCGACCTCGCGTCCGACCCGCAACGAGCGGCGCGAGGAGTACTTCGAGCGGATGGACGCCAAGGCGGCCGCCCGTGCCGAGCTCGAGCAGGAGCGTGTCTCCGGCCTCTGGGTGAACGACGAGGTCGTCACCAGCGACGACCTCGAGACCGGCGACCCCGAGACCGGCGGAGTCGAGGCCGGCGACTTCGAGACCAGCGACCAGAAGGACTGACCGCGGCATGACCGACACGACCGCCCGCACCGACCTCGGACCCGTCACCCGGCGAGAGGACATCCCGCGTGCGCGGCGGATCGTGGTCAAGGTCGGCTCGTCCTCGGTCAGCGGTGACGCCGCCGGCCAGATCGGTCCGCTGGTGGACGCCCTGGCCAGCGCCTACGGCCGTGGCACCGAGGTCGTGCTCGTGTCGTCCGGTGCGATCGCGACCGGGTTCCCGTTCCTCGGGCTCGAGGGCCGTCCCGACGACCTCGCCACGCAGCAGGCCGCCGCGGCCACCGGCCAGAACGTCCTGATGTTCCGGTACCAGAAGGAACTCGACCGGCACCGGGTCGTCGCGGCGCAGATCCTGCTGACCGCCGGCGACCTGCAGAACCCCACGCACCGGGTCAACGCGCAGCGCGCCATCGACCGGCTGCTCGCCCTGCGGGTGCTGCCGATCGTGAACGAGAACGACACGGTCGCCACACACGAGATCCGCTTCGGCGACAACGACCGGCTCGCCGCCCTGGTGGCGCGGCTGCTCGGTGCCGACGCCCTGGTGCTGCTGTCCGACGTCGAGGCCCTGTACACGAAGCCGCCGGAGCAGCCCGGCGCCGAGCGCATCGACGAGGTACCGTTCGGCGACGAGCTCGCCGGCGTCACGTTCGGCTCCGTCGGCAAGTCCGGCGTGGGGACCGGGGGAGCAGGCACCAAGGTCGCGGCTGCACGGCTCGCGGCCGAGGCGGGCACGTCGGTCCTGGTGACCGCCACGGCCCTCGTCGACCGCGCCCTGTCGGGCGAGCACGTCGGCACCTGGTTCCACGCCGCGCCGCGTCCCTGACACGGGTCGGACCGCCCGGAGCGGTCACGACTCGCCGCCGGGACGGCGCCGACTGGTCAGGGACCGTCGGCGCGGGCGTCGCGGAGCGACGATCGGCGACCGCTCGCGTGGCGCAGGACGACGTGTCGTGACCGGTCGGCGTGGTGAACGCGACCGCCTGGAGGCCCGGCGCGGGTCCCGGGGACCGGTGCCGGGCCTCCAGGCGGTCACGACGCACCGACGGACTGCGTCGAACGGTCGGGACCGGTCGACGGGGTCGGCGCGGAGCGGCGCGGCGCGACCGCTCGGCGGTCGTGGCGCAACGTGTCGTGACCGGTCGGCCGGCGAGACGCCGTCAGGCCCGTCACGGGCCGACGAGCGGACCTAGAATCGGTCCATGTCGTCGATCGCGCCCGCCCCGACCCTGACCGACACGCTCGTGGCGGCCCGCACCGCCTCGTCGGCGCTGGCGACCGCGACGACGGCGGTCAAGGACGCCGCCCTGGTGGCGATCGCCGCCGGGGTCCGCGCCGCCACCGACGAGATCGTCGCCGCGAACCACGGTGACCTGGTCGCGGGCGAGGAGAGCGGTCTGTCCTCCGGTCTCGTCGACCGACTCCGGCTCGACCCCGCGCGCATCGAGGCGCTGGCCACGGCCGTCGAGGACGTCGTCGGCCTGCAGGACCCGGTGGGGGAGCACCTGCGGGGCTCGCTCCTGCCGAACGGCCTGCAGCTCACCCAGGTGCGGGTGCCGTTCGGGGTCGTCGGGGCCATCTACGAGGCACGACCGAACGTCACGGTCGACATCGCCTCGCTCGCGCTGAAGTCCGGCAACGCGGTCGTGCTCCGTGGGGGATCGGCGGCCCAGCGGACGAACGCCGTGCTCGTGGCCCGCATCCAGGACGCCGTCGAGTCGGTCGGCCTGCCGCGCGAGCTCGTGCAGACCATCGACGAGTTCGGCCGTGCCGGCGCCACCGAGCTCATGCGCGCCCGCGGCCTGGTCGACGTGCTCATCCCGCGCGGCAGCGCCTCGCTCATCCAGACCGTCGTCACCGAGTCGCAGGTCCCCGTGATCGAGACCGGTGCCGGCGTGGTGCACGTGTTCCTCGACGCGTCGGCCCCCGAGCAGCGCGCCGTCGACATCGTCCTGAACAGCAAGGTGCAGCGGCCGAGCGTCTGCAACGCCCTCGAGACCCTCCTGGTGCACGAACAGGCGGCCGAGCGGCTGCTGCCCGTGCTCGCGGACCGGCTCCGCGCCTCCGGCGTCACGCTGCGCGGCGACGACGCCACGCGGGCGATCGTGCCGGGCGTGCTGCGCGCCACCGACGAGGACTGGGCGACCGAGTCGATGGACCTCGACCTGTCGATCCGCGTCGTGCCGGACGTCGACGCCGCGATGGCGCACATCGCGCGCTGGTCCACCCACCACACCGAGTCGATCGTCACGAACGACGTCGACACGGCCGAGCGGTTCCTGGCGACGGTCGACTCGGCGGTCGTGATGGTGAACGCGTCGACGCGCTTCACCGACGGCGGGGAGTTCGGCTTCGGCGCCGAGGTGGGCATCTCGACGCAGAAGCTGCACGCGCGTGGCCCGATGGGGCTGCCGGAGCTCACGAGCACCAAGTGGATCGTGCGCGGGAACGGCCAGATCCGCGGCTAGACTGAACGGCGTCTTTCCCCGACCGAACGGAGCACCGAACGATGACCTTCCTCGCAGAAGCTGCGGAGCACGCCTCCGGGGCCCCGGCGTTCGTGTTCCCGCTCGTCGGCGCGCTGTTCTTCATCTTCCTGGGCTTCGTCACCTGGAGCTTCCGCGACGTGGCCTACCGCCACTCGCAGAAGTTCGAGGCCACCCGCCACCACGAGACGGGTGTCGACGAGTTCGGTCACACCAAGAGCTGATCTGCACCCGATGCTCGAGAGCACCGGACGACCGCGCATCGGGGTGATGGGCGGCACGTTCGACCCCATCCACCACGGTCACCTCGTCGCGGCGTCCGAGGTCGCTCGGGCGTTCGACCTGGACGAGGTCGTGTTCGTCCCCACCGGTCAGCCGTACATGAAGTCCGGCGTCACGGATGCCGAGCACCGCTACCTGATGACGGTCATCGCGACCGCGTCCAACCCGATGTTCACGGTGAGCCGCGTCGACATCGACCGCCCCGGCCCGACGTACACGGTCGACACGCTCCGCGACCTGCACGAACAGCGGCCCGACGCGCAGCTCGTCTTCATCTCGGGCGCAGACGCCGTTCAGCAGATTGTCGACTGGAAAGACCATGATGGTCTCTGGGACCTCGCGCACTTCGTCGCCGTGACGCGTCCGGGACACGACCTGAGCATCAGCGGACTCCCCGAGCGAGACGTAAGCTTGCTCGAAGTCCCCGCACTGGCCATCTCGTCGACCGACTGCCGCGACCGGGTGAGACGTGGTTCCCCCGTCTGGTACCTGGTCCCCGACGGGGTCGTCCAGTACATCTCCAAGCACCACCTGTATCGGAGCGTTGCATGAGTTCGTCCGACGCGCAGCCGCCCCTGTCGCGGCGCCAGGCGCGCGAGCGGGAGCGTGCCGCAGCAGCCGGTTCGCAGCCCGCGACGCCGCCGCCGACCGTCGCCGCACCCGCCGAGTCGGCGGAACCCCGTCCTCGGCCCGGTTCGCACGTGGCACCCGCGCCCGGCGGTCCGGGCCAGTCCTCCGCTCCGGCGTCCGCCGCGACGGGCACGTCGGCACCGACGGGCACGTCGGCACCGACGGGCACACCGGCCTCGGCGCCCTCCGTGCCGGTGACCTCCGTCCCCGCGGCCGGGGTGTCGCCGTTCCCGCCCGCCTCGGCGACCGAGATCGTGCCCGGCAGCGGTGGTCTGACCCGCCGCCAGATCCGCCAGCAGCGTGCCGCCGAGAACCAGGCGGTCCTGCCGGTCCCGCTGCAGAACCCCACGCCGCAGTCCTCCGACCGCACCGTCGAGGACGTCCTCGGCTCGGTCGACACCATCGAGCCGACCTCGGCGCCGCGCGCCGCGGACGAGCCGTCCGGTTCCGAGACCCCCACGGTGCTCGACGAGGCAGCGGTCGCCCAGGCCACCGAGGCCGACGGGTCGCCCGACGCCCTCGAGCCGCTCGACGAAGCCGCTGCGCACGCCGAGGAGCCCCGGCGCCACCGGTCGACCTGGTCGCCGCCCGCCGACGACGCTTCCGACGCACAGGCCGAAGCCGGGGCCGCGGACGAGGCTCCCGCAGGGACGTCCAGCGACCAGACGGGCACCGACGAGACGGGCGCCGACCAGACGGGCGCCGACCAGACGGGCACCGACGAGACGGGCGCCGACCAGACGGGCACCGACGAGACGTCGGCCGACGCGGACGCCCCGGCCGACGTCGCCGCACCCGAGCACCCCACGGCCACGCCGCTCCCGGGGATCCCGGACGGTGCTCCGTCGACCCCGGCGGTGTTCCCGTTGTCCCTCGACCCCGAGGACGACGACACCAACGAGGTCCCGATCCCGGAGCCCGCACGGACCGAGCCCCCGAAGGTCCCCGCGTCCTTCCAGCGGCCGGCCGAGCCGAAGCCGATGACGACGGCCTTCGAGCCACCGGTCGGGCACTGGTCGCAGCAGGCGCACGGCTCGAACGACGCCGAGGTGCACGACGACTCGACCGGCACCCGCCGGATCGCGGTCACCGACACCAACGCGATCATCCTGCCGAACTCGGCCCTGGCCGACCCGACCGGAGCACTGAACGCGACGGGCGAGGTGATCCTCACCGGGTCCATCGACCTGCCCGCGTCGCTGTCCTCGACGGGGTCGCACCGACCGATCGACGGTGCCGAGGTCGACCGCCTGCTCGAGCAGCACGACGAGCAGCCGGAGACCGACGCCAGCCCGGTGCGCGCCAGCCGCGCGGTGTCCAGCCACACCTCCACCCGCCAGGTCGTCCTCGCCGCCGCGAAGCCGAAGGAGTCGCGCACGCCGCTCATCCTCGGCGTCACGGTCGGCGCCGTCGGTGTCGCCGCTGCCGCGGTCATCATCGTCGCGCTCGTCACGACCCACACCTTCGGCGGCTGACGCCCCGACCCGAACCACCGATCCCGACACCTGCGTCGGCCGCGGCCTGGCCGTGCGTCGGCGGGGTGGCTTATGATCGTGACCCATCAAGCGATCCGGCTCCCTGCCGGGTCGACGACCGGAAGGAATCCGTGACCGCCTCCACTCGCGCACTGGAACTCGTGCAGGCCGCCGCTCTCGCGGCGGACGCCAAGCAGGCCGAGGACCTCGTCGCGCTCGATGTGACCGGGCCGTTGCAGCTCACGGACGTGTTCCTGCTCGCAACCGGTCGGAACGAGCGCAACGTGCAGTCCATCGCCGATGCCGTCGAGGAGCGCCTCCTCGAGCTCGGCGCCAAGACCCTCCGCCGCGAAGGCCGGAGCGAGGGCCGCTGGGTCCTCATCGACGTCGGCGACATCGTGGTGCACGTCTTCCACGACGAGGACCGTCAGTACTACTCGCTTGAGCGGCTCTGGGCAGACTGCCCGACCATCCCGCTCGAGCTCCCGGTGGACCACACCGCCTGATCAGCGACGCGCCCGGGTGACGGCTTCGATTTCGTTGCCCGGCGTTCGCATGGTGTACGCTTCTATGGTGCCTCCGGGGAACCGGTCGGCACGGAAGCAACACAATCTGGGTCTGTGGCGCAGCTGGTAGCGCACCTGCATGGCATGCAGGGGGTCAGGGGTTCGAGTCCCCTCAGATCCACCGACAACCCCCGTCGTTCCCCGGAACGGCGGGGGTTTCCTCGTGGTGCGGGTGGCCGCACGTGCCCGATACGCTGAGCGCATGAGCAACGATGCGCCGCTGTCCGGAACCCCGCTGACGATCTCCACCGCCGGGTACACGGCCGACATCGCCACGGTCGGTGCGACGCTGCGGACCCTGCGGCACGAGGGTCGCGACCTGATCGTGCCGTTCGCCGCGGACGAGGTCCGACCGGCGTTCCGCGGTGCCGTCCTCGCTCCGTGGCCGAACCGCGTCGTCGACGGCGAGTACTCGTTCGGCGGTGTCGACCACGAGCTCGCGCTCACCGAACCGGCACGGCACCACGCCCTGCACGGGCTGGTCGCCTGGACCGATTTTCGGGTCGAGGCGCAGGAGCCCGACCGCGTGGTGCTCGCCACCACCGTGCAGGCCCAGGCTGGCTACCCGTACCGCGTCGAGGTCCTGGTCGAGTACCGGCTGGACGACGCCGGGCTGCACACGACGATCACCGGCACGAACTCCGGCGCGGACGACGCCCCGTGGGGGACCGGCCCGCACCCGTACCTGGTCGCCGGCGCCGGCACGGTCGACGACTGGACCCTCACCCTGCCCGCGGCCGAGGTGCTCGAGGTCACGCCGGACCGGCTGATCCCGACCGACCTGGTCCCCGTGCACGACGAGTTCGACCTGCGCACCGCCACACGCATCGGCGACCGGTTCATCGACCACGCCTTCACGGGCTTCGACCGCGACGCCGACGGGGCCGCGACCATCGCCCTGACCGCGGCGGACGGCCGGGGTGTCCGCGCGACCTTCGGTCCGGAGTGCCCGTGGGTGCAGGTGCACACGGCCGACCACGTCGTCCCCGAGTACCACCGCGCCGGGCTGGCGGTCGAGCCGATGACGTGCGCCCCCGACGCCTTCAACGACGGTGTCGACCGTGGTCTCGTGGTGCTCGCCGCCGGTGCGTCCCACGCCGCCGCATGGACGATCTCCGCGATCTGACCGGTCCGTCGGCCGGCGCCCGCATCGAGGTCCGCCGGCTCGATCCGGTCCCCGATCTCGGCGCACTGGCCGCCGCGGCCGACGGCGACCTCGTGTGGCTCGACTCCGCGCTGCCGGACGGCGCACCGGAGGCCGCTCGACCACGGGCGCGATGGTCGGTGCTGACGTGGACGGACGGACCGTTCGTGGCCCGGTTCCGCCACCAGGACCGGCAGGCGTCCGTCGAGGTCGCCGCGCCCGCCGCCGACTGGTTCGGTCCGTCGTCCTCCGACGACCGCCCGGCCTTCGCCGTGCTGGCCGACCTCCTCGCGCGGACGCCGCAACTGCCCGAGCCGATCGTCGGCTGCGGCTTCGCGCTCGGCTGGGTCGGGTTCCTCGGGTACGAGCTCGGTCGCGAGTCCGGCGGCCCGGACCGGACCGCCGACGGGTACGCCGACGCCGACCTGCGGTTCGTGGACCGCGCCGTGGTCGTCGACCACACCGGCGGCGCCTGGGCGCTGACGCTCGTCGCCGACGCGGAGCCGGCGGCCAGCGCGCAGAACCGCGCGTGGCTCGAGACGGTGACCGGGTCGCCGTCGCCGGCCGACGTGGCGGACGCGGCCACGGGCCTCCCGGCCGGGGTGTCGTCAGCGGTCGGACGCACGTCGCGGGCCGACCACGAACGCGCCGTCGACGCGTGCCGCGCCGAGATCCGCGAGGGCAACGCGTTCCAGGTCTGTCTCACCACCTCCTTCTCCGTGCCGGGTGTGGACCGGGAGGCCCGGGTCGGCCCCGGCACGGACCCGCACCTGTCCGACCCGCACCTGTACGACTACATGCGGATGCGGGCGTCGGACCCCGTCCCGTTCGGCGCGTACCTGCGGCTCGGCCCGCTGCGCGTGGCGAGCCGGTCGCCGGAGCGGTTCCTGCGGATCGCCGCGGACCGCACCGTGCTGGCGGAACCGATCAAGGGCACGCGGCGACGGCTCGCCGACGCTGCTGCCGACGCGGCCGTGCGGGACGAACTCGCGGTGAGTGCCAAGGACCGTGCCGAGAACGTGATGATCGTGGACCTGCTGCGGAACGACCTGCTGCGGACGGCGATCCCCGGGTCGGTGCACGTCGAACGGCTGTGTGCGGTCGAGACCTACGCGAGCGTGCACCAGATGGTGTCGACGATCGGTGCGGTGCTGCCGTCGGGGACGTCGCCGGCGGACGTGGTGCGGGCGGCGTTCCCACCGGGGTCGATGACCGGCGCGCCGAAGATCAGCGCGATGGCGATCGCCGCCCGGCTCGAGGGCGCGCCGCGCGGGGTGTACTCGGGGACGATCGGGTACTTCTCGGCGAGCGGGGCGGTCGACCTGTCGGTGGTCATCCGGACACTGGTGACGGTGGTGGACGCACCGGACGGGGTGGGCCCGGTCGAGATCCGGTCGCGGACGCTCGGGGCCGGGGGAGCGGTGACGTGGTCGTCGGTGGCGGCGGACGAGGCGGACGAGGTCGTGACGAAGACGCGGTCCGTGCTCGGCGCGGTCGGTGCGGTGGCGACGTGGTGAGCTGACCGAACACGCGTTCGACCCGATTGTCCACGGATGTCGGACGCGATTGACATCATCGAACACATGTTCGAATATGAGGGCATGCAGACGGCGGCGGCACTCCGGTCGCCCGGCCCGGACCGGGCCGGGCGGGGTGGTGCTGCGCGCGGGGGTTCGGGTGCTGCGCGCGGGGGCGCGGGTGCTGCCCGTGGGGGCGGCGCGGGCGCTGCGGACCACCTCGGTGACGCCCGGGCGGCGCTCGACCGCATCACGTCCCTGCGGTCCCGGGTCACCGACATGGAGTCCACCCGCGTCGACACCGCGGGGCTCCCGACCGCTCCCGCTCTCGAGCCGCTGCTGCCCGGCGGTGCGATCCGGGTCGGCGGCACCTACGCCGTCCCCGAGTCGGTGCTGCTCGCGATCACCATGCTGCAGGCGGCCTCGGCGGCCGGTGCGTGGTGCGCGGTCGTCGGGGTGCCGTCCTTCGGGATCGAGGCCGCGGCCGCCGCGGGGATCGACCTCGAGCGGCTCGTGCTCGTCCCCGATCCGGGCGACCAGTGGCTCGCGGTGACCGCGGCGATGGCGGACGTCGCCCAGATCGTCCTCACCCGACCGCTCGGGCGGGTCGTGCCGGGTGACGTCGCCCGGCTGTCTGCACGGCTCCGGCAACGCGGCGGTGCCCTCGTCGCGCTCGGGTCCTGGCCCGGTGCCGACGTCACGCTGCGGATCACGTCGTCGGTGTGGAGCGGCATCGGGCAGGGCCACGGGCACCTGACCGAGCGCCGCGCCACCGTGACGGCGACCGGCCGTGCGGGTGCGGTGCGCCCCACGAGCACCGAGCTCTTCCTGCCCGCGGCCGACGGCACGGTCCGGACGGCGACCCCCGTGCCGTCGGTGGGGTCCGGCGACACCCGGGTGCTGCGGCCCGTGGCGGTGGCGTCGTGACCGCCGCGGTGCTGCTGTGCGTGGCGGTGGCGTCGTGATCGCGCCGGGGCGGGTCCGGGCCGACGCGATCGCCCGCGGCGGGGCGCTGCCCGAGCCACCACCGACCCGGACCATCGTGCTCTGGTGCCCGGACTGGCCCGTGATCGCGGCGGCCCGCGCGGCCGGGGCACCGCCGGAGCAGCCCTTCGCCGTGGTCGCGAAGGGCCTGGTGTTCGCGAGCTCCGCGTCCGCACGGCAGCACGGCGTCGTCCGGGGCCTCCGGGTGCGCGAGGCGCAGGCGCGCTGCCCGGAGCTCGTCGTGCACCCCTACGACGACGCGCTCGACCACCGCGCGTTCGAACCCGTCATCCGCGCGGTCGAGGCGGCCGTCCCCGGGGTCGAGGTACTGCGTCCCGGCACCCTCGCCCTGCGTGCCCGGGGACCGGCGCGGTACTACGGCGGCGAGCGGGCGGCCGCGGCGACCCTGGCGGGGATCGCGGCCGACCACGGTGCCCCGGCGGTGCGGGCCGGTGTGGCGGACACCCCGTTCGCGGCGGAGCAGGCAGCACGGGCCCGACCGGTGCGTCCCGGCGAACGGGTGCGGATCGTGCCGGTCTCCGGCTCGTCGGACTTCCTGGCGGCCCTGCCCCTCGGTGTGCTCGGCGACCCCGAGCTCGCGACGGTGCTCGACCGGCTCGGCATCA
The DNA here is from genome assembly GCF_015350935.1 of Curtobacterium sp. VKM Ac-2887. NCBI lineage: Bacteria > Bacillati > Actinomycetota > Actinomycetes > Micrococcales > Microbacteriaceae > Curtobacterium > Curtobacterium sp. VKM Ac-2887. The sequence continues at coordinate 181,780 of NZ_JADKSB010000004.1, read as the reverse complement.
CCACGCTGGGCGATTTCGCGTCGCTCAGCGACGAGCAGGTCCGCGACCGGTTCGGGGTCGCCGGAGCGTTCCTGCACCGGCTGGCCGGCGGACGCGACCCGCGGGAGATCTCGGCACGCGCGATCCCGCCCGAGCTCCGGATCGAGGCCGCCTTCGAGCCCCCGCTCGACCGCGCCGACCAGATCGCGTTCGCGTTCCGGCGCTCCGCCGACGACTTCGCCGCACGCCTCCGCGCCGCTGGGCTGGTCGCGACGACCATCCGGGTGGGGATCGTCGACGAGCGGGACATCCTGCTCGAACGCACGTGGGCACACCCCCGCTGGTTCGACGCCGCCGACGTCGTCGACCGGGTGCGGTGGCAGCTCGCCGGCGGGGTCGACCCGACCGGGCTCGAGGCCCCGGTCACCTCGGTCGTGCTCGAGCCGGTCGCCGTCGACGACATGGCGAACCACGAACGCGGACTCTGGGGCTCCGGGCCGGACGAGCGCGTGCACCACGGGCTGGCCCGGATCCAGGGCATGGTCGGGCACGACGGGGTGGTGAGCCCGCGAGTCGGTGGTGGTCGGACCCTGTCCGAGCGGGTGGTGCTCGTGCCGTGGGGCGACGCCCCACCCGGCGGCGAGCGTGCCCTGGCCACCGTGCGCGACCGACCGTGGCCCGGCAAACTGCCCGGGCCGCCGCCCGCCACCGTCCTCGAGCGTCCCCGGCCGGTCGACGTCGTCTCACGCGACGGCGCGAGCGTCGACGTCGACGACCGCGGTGTGCTGTCCGGCGCGCCCGAACGCTTCCGCACCGAGGGGGACCGGGGCGGCGGGTTCGCACCCGTCACGGCCTGGGCGGGCCCCTGGCCGCTCGTCGTGCGGTGGTGGGAGTCCGGCGGTCGACGACTGCACCGGCTGCAGCTCGTCGACGCCGAGGGCCGTGCTTGGTACCTGGTGTTGGCGGACCACCGGTGGTGGGCGGAGGCGATCGCCACGTGAACCGATCCAGGAGCAGGACCTGATGGGCTACAGCAACCCACCCGTGCCGTGGTCGCAGTTCGAACGCGCCCTGTCGGACAAGCGCAGTCCGGGGACGGCGAAGGCCGGTGACGGCGGGGACAGCCCGGCGTGGTCGCGCAAGCGCGAGCCGTACGTGCCCACGGACCAGCCGGCGGCTGCGGACGACGGCCCTCCGGTCGTGCCGTACGCCGAGCTGCACGCGCACTCGGCCTTCAGCTTCCTCGACGGTGCCAGCCAGCCCGAGCAGCTGTTCGAGGAAGCCGCACGGCTGCGCCTGCACGCCCTCGCCCTCACCGACCACGACGGCTTCTACGGTGCTGCCCGGATGGCCGAGGTCGCCGAGGCGTACCCGCAGGTCGGCACCGTCTACGGCACCGAGCTCTCGCTGGGCCTGACCGAACCGCAGAACGGCGTCCCCGATCCCGAGGGCTCCCACCTGCTCCTGCTCGCCGACGGGCAGGACGGCTACCACCGGCTCGCGGGCGCGGTGACGAGTGCGCACCTCGCGGCCGGGTCCGAGAAGGGCAGCCCACGCTACGACCTCGACGAGCTCGCGGGGCGGGCCGACGGACACTGGCGGGTGCTCACCGGGTGCCGGAAGGGCACCGTCCGGCAGGCGCTCGAGCAGGGCGGGGAGTCCGCGGCGGAGACCGCGCTGCGCGTGCTGCTCGACCGCTTCGGGCGCAGCAACGTCGTGGTGGAGCTCCTCGACCACGGCGACCCGCTCGACAGTGCGCGGAACGACGTGCTCGCGACCCTCGCCGAGCGGTACACGCTGCCCCTGGTCGCGACCGGCAACGTCCACTACGCCACCCCGGACCGGTTCCCCGTGGCGACGGCGCTGGCCGCGGTCCGGGCCCGGCGCAGCCTCGACGAGATCGACGGGTGGCTGCCGGCCGCCGACACCGCGCACCTGCGCTCCGGCGCCGAGATGACCCGGCGGTTCGGGCGGTACCCGGGGGCGATCGAGAACACCGTCACGCTGGCCGACGAACTCGGGTTCCGGCTGCGCACGGTCAAGCCCGGACTGCCCGACCTCGACGTGCCGGACGGCCACACCGCGATGTCCTGGTTGCGGGAACTCACCTGGACGGGTGCACGTCGCCTCTACCCCGGCAGCGCCGACGGCGTGGACCCGCAGAAGCGCGAGCGCATCGAACGCGAGCTCGCCGTGATCGAGGACAAGAACTTCCCCGGCTACTTCCTGATCGTGCGCGACATGGTGCAGTACGCCCGCAGCCGGGGGATCCTCTGCCAGGGGCGGGGCTCCGCCGCGAACTCCGCGGTCTGCTACCTGCTCGAGATCACCGCGGTGGACTCGATCCGCTACGGCCTGCCGTTCGAGCGGTTCCTGTCGGCGATGCGCGACGAAGAGCCCGACATCGACGTCGACTTCGACTCGGACCGCCGCGAAGAGGTGATCCAGTACGTCTACGAGAAGTACGGCCGGTACAACGCCGCCCAGGTCGCGAACGTCATCACGTACCGCCCGAAGGGTGCCGTCCGCGACATGGCGAAGGCCCTCGGCCACAGCCCGGGGCAGCAGGACGCCTGGTCGAAGCAGGTCGAGCGGTGGGGCTCGGTGACCGAGAGCCAGGACCACGACATCCCGCCGGCGGTCGTCGGGCTGGCGAGCGACGTCCTGGGCTTCCCGCGCCACCTCGGCATCCACTCGGGTGGCATGGTGCTCACCGACCGGCCGGTGGGCGAGGTCGTGCCGATCGAGCACGCGCGGATGGACGGCCGCACCGTGCTGCAGTGGGACAAGGACGACTGCGCCTTCATGGGGCTCGTGAAGTTCGACATGCTCGGCCTCGGCATGCTCGCGGCGCTGCAGTACTCGTTCGACCTGGCGGCGGAGCACTGCGGGGAACGCTGGGAGATGCACTCCATGCCGAAGGAGGAACAGGGCGTCTACGACCAGCTCTGCCGAGCCGACACCATCGGGGTGTTCCAGGTGGAGTCCCGTGCGCAGATGGGCACCCTGCCCCGGCTGCTCCCACGGCGGTTCTACGACCTGGTGATCGAGGTCGCCCTCGTCCGCCCCGGCCCGATCCAGGGCGGTGCCGTGCACCCCTACATCCGGCGTCGGACCGGCGAGGAACCGATCACGTACATCCACCCGTCGCTCGAACCGGTGCTCGAACGCACCCTCGGGGTGCCGCTGTTCCAGGAGCAGCTCATGCAGATGGCGATCGCGGTCGGCAACTGCTCGGGCGACGACGCCGACCTGCTGCGGCGGGCGATGGGGTCGAAGCGCGGCCACGAGAAGATCGACCGGCTGCGCGACAAGCTCTACGCGGGCATGTCGGACAACGGCATCCACGGCGAGGACGCCGACGCGATCTACGCGAAGATCCAGGCGTTCGCGAACTTCGGCTTCGCGGAGAGCCACTCGATCAGCTTCGCCCTGATCGTCTACGCGAGCGCCTGGATGCGCCTGCACTACCCGGGGGCGTTCCTGGCCGCGCTGCTCCGGGCGCAGCCGATGGGGTTCTACTCACCGCAGACCCTGGTCGCCGACGCCCGTCGGCACGGCGTCCAGGTGCTCCGACCGGACATCCTCCGCTCGGGTGTCGACGCAACGCTCGAACCGCTCGGCGACGACCACGTGGTGCCCCCGTGCGGTGACGACGCCTGCCTGCACACCGAGCAGCCGCCGGTGCTGCCCTTCGACAAGGCACTGCCCGACGACACCGCACGGCACCGCCGCGACGGCGCGTTCGCGGTCCGGCTCGGACTCGCCGAGGTCGCCTCGCTCAGCCGGAGGAGCGCCGAGAAGATCGTCGCCGAGCGTGACGCGAACGGTCCCTTCGTCGACATGTCCGACCTGGCCCGCCGGGTGGGGCTGACGACGGCGCAGCTCGAGGCGCTCGCCGCTGCCGACGCCTTCGCCCCGTTCGACATCGACCGCCGCGGTGCGATGTGGTCGGCGGCCCAGGCCGCTGCGGAGCGCGCCGATCAGCTGCCCGACACGCAGGTCGTCGTCCAACCGCCGCTGTTCGGGCAGATGACGAGCGGCGACGTCCTGATCGCCGACATGTGGTCGACGGGCATGACGACCGACGACCACCCCGTCCGGCACGTGCGCGACCGGCTCGCCGCCCGCCGGGTGCTCAGCGTGCAGGACACCGCGACGGCCGAGACCGGGCGGCGGGTCGAGATCGGCGGGATCGTCACGCACCGGCAGCGTCCGGCGACGGCGTCGGGGATCACGTTCATGAACGTCGAGGACGAGACCGGGCTGGTCAACGTCATCTGCAGCGTCGGGGTGTGGGGACGCTACCGCCGGGTCGCCCGGGAATCCCCGGCGGTGATCGTCCGCGGCATCCTCGAGCGGTCGCCCGACGGCGTGGTCAACCTGGTGGCGGACCGGATCGAGCACCTGTCGCTGTCCGTGCGCACGCGGTCGCGGGACTTCCAGTGAGTGGTCGCGGGCGACGGGCGCGGAGCGGGTGCGCGGCTACTCGACCTCGGGCAGTCGCACCGTGACCTCGAGTCCGCCGGAACGCACGTTCCGCAGCGACGCCGTCCCGCCGGCGCGCTCGGCCACCGCGCGGACGATCGCGAGCCCCAGGCCGGATCCACCCGGCAGGGCGATCGCGCCGGTGGCCGGGTCGGGGTTCGGGCGCGACTTCCGGGCCTCGTCCGGTCGGGTGAACCGGTCGAACGCCACCGGGATGAACGACTCGGGGACGCCGGGGCCGTCGTCGGTGACCTGCAGGACGCCCTCGCCCCCGGTGCTGCGCCAGGACACGAAGATGCCGCCACCGCGGGGGAGCGCCGACACCGCGTTGCCCGCGATGTTCGTGACGAGCTGCGCCATGCCACCGGTGTCGAGCCGGTAGCGGGGCTCGTGGGTCCCACCGCCGATGCCGGGCCCGGAGCCACCGACGGCCACCGGGGCCTCGAGGTCGAAGTCGACGGTGACGTCCTTGGCCGACGCGATGAGCCGGACCCGGTCGACGGCCGCCATGACCTCGTCACCCAGGTCGGACCAGCCGGTCTCCGGGCGCTGGTCGCCGTCCTGTTCCCGCCGTTCGGACTCCTCGATCCGGGACAACGCGAGCAGGTCGTTCGCCAACCGGGAGAGCCGGGCGACGCTGTGCTTGGCGCGCTCGATGTGGGCGGCCAGGGCGGCGGCGTCGTCACCGTCGAGCGACGCCAGGTCGAGCTGGGTGGTGAGGATGGCAAGCGGTGTGCGGAGCTCGTGGCTGGCGTCGGACACCATCTGTCGTTCCCGCTCGGTGGCCTGGCGCGTGCGGGCGAGGAAGGCGTTGAGGGTCGTGGCGAGGGACGCGAGTTCGTCCTGCGCGGGGCCGACGGGCAGCTCGGCCCGTTCGGGCGCGACGGACAGCCGCTCGGCCTCTCGGCGCATGCGGTTGACGGGACGGAGTGCCGCGGTCGCCAGGATCCACGAAGCGACGCCGAAGGCGAGCAGGATCGCGACGCCGGTGAGCGACAGGGTCGAGGTGAGGTCGTCGACCACGATCGCCTCGGCCTGCGAGTTCCGGGCGGCGACGACCGTCCACCGGCCGGCCTGGTTCACGGGGTGTTCGACGACCACGCGGTACTCGGACCCGGACACCCGGATGATCGAGGTGCCGGCCGGAGTGGAGGTCAGGCTGCCGAGAGCGCTCTCCACCCGGGTGGGCATCGTCGAGAGCACGATGTCGCCGGACGGTGAGACCACGGCGACGAGCTGCGCGTTGCCCGGCGGGGACAGGTCGGGATCGCTGTCCACCTCGAGCGTGGCGACGTACGGGTCGGCGTCGGCGTCCAACAGGGTGCGGGTCGCACTCGCGACGACGCTGACCACCTGGAACCGCATCACCAGCACGAGCAGCACGATCACGACCGCGGCGATCGCCGTCGAGCCGATCGTGATCCGTGCCCGCAGGGACAGCAGGCGCAGGGGGCGGACCAGACCGCGTCGTGGGCGGTCCGGCCCCGGGCGAGCGGAGGCCCCGCTCACGCCCCGAGCAGATCCAGGCGGTACCCGCGGCCGCGCACGGTGGCGATCGCGACGGTGGCCTCGTGGGCAACGAGCTTCTTGCGGAGGTACGAGATGTACTGCTCGACGACGTTCGGGTCGACGTGCTGCGAGCCGTCCCAGACCTCTTCGAGGATCTTCGGCCGGTCGACCACGCTGCCGGCGGAGCGAGCCAGCAGGCGGAGCAGCGCGAACTCGGTCGGGCTGACGGCGACGCGCTGGCCCTTGATCGAGATGCGACGGGCCTCGGAGTCGATCGAGACGTCGCCGACCTCGATCGTGCGGGGTGCCCCGGCGGACTCGCGGCGACCGAGGGCGCGGAGCCGGGCGGTGAGCTCGGCGAACGCGAACGGCTTGGTGAGGTAGTCGTCCGCGCCGGCGTCGAGGCCGAACACGCGGTCGTCCACGGCGTCGCGCGCGGTGACGAGCAGGATCCGCACGGGGTCCTCGCGCTCGCGGATGCGTCGTGCGAGCTCGAACCCGGACATGCCGGGCATCATCACGTCCACGACGGCCAGGTCGAACGCCTGCTCGCCGAGGGCGATGAGCGCCTCGACCCCGTTCTCCACCGCCGTCACGCGGTACCCCTCGGCAGCGAGACCGCGCTCCATCAGGGCACGCATCTCGTCGTCGTCCTCGACCACCAACAGCCGCATAGTGGACCTCCTCGGACCCATCGTGGCATCGAACGGGCGCGGAGGGTCGATGCCCGGGCCGAACTCACTGAATCTCGTCACAGGAGCGGGTACCGTGGCTGCCAGGCCACCGGGCAGAACGGTCTGTCCCGCGTTCTAGGGACATGAGGACTTCTTGCTTCATTGGTAGGATCACCTGGCGGACAGCGCTTACCCGAAGGGCGGTCCGTTGCACCAGGGGGCACCATGAACGACCCGATCGACCACGCGTCCGTCGACCACCCGTCCGTCGACCACCCGGCCATCGTCCGTCTCCGCGCGGAGCTCGATGCCGCGTGGAAGGGCATCGGCGCACTCGGCCAGATGGAGGGCGTCCGCCGCGACCGCGTGGTCGCCGAACTGCGGACGGCCGTCCCCGACGTGGCGAGCCGCGCGGCGCGCGAAGTCGGCACCGAGGCCGTCGTCGCGGAGATCAGCCGGTTCGCCGACGTGGGCGTGCCCGGCACCGATCCCGCCGTGCCGGCCGCGGTGATCTGGGACGACGTCGTGCAGACGGCGGCCGAAGCCGCGCGCGCCACGCGCTGACCGGCACCGGCACGCCGCGACCGAGCGGCGCCGGCACTGGCACGCCGCGACCGACCGACCGACCGACGTCAGTCGTCCTCGCCGAGCAGCTCCTCGCGCACGCGTCGGACGTCCTCGAGCAGGGCACCGATGAGCACCCAGTGCCGTGAGTTCGGTCGCACGATCTCCATCGGCGCGGTCAGCGCGGGTTCCGCGGTCGCCACCCCGGCATCGTCCCGACCGGCGCCCGCGGCGAACGACGGGTCCAGCCGTGTCGACTCGACCCGGGCGCTCAGCGCGCGGACGTCCGAGCCGATCCGGGCCACCTCGGTCGCGATGCCGCCGACCACCGGATCGGCGCGCAGGTCTGGTGCGGTGTTGTCGTGGATCGCCCGGGTCATGCCGGTGACGCGCGTGACCAGGACGCGCAGGTGCTCGGTGATGGCGACGTCGCGGTCGAGGATCGTGCGGTGCCGGCCGCCACGCGGGTTCATCGTCAGGGACTCGCGGGCCGCGTTCAGTGATGCCTCGGTCTTCGCGTGCTGCTGCCGGAGCGCGCGGGCCCGCACCAGGGCGTCCTGCCACCGGTCGCGGTCCCACCCCTCGGTCAGGCCGATCGCGACGCGTTCGAAGGCCACGGCGGTGTCGCGGGCGAGTCGGGCGACGGCGAGGTGCGCCGGCTCGAGCAGGACCGGCGGGATGATCAGGGCGTTCACGACGAGGGCGACGACCGCACCGATCACCGTCTCGAGGATCCGGTCGGCCGAGTAGTTCGGCGTGACGACCCCCGCGGTGAGCACGAGCATCCCGCTGATGCTGACCTGGGTGGCCGAGGTCGGGGTCAGCCGGAGCACCCAGGCGATGAGGATGGCGAGCACGACCACGAGCAGGACGACCCACACCGAGTCGCCGAGCAGCAGGTGGAACCCGGTGGCGAGCAGCACGCCGAGCACGACACCGGCGCTCCGCTCGAGGCCCTTGACGAACGACTGGTTGATGCTCGGCTGCACGACGAGCAGCGCGGCGATCGCGGCGAAGGTCGGGAACGGTCCCTGGATCAGCAGCCGGCACAGCAGCACCGCCGCGACGACCGCGACCGCGGTCTTCACGACCTGCAGGAACGGCGTGCGACTGGAGCTGCGGAGACGCGCGACCGGGTTCACCTCGACCACGCTAGCCACCGCCCGCACGCCGAGCCGTGCACGAACGCGACGAAAACGTCCGGACACGGTTGACTGATGTCGTGTGGCCCAACCATGAGCGCGTCATCCCGCAGGCCTTCGCCGGCTCCGGGACCTCCGTCGTGGCCGCACGGGCGCACTCCGTCGAGCCCTCGGGCAACGGCTACCTGTACGGCTACGAGGTCGACACCGTCGACCGGAACGGCCAGCGCGCCACCGTCCTGACGTACGTCGACACCGGCGGCGCGCACGACCAGAACAGTGCGATCGTCACCGACCCCGCGACCGGCGAACCCGTCTCGGTGTGGGCGTACCCGAACGACCCGGGTCTGCCGGTGCTGCCGCAGGTGACCTACCGCGACGCGGTCGCCGAGCTCCTGACGACGCTCGGCATGCCGGTCACCGACCCGGTGCTCACGGTGGCCGCGTACCGACCGGGCAAGCGTGCGGTGGTGCGGGTGGACGCCCCCGAGCGCACCCTGTTCCTGAAGATCGTCCGTCCGCACCGGGTCGCGCCGATCGTGACGTCGCACGAGCAGTTCGTGGCGGCGGGCCTGCCGGTGCCGCGTGTGCTGTCCAGCCGCGGCGACGGACTCCTCGTGCTCGAGCGGATCCGCGGCGTGCCGGCCGGCAGCCGCATCCTCGACATCGCCGATGACCCGCGGTTCGTCGCGTCACTGGCCGCCCTGAGCGGTCGGGTCGCGACCGTCCCGATGACCCAGCAGGCCCGTGCCGACGCGATGGACCACGCCGACTGGCACCGCCGCACGCTCATCGCCGCGCTGCCGCAGGACGCCGACGAGATCGACCGCCTGTACGACGCCATCGGCCGCCGGTCGATCGGCTGGACGAGCGCGACGAAGCAGGTCGTGCACGGCGACCTGCACCTCGAGCAGGTCTTCGTCGACGAGGACGAGCCCTGGCGCATCTCCGGCCTGCTGGACATCGACACCGCGGGGTGGGGCTTCCCGGTCCGCGACATCGGGGCGGTCGTCGCCCACCTGGTCGTCACCGGCCTCTGGCACCGATCGCGCGGAGACGCCGACCGCGGAGCCGCGGCCGAGCGCCTCGCCGACGCGATCGCCCGCGACTGGGTCGCCCGCAACCCGCGCGAGGCCGACCGCATCGGGCCCGCCATCGGTGCCCAGCTGCTCGCCCACGCCGGTGGCCAGGCGACCACCGGCTCCGCGAACGGCATCCAGACCGCCGAGCAGCTCCTCGCGGCGACGCGGGCCGCGTTGGCCGAGGCTGCTCCGGTCCTGCCGGCGGCCGGCCTGGTCCGCCCGCGGTCCGCGCCCCGCGTCTGACGGCTCGCGGCCCCCGTCGCGAAAGCGACAGATCTGCGCGGAACGTCGGCGGCAATCTGTCGCTTCGGCGGGGTGGTCGGCGTGGGGATCCGGGATCTGTCGCTTACGCGGGGTGGTCGGCGTGGGGACCCGGGATCTGTCGCGTCGGCGGGGTGGACGCGACCGGCGTCGGACGGGAGGCGCGTGGCGGGCCCGCACCGTGCCTCCCGGCCGGCACACGGGGCATTCCAGGAGGCGCGACGCGCGCGGGCGACGAGGAGTCGCCTCTGTCGGGGGTCGGGGAGTAAACTGAGCGCGCACGCACCGCGTTCCCGCGTGCCGCGTCGATTCCGGACGCAGCCGTCGATCACTTGATCGACGCGGGAACCGGGCCGTGACCGCCCCGCGGGGGCGTCACGTGCGTGTGACGACGCCGGATCCCGGCGCGGACCGTCGCACCCGGCGCCGAGCAGGCGCTCGCGGTGGAACGGTCCGCGGGACTCCACCGGACGTCCCGAAGCGGGGACCGGCGATGCGGTGGGCCACGGTGGCCCGCAGCCGAACCGGAGCCGTGTCAGGCCCCGGTGCAGGACTTCCGCCCCACGGGCGGCTCGCCCCGATGCGTGGGCGGAACAGGAGGAGCGTTGGCTCGATCAGGCACCCGGCGAGCTGCCGGCGGGACGCGGACCGCGTCACGTCGGACGAGGCCGCTGGACAACGACGGCGTGATCCCCGTCCTCGCCCGCGCGGTGCGCGAGGTCGAGGCGGCGGCGCAGCGCGGACCGCTCAAGGCGACGAACCGGACGAAGTTCCAAGCCGTCGCACTGCTCATGCGCGAAGAGCGCGCACGGGTGAAGGGCGACACCGACCTCACCGACTCGCAGCGCGCCGAGCAGCTCAAGCGGCTCGACGGCGTGGCGACGATCCTCGCGAAGACCGCGGCCCGCGACACCAGCGTCATCCAGCTGCTGGCAGAAGAGGTGCAGGTCTCCGAGGCGACCCGCGCCGTCAAGCGCGACATGATGATCGCCGGCGGCATGGAGCTGCAGCCGGAGGACCTCGTCATCGCGGCGGAGCCCACCCCGGTCGCCGAGACCCCGGTGCGCGCGGTCACCCCGCAGGCGGTCGTGCAGCGTCAGCTCGCCAACCCGTTCCTGCCGCCGGACTTCGCACTCGCCGACCAGCCGGTCGCGCACCCGCGTCGCCTGGCGAACTGGGAGCTCTTCGGTCCGCTGTTCAAGTCGTTCGAGTACGGCGCAGGCGGGGGAGCGGCGACGATGCCGCTGCCCGAGCCGACCTCGCTGCACTCCCGCTCCGGCACCACGCTGATGAAGCACCAGGCCGAACTGGTCGCCGCCGCGTCGCAGGGGCACCGCACGTTCCTGCTCGCCGACGAGCCGGGCCTCGGCAAGACGGCGCAGTCACTGCTCGCCGCCGACGCCGCGAACGCGTTCCCGCTGCTCGTCGTCGTGCCGAACGTCGTCAAGACGAACTGGGCGCGCGAAGCCGAACGCTGGGTGCCGAACCACCGCGCCACCGTCATCCACGGGGACGGCAACGACCTCGACGGGTTCGCCGACATCATCATCGTGAACTACGAGATCCTCGACCGGCACGCCGGCTGGCTCGGGGGCTTCGGCTTCAAGGGCATGGTCGTCGACGAGGCGCACTTCATCAAGAACAAGGACTCGCAGCGCGCCCGCTTCGTGCTGCAGATCGCCGACCGCATCCGGCAGCGCACCGCAGCACCGCTGCTCATGGCGCTGACGGGCACCCCGCTCATCAACTCGGTCGAGGACTTCCGCACCATCTGGGAGTACCTCGGCTGGATCGACGACAAGAAGCCCCGCGCGAAGCTCATGAACGAGCTCGAGGAGATCGGGTTGACCCCGGCCGACCAGGGCTTCTTCGTCGAGGCCCGTCGTGCCGTCATCGACCAGGGCATCGTCCGACGCCGCAAGGTCGACGTCGCCGCGGACATCCCGGCCCGCCGGATCGCCGACATCCCCGTCGAGCTCGACGGCGACGAGGGCCGCTCCATCCGCGACGCCGAGCGCGAGCTCACCGCGAAGCTCGTCCGCCGGTACCACCAGGCGCTCGACGCCCGCACCGGGCAGGACCCGGTCGTCGGCATCGACCACAAGCTCGTCCGGCAGGTCGCCCGCTGGGAGCTCGAGGACCAGGACGCCTCGTCGACCGGCGAGAACGTGTTCTCGATGGTCCAACGCATCGGTCGCGCCAAGGCCCAGCTCGCAGCGGACTACGCCGCACAGCTCGCGTCGAACGTCGGCAAGGTCGTGTTCTTCGCGAAGCACCTCGACGTGATGGACCAGGCAGAAGAGGTCTTCGCTCGGCGTGGCCTGCGCACCGCCACGATCCGCGGCGACCAGACGGCCACGCAGCGCACGGCGCAGATCGACTCGTTCGTGAACGACCCCGACGTCGCCGTGATCGTCTGCTCGCTCACCGCCGCCGGCGTGGGCCTGAACCTGCAGGTGGCGTCCAACGTCGTGCTCGCCGAGCTGTCGTGGACGAGCGCCGAGCAGACCCAGGCGATCGACCGCGTGCACCGCATCGGGCAGGAAGAGCCCGTCACCGCGTGGCGCATCATCGCCGCGCAGACGATCGACACGAAGATCGCCGAGCTCATCGACTCGAAGGCGTCCCTGGCCGCTCGCGCGCTCGACGGTTCGGACGAGGAACTCGTCGACTCCGGCGACATCCAGCTCGACGCCATGGCAGCGCTGCTGACCGAGGCGCTCGGGGGCTAGTTCCGGGGCGGGCGGCCCGCATCCGTTCAGCACGACCAAAGTCCGTCCGAACCACGTGATCACGTGGTTCGGACGGACTTCGGTTGTGCGGGGCTTCGCGCCAGGGGGTGTCGCTCAGATGCGGGACTGCACCTCGGCCAGGGACGGGTTCGTCGCCGTGCTGCCGTCGGGGAACACGAGCGTCGGAACGGTCTGGTTGCCTCCGTTGACCTCGGCGACGAGTTCCGCCGTGCCCGGGGTCTGCTCGATGTCGACCTCGGTGAAGGGCACGCCGGCCTTCGTCATCTGGTTCTTCAACCGGGCGCAGTAGCCGCACCATGTGGTCGTGAACATCGTGACGCCGCCGGCTTCGGGGGTGAACTGCTCGCGGGTGATCGTGTCGCTCATGGCGTCAGGCTAACCCCGCTTTCTGGACGCCCTTGACGCGCTTATCCGATATAGCTAGGTTAAGCCGCATGGAACCGATCCAACGCGTCACCGCCCCGACGCTCGACGTGCTCGACGCGCTGTTGGCCGCCGACGGCCCGGCATGGGGGCTGCTCGTCATCAAGGCCACCGGGCGCCAGGCCGGCACCGTCTACCCGATCCTCGAGCGACTCGAGCGGCAGGGGTGGATCACGTCGTCGTGGGACGACGAGACCGACCGACCGGGGCCGCGTCGTCGGCTCTACGAGTTCACGCCCGACGGGGTCGACGCCGCACGCGACCTCGTCGCCGCACGTCCGTCCGCCGTGACGCCCGCTCGTCCGGCTCGCTCGGCCCACCGGCCGGTGACCTCGTGAGCGCGCTCGACCGGGTGCTCGTGGGGGTCGCCGTCGCCGTCTCACCCGCAGCACACCGCGCCACCCGCCGCGAGCAGTGGCTCGCCGACGTGCGCGATGCCCACGAACTCGACCTCTCGCCGACTGCACTCGCGTTCGGCGCGTTCACCACGGCGCTGTTCCACCGACGCGCCGGCCACCGTTCCACCTGGGGGGACACCATGACCGCACTGCCGACACCCGTCCGTTCAGCACCGCACACCATCCGCACGATCCCGGTCCTCATCGCGCTCGCGGTGCTGTCCTACGTCGTCTCGGTGGGCGTCCTCGCACTCCTGCAGCGGTACAACGGCCTGCCGGAGGCGCGCCTCGTCTTCGACATGGTCGGGATCGGGCTCGCGGTGGTGCCGGGCGCCGCTGTCGCAACGAGCGTCCTGCTGGTGTCGGACGTCGCACGCCGCCGCCGGGTCCTCGGCGCCGTTGCCGTGTTCGCCATCGCCGCAGTGTGGTGGGCGATCACGAGCGGTTCCCTCAACGTCCCCGTGTACGTCCCGGTCCAGGTCGGCGTCATCGCGGCTGGGCTGCTCGCGGTCTGGCTCGTGGTGCTCCGCCGACCGGTGTGGACGTACTCGCTCCTCGTCCTGCCCGTCGTCGCTGCCGTGCTGGTGTTCCCGCTCGCAGAAGCAGCGAACGGCTCGGGGATCCCGTACTCCGCGATGGCGCTGGTGTCGTGGATCGGGCAGCTCGTCCCGTTCCTGGTCGCCGTCGTCGGAGCCGTGGTGGCGTCACGGTTCTCCACCGATGCGCCCGCGGTGGTCGAGGCGCACGGTGAAGCCCTGGTAGACAAGACCGTGTGAGTGACACCCACCTCGAGATCGAGCGCACCTACGACCTGCCAGAGGGCGGTGCCCTGCCCGACCTCGTCGGTGCCGGTGGCATCCTCCGCACCGAGCACCAGGAGCCGTTCGAGCTCGATGCGACGTACTGGGACACCGAGCGGTACGACCTGGTGGCGGCGCGGGTCACGGTCCGCCGGCGGACCGGTGGCCCCGACGCCGGGTGGCACATCAAGCGCTCCGAGTCGGACACGGTCCGCCACGAGCAGCACTTCCCGCTGACCGACGACGCCGACACGGTGCCGACCGAGGTCCTCGCGGCGCTCTTCACCGAGCGCCGCGGCCGTGGCCTGCGCCCCGTGGTCCGCATCTCGACCACCCGCACCGTGACCCGCCTGCTCGACGAGGACGGCGACCAGGTCGCCGAGCTCGCCGACGACCAGGTGACCGCGCAGCGCCTCGACGACGACGCTCCCGAAACGCCGCGCACCTGGCGCGAGGTCGAGGTCGAGGCCGTCGCCGACGTCGACCCGCAGGTCGCGCACGAGCTCTTCGCGGTCCTCGACGCGCGCTTCGCGGCCGTCGGCGCCGGCCCCGCCGCCGTCGCGTCCAAGCTGGCACGCGGGCTGGCAGGAGCACCGGCACCGCGCCTCCAGACCGAGGAGAAGCCGGACAAGGGCACGACCGCACGCGTCCTCGCGAAGCGACTGCGGAAGCTGCGCGCTGCGCTGCTCGGCCAGGAATCGCGGCTCCGCTCCGGCGACGCGGCCGACCTCCGGCAGACGGCTGAGACCGCCCTCGAGATCGCGTCGATCCTCGGCGCCTACCGTCCGGCGTTCGCCGCCGGCGACACCGTCGGCCGCGCCGCCGAGGCGGCCGACGGCCTGGCTGCCGTGACCGCGCGCGCAGCACTCAACGAGTACCTCATCGACCGGTTGCCGCGCGCGTCGACCCCGGCGCAGGACGACCTGGTCGACTCCATGACCCGCGAACGCATCCTGGCCTCGACCCGTGAACGCCGCGACCAGTCGGTGCGGGACGTCGTCGCGTTCGTGCACGGTGAGCCGTTCCTCGAGCTGCTCGACGCGCTCGACGACGCCGTCGAACGGCCGACCCCGACCGAGTGGTCGCTCCGATCGCCGAAGAAGGTCGCGCAGGACGTCGGCGCCGTCGTGAAGCCGCACATCCGCGAGCTCGTCCGGGCCGCGGTCGCCGACGACACCTCGGACACCGCCGCCGAGCGCGAGGCCGCCGACCGTGCGACCACCGAAGCCGCCTGGCAGGGCACGATGCGGGCGCGGATGGCGATGGACGTCCTCGGCGACGACGCGTTCCCGCACGCGCTGTGGAAGCGGATCGGCAGCGCGGCCGACGTGCTGACCGAGCGGGTCCGATCGCTGCACGCCCTCGACGCGCTGCGGACCAACGCGGCGATCGCCGAACGCGGTGGCGAGGGCACGTTCGGGTACGGCGTGCTCGCGGGGGACCGGGTGCGCCTGGCCGAGGAGTCCTACGACGAGGCGGTGCACGCGCTCAACCGCGTGTGAGGCGCGGGCCGCTGGCCGCGGGCGTTCGCTTCGTGAGCAGAAATGGTCGGGTGCCTGAGGGCAACCCGACCATTTCTGCTCACCAAGTCATCAGGCGGCGGGCGCCTCGTCGGCCAGCCCGAGCACGTCGAGCAGCCAAGCGAGCTCGAACGCCCGCTCCTTCCACGAGGCGTACCGACCGCTCACGCCACCGTGGCCCGCGGACATCTCGGTCTTCAGCAGCACCGGCGCCCCGACCTCGCGCAGCTTCGCGGTCCACTTCGCTGGCTCGACGTAGAGCACACGGGTGTCGTTGATCGACGTCACGGCGAGGATCCGCGGGTACTGCACGTCGTCGCGGACGTTCTCGTACGGGGTGTACTCGCTCATGTAGCGGTAGACCTCGGCGTCGTGCAGCGGGTCGCCCCACTCGTCCCACTCGATGACGGTCAGCGGCAGGTCGGGGTCGAGGATGCTCGTGAGCGCGTCGACGAACGGCACCGCGGCGACGATCCCGGCGAACCGGTCCGGTGCGATGTTCGCCACCGCACCCATCAGGAGCCCGCCGGCGCTGCCGCCCTCGGCCACGAGCCGGTCCGCGGTGGTGCGGCCGGACTCGATCAGGTGGTCGGCGACCGCGACGAAGTCGGTGAACGTGTTCTTCTTCGTCAGGGTCTTGCCGTTCTCGTACCAGTGGCGACCCATCTCGCCGCCACCGCGCACGTGGGCGACCGCGAAGACGACGCCGCGGTCGAGCATCGACAGGCGCATGACGCTGAAGCCCGGGTCGATCGAGTGCTCGTACGAGCCGTAGCCGTACAGGTGGAGCGGCGAGGGGGTGTCCGCGTCGACGGCGTCGCGGCGCCAGACCAGCGAGATCGGCACGCGGGTGCCGTCCGACGCGGTGGTCCAGTCCCGCTCCTGCGCGTAGTCGGCGGGGTCGTAGCCGCCGAGCACCGGCTGGCGCTTCAGGACCGTCACCTCGCCGGTCGCCAGGTCCAGGTCGCTGACCTCGGACGGGGTGACGAACGAGGTGAACCCGATGCGGAGCGTCGGCTGGTCCCACTCGGGGTTGCCGCCGAGCCCGGCCGAGAACAGTGCTTCGTCGAAGGGGACCTCGTGCGCGTCGCCGTACCCGTCACCCTCGATGGGGATGATCGCGATGCGGGGGAGCGCCTCGGAGCGGTACTCGAGCGCGAGGTGCCCGGCGAAGGCGTCGACGGACTCGATGCGGCGCTCGGTGTGGTGCGCCACGACGACCCGGCGGTCGCGCTCGGACGTGGGGTCGTCCGCGGGGACGTCGACGAGCTCGAAGTTCTCGGCACCGTCGTTGTGCAGCACCAGGAACCGGTCGCTGCCGCCGACGATGGCGTGCTCGATCTCGTACTCGACGCCGTCGCGTCGCGGCCACACGACCTGGAACTCGCCGGTCGGGTCGGCGGCGTCGAGCACCAGGGCCTCGGACGTGATCTTCGAGCCGAGCTCGATGACGATGTACTGCGACGACCGGGTGACGCCGACGCCGACCCAGTAGCGGTCGTCGGGCTCCTCGAAGACCAGGACGTCGTCGGACGCTGCCGTGCCGACGGCGTGCCGCCAGATATTGTCCGGACGCCACGACTCGTCGACGGTCGGGTAGAAGACGTACCGGCCGGCCGGGTCGAAGGTCGCGCCCGCCCCGGTGTTCGGGATGGCGTCGCCCAGGTCGGTGCCGGAGGCCAGGTCGCGCACGTGCAGGGTGTACCGCTCGTCGCCCTCGACGTCGATGCCGTAGACCAGGCGTGTGCCGTCGTCGCTGATGTCGTAGGTGCCGAGGGAGAAGAACTCGTGGCCGTCGGCCAGCGCGTTGCCGTCGAGGACGACCTGCTCGCCGGGGAGGGTCGACTCGCCCTCGACGACGGCCGGCGGGGTCCAGTCGTCCGGACCGGCGATCGGCGCGCGGCAGTGCACGCCGTACTGGCTGCCCTCGGCCGTGCGGGTGAAGTACCACCAGTCGCCCATGCGCACCGGCACTGAGAGGTCGGTCTCCTGCACACGGTTCTTGACCTCGGCGAAGACGCGGTCGCGCAGCGGGGCGAGGTGGTCGGTGGCGGCGTCGGTGTAGGCGTTCTCGGCCTCGAGGTACGCCAGGGTGTCCGGCGACTCCTTGTCACGCAGCCACTCGTAGTCGTCGACGAAGTCGATGCCGTGGTGGGTCCGCGTCACGGGCCGCTTGGCGGCGGTGGGCGGGGTGGCCTGGGAGTGCTCGGTGCTCACCGTCCCACCCTATGCGCACGGCCCCGTGGCGAGCCGGGCGTCACGCCGCCGCCCGGAACCGGTCGGACCGCGCCCGCCCCGCCACCCCCGCGCGGACCCGCTGCTCGAACGCCTCGAGCTCGTCCACGACGGCCGGTGCGACCCAGGCACGGTCACGCCGCCGCTCGGTGACCGGACGCAGCACCCCGGCGCGCACGAGGTCTGCGGCCACGGAGCCTGCCAGGTCCTCGTCGACCGGTCCGTCGTCGACACCGGCGAGGAGGTCCTGCAGCCGGGCCTCGGTCAGGACCGGGTCGTCGGAGAGCGCCCGCCCGACGACGGCGTGGGCGCTCGTGGCACACGGACCCGCCATCCGGTCGGCCGCGTGCTCGTCGAGCAGCAGGGCGGTCACGGTCGCCTCGTCGCACACGGTGCCGATGGCGATCGCGACGTCTGCCACGAGGGCGTCCACGACCCCGTCGCGGTACCGCTCGAGGTGCCGGAAGTACCGGCCCCGATCCGCGGCGAGCGCGGTGGCGATCGGCGCGGTCACCGTCGTCGTGACGCCCCGGCGTCGCAGCACGGCGCTGATCAGCGCACGTCCGATCCGGCCGTTGCCGTCGGTGAACGGGTGGATCGACTCGAACTGGGCGTGCCCGATCGCGGCCTGGGCGATCGGGTGCAGGTCCGTCCGGTGCAGGAACGCGAACAGGTCGGCCATGAGGGGCGCGACGAGCTCCGGCGGCGGCGGGACGTACGTCGCCAGCCGCGGGGTGTCACCGCCACCGATCCAGTTCTGGACGCTGCGGTAGCGCCCGGCGTACTGCCCGTCGACCGGGTCGTCGCGCATGAGCAGCCGGTGCGCCTCGAGCAGCGCGGCCTCGGTGATCACGCCCGTGTCCGCTGCCGCGACCAACCCCTCGATCGCTCCGGCGGCGCGGACGACGACGGTCGCACTCGGGTTCGCGCGGATGCCCACGAGCGCTCGGGCGCAGTCGTCGAACGACGCGGACTCGTCCTCGATCCGCGACGAGGCGACGGCCTCGGTCCGACCGATCACCGACCCGAGCGGCGCGAGCCGGGAACCGTGGTGGACGTCGAGCGACCGGAGCGCCGCGGCTGCGCGGTCGAGCAGCGCCTCGGTCCGGGCATCGGGCTCCCACCGAGCACGAACGATCCTCGGCGGGAGCGACACCCGGACGGACGTGGTCATCCGATCGGCGCGGGAACCCCGGTGGGCGCTGCGCCACGGACGCTCCGCGCTGCCGTGCACGGGCCATCCGCGGTGCACGAGCACGCCGATGTGCGCGGTCTGGCCCCCGAGCGCGGTCGAGCCGTCGTGGACGTCCGGGGTCTCGTGTCGATGCACCATGCCGGGAGCGTAGGGGCCCCCGGACGCCCGACGCCAGGAATTCGTATTTCGCCGGCCCGCGTAGCGTTGGTGGCATGAGCAACTCCTTCGCGATCACCGGTGCCCACGTCGTCCCCGTCTCCGCCCCCGCCTTCGACGGCGGCGCGGTCGTCGTCGAGGACGGCCGCATCACCGCGATCGGCCCGGACGTCACACCGCCCCCGGGGATCACCGTCGTGGACGCAGCCGGTGCGTGGCTCGTCCCCGGGTTCGTCGAGTCGCACGGCCACGTCGGCATCCACGAGGAGGCGAACGGCGAGGCCGGCAACGACACGAACGAGATGACCGGCCCGAACATGGCCGGGGTCCGCGCGATCGACGCGATCGACATCGACGACGAGGGCTTCCGCGACGCGCTCGCCGGGGGCATCACGAGCATCGTCGTGAAGCCGGGGTCCGGCAACCCGATCGGCGGCCAGACCGTCGCCATCAAGACCTGGGGCGGGCGCACCGTCGACGAACAGCTCATCTCGGACGCGGTGAGCATCAAGAGCGCGCTCGGCGAGAACCCGAAGCGGGTGTACGGCGGCAAGGGCCAGACGCCGTCGACGCGCCTCGGCGTCGCGAAGATCATCCGTGACGCCTTCGTCGAGGCCCAGAACTACCGCGCCGCCCGTGACGCCGCCGCCGCGAAGGGTGAGCCGTTCGCACGTGACCTGACGAAGGAGGCGCTCGTCCGGGTCCTCGACGGCGAACTCGTCTGGGACCAGCACACCCACCGCCACGACGACATCGCGACCGCCATCCGGCTGTCCGAGGAGTTCGGCTACCGCCTGGTCGTGAACCACGGCACCGAGGCGCACAAGATCGCCAGCCTGCTCGCCGAGAAGGACATCCCGGTCATCTACGGCCCGCTGTTCACGAGCCGCTCGAAGGTGGAGCTCCGTGACCGGGGGATCCCGAATCTCGCCACCATCGCCGCCGCCGGCGTCCGGGTCGCGATCACCACCGACGCCCCCGTCGTGCCGATCGGCATGCTCGTCGACCAGGCCACCGCCGCGGTGAAGGAGGGGCTGCCCGCCCAGACCGCGCTCGAGGCGCTCACCGTCAACCCGGCCGAGTTCCTGGGCTTCGGTGACCGTGTCGGTCGGCTGGCCGTGGGCCACGACGCCGACCTCGTGCTCTGGGACGGCGACCCGCTCGACGCGACCAGTCGCGCGACACGTGTCTGGATCGACGGCCGGCAGGTCTTCGAGTGGGCGGACGGCGTCGGCGTCACCACCCCGCGCTGGTAGCGGGGGAGAGCCGGGAGGCCCGGATCGCGACGTGCCCGCACGTCGCGATCCGGGCCTCCCGTCCGTGGCGCCGGGGGCGCTGGGTGGTGACGGCCGGCGGACCCGGCCGGCTCAGACCTCGCGCGCCAGCAGGAACTCGTTGATGCGGTCCGTCAGGTCCGCGTCGACCGCGCGGGCGTCGCCGTTCACGGAGCGGATCGGCGCCGCCTGCCGCACGCTCGACACGAGCCAGAGTGCGTCAGCGGCATGCAGGTCGGCGAGTGTGACGAGTTCGTAGGCGGTCTCGATGCCCTCCTGCTCGGCGAAGCGGAAGACGTCGGCCTGCGTGGTGCCGGCCAGGATCCCGATGTCGGTGCGCGGTGTGACGAGCCGGTCGCCGACCTTCAGGATCAGGTTCGCGCGCGTGCCCTCGAGCACGTAGCCGTCGCTCGACACGAACAGGGCGTCGTCGGCACCGCGCCGGGCGGCCTCGCGCAGGGCGGCCATGTTGACGGCGTACGACAGGGTCTTCGCGCCCTGCAGCAGCCACGGCGAGGTGCGCTCGACGTCGTGACGGTAGCCGCGGTCCAGCACGACGACGGAGATGCCCTCGGTGCGCGCGGCGGTCGAGTCGACGGACGGTGCGGCGTAGACCCAGCCGGTGGGTCGGTCGGTGCCCTCGACGCCACGGGTCAGGACGGTCTTCGCGAAGGCCTCGCGGACCGGGTCGAGCCGGGCGCAGACGGCTTCGATCGCCTGCCGCCAGGCGTCGGGGTCCGGCGCGGGCAGGTCGAGCATCGCGGCGGAGCGGCCGAACCGGGCGAGGTGGGCCTCGAGGGCCTGCGGACGACCGTCGACCACCGTGATCGTCTCGAACACGCCGTCGCCGCGGGTGATGCCGAGGTCCTGCACCTGCAGGTGCTCCTCGAGCGGCTTCGCCCAGGTGAAGGCGTCCGCTGCGGGGTCGTGCGGCGCGGCGTCGCGGGAGGGCTGGTTGAGGATCGCGAGCACGGTTTCGGTCATGCGCCCATCCAACCGCACGCGCGTCCGCGCACGTTGTGCGTGGGCGCGCTTCGTGCGTAGACGCGCTTTGTACGTGCGCGTCAGCTCGCGTCGGGCAGGGCGCCCATGAGCTTCCACACCGCCGGGGTGAGCTCGGGGTGCTGCAGCGCGATCCGGCGCAACCGGTGGTACTCCTCGCCGAGCGCGGTGCCCTGGCCGGACGCGGGGTGCATCGACCACTGGGCGTGCCGCTTGCCGATCGCGGCGTCGAGGTCGACCGCGTCGGCCCGGAGGATGAGCACGACCTGCTCGTCCACCGTGGGGAGCGTCGGCATGAACTCCCACGGGTCCTCGCCCTGACGGCTCCGGTGCTCGACGAGCATCGAGATCTCCTCGGCAGCCTCGGCGCGCAGCACTTCGAGGCTGCGCCCGGTCCTGCGGGGCTCAGCCATGGTGCCCCCGCAGCACGCCTGCCATGGGAAGAGCGTACGACACATCTTCGGCCAGACTGGACGGGTGACCCCGCGCGACGAGAGCAAGTCCCAACACCCCCGAGTGGTCGTCGTCTACCTGCTGCGCGACGGCGCGAGCGGGCCCGAGGTCCTGCTCGGGGAGAAGCGCCGCGGCCTCGGCACCGGCCGGCTGGTCGGCCCGGGCGGCAAGCGGGAGCCCGGTGAGACGGCAGTCGAGACCGCCGTGCGCGAGGTGCGCGAAGAGGTCGGCCTGCGTCTCGAGACGGTCGACCTGGAGGCCCGTGGCACGTTGGACTACCGGTTCCCGTACCGGCCGTCCTGGTCCCAGGTCTCGGACGTCTTCGTGTGCCGCCGCTGGCAGGGCAGCCCGTCGGGCTCCGACGAGCTCGAGCCGCGGTGGATCCCGGTCGCCGACGTCCCCTACGAGGCGATGTGGGACGACGCGAAGTACTGGCTCCCGGGGGTGCTCCGCGGGGGGTCGGTGCGTGCACGCTTCACGTTCGCCGACGACGACGCGACGGTCGCGGGCTTCACCGGGACGGGTGTCGAGACGCCCGCGTAGAGCGGATCAGCGGGTCTGCGGATCAGCGGATCAGCGGGTCTGCTGGGTGCGGATGCTGCCGGTGCGTGCTTCCTCGGCGGCGGCGATGACCTCGGCGTCCCCGCTGCGACCGCCGAGGGGCCGGACGAAGAAGTCGATGATCCCGAACACGATCGCGCCGACCATGGCGAACATCGCCCAGCCGACGAAGAGCCCGGCGGTGTTCCGGCCGTCGGCGGGTGCGAGCACGATGCTCGCGACGTAGAAGCCGACCGTCAGCACGAGGAGCACGACGACGACGGTGACGAGGACGCGGTGCCAGGTGATGCGGGGGTTCATGCCCCCCAGGATACGCGCCGCCGACGCCTCACCGGTCCGCGTGCCGGCACGGACGATGCACGTGCATCATGCGACAGAGCACGCGTTGTTCGACTGGTGCATCGTCGGAACATGCGCATGCAGTCGATGCATGTGCATCATGCGACAGAGCACGCGTCGTTCGACTGGTGCATCGTCGGAACATGCGCACGCAGTCGGTCTGCGCGAGTGGTGCGATCCTCAGGAACGAGCTACCGGTCCGCGTGCCGGCCGTGCGGGAGCTCGTCCCCGGCGTCGACGCGAGCCGACGTGTCGGACCGAGCCGGGGCCCTGGAGCCCTCGGCGCGTGGGACGGCACGTGTGCGTGGTCCGGTCCCCGCGCCTCCCGTGCGCTCCCCGGTCCGCACCACGGGGATGCGGCCGGTGGGGGTGGTCTCGGTCTCGAGGCCGTCGCGGCCGCCGGTGAAGACGTCGCCGCCGACGCGGGCGTCCTCCCAATCGTCGTCACTCAGGACGCTGAGGGTGCCCGTCTCGGTGGACTCGAGGCCGTGGCGCTCGAGCTCGGCGTCGCGCTCCTTGCCGAGGAACTCGCGGTTCGCGGTGTTGGCGTCCTGGAACATCGTCGTCCGCCCCGTGACGATGGCGCGGATGCGTCGGCGCTCCCACCACTTCTTGCCGAAGTACATGAGCACGAGGCCGACCGCGGCGTAGCAGCCCATCGTGATCAGGCCGCGGGCCGGGCCGGGGCCGACGCCGTAGATCTGGTGCTTGATCATGTCGACCATGCTCGACCCGACGACGACGTTGTTGAGCCAGGCGAACGGCTCCGGCATGAACCACTTCGGGTACGCCCCACCGGACGACGGCATCGACAGGAAGACGAAGCAGATCATGGCGGGGGCGGCGATGAACCGGCCGACGAAGTAGCTCAGCCCGTTGACGGCGAGACCGATCGCGACGATCCACCCCCACGCGATGAGCACGAGCTGGATCCAGTGGCCGTGGATGGCGCCGACGACCGGACCGGCGAGGGTGTTCGTGATGAGGGAGATGACGAGGCCGCCGACGACGATGACGGTCATGCGGGTGCGGTGCCGGAGCGGGCCGCCCATGATCCCGATGAACATCGCGACCATGTAGCCGCCGATGCACCAGGCGAGCATGACGTACATCGGGACGGTGCCGTACTCGTCCCACGCGGGCAGGGGAGCGAGCTCGGTGATCTTCGGGGTCGCGACCCCGATCCCGGTCAGGACCGCGGTCAGCGTCGCCGGTACGAGGCTCGCGACCTGGAACTGGTGGGCGCTCGCCTTGAAGAACTCGTTCGTCGCGGGGTCGTACGCGACCGCCATCGAGCCGGCGATGACGTCACGCTTCGCCGCGGCCAGGGAGTCGTAGGTGTGGAACACAAACTCGCCCGGCAAGGCCTTCTGCACCGCAGCGACGAGTGTCGGGTCGCTGCCGACCAGCGCGATCGGGACGTCGTGCGGGTGCGGTGCGTGGAACGCGAAGACGTAGCAGAGGCAGAAGCCGACGATGAAGAACAGCGGCATCCAGAGCTGCAGGCCGATGAGCTGGAGCGAGGGGTGCAACGTCGAGTACCAGCGGCGGTACGCACCGTGCTGCTGCGGTGCCGGCACGGGTGCCTGTCGGCGCGGAGCCGGTCGGGTGGAACCGGCGACCTTCGCGCCGCGACGGGGCTTGGTCCCGCGGGCCGAGGGCCGGGTGCTGCGTGGCTTCGGCGCCGACGTCGGCCGGGACCCTCCGGGACGGTCCGGGGTGTCGTCGTTCCTGTTGACGTCGTTCCGCGGCGTGCTCACTCGGCGCTGTGCTCCTGTTCTCGGACGGAGCGCCAGGATACGCCGAGGCCCTCAGGAGCGGCTGCGTGACGCCTGCGCCGAGTCCATCGCGAGTTCTTCGGCGTCGAGGGTCACGAGCACGCGGCGCATGACCTCTTCGTCGAGGTTGCCCTTCTCGCGCTCCTCGAGCACGATCTCGCGTCGTCGGTCGAGCAGCTCGCGCCGGATGTCCTGGATCTGCGAGCCACGCAGGCGCATCGGGGCGTTGCGCTCCTCGACCTCTTCCTCGAGGGCGTCCTGCCGGAACGTCTCGACCTGCCGCTCGAGCCGTGCCTTCAGCCGGTTCACCACGGAGTCGACGGCGACGGCGCCGTACTGCTTCGACCAGTCCGGCCGTCGCTTCTCGAGCAGCTCGATGGCGGCCTCGGTCGTGCGCTGGTTCAGCCGCATCTCGCTCCGGACGTCCTCTTCGCCCTCGGCCGGGTCCTGCACCTTGAGTGCACGGATGACGAAGGGCAGGGTCAGGCCCTGCAGCAGCAGGGTGCCGACGGTCACGAAGAACGCGATGATGAAGATCGTGTCCTGTGCGGGGATCTGCGTCGGGCTCGCGACCACGGACACCGCGGCGGCGAGGGTCACCACGCCGCGCATGCCGGTCCACGAGATGACGGTGAGCTCGCGCCAGTTGAGCTTCGGCTCGGCCGTCCCGCGCATCCACCGCAGTGACGGGTGGCCCCGGGAGAGCTTGATGCGCAGCGGACGGAGCCATCGCCCGTTGAAGCGGTTGCGCACGTACGACTCGAAGATGAAGAGGGGCCGCACCAGGATCACGACGCCGAGCACCACGGCCGCGGCGGTGAGTGTCTGGCCGAGACTCCGTTCGCTCTCGACCAGGTCCTGCACCACGGTGTTGAGCTGCAGGCCGATCAGGGCGAAGACGAAGCCCTCGAGGATGACGTCGATGCTGGTCCACAGCGGGCGCTCCTGCAGGCGGGTGGCGTAGCCCTCCTTCGGCGAGTTGTAGCCGATGTACAGGCCGGCCGTGACGACCGCGATGACGCCGGAGCCGGAGAGGTCCTCGGCCAGGATGTACGCGACGAAGGGCAGCAGGATGCTCATGATCGTCTCGACCACGGGGTCGTTGAGCCGCATCCGGATCCAGTGCACGACGACGCCGAGCACGATGCCGACGGCCAGGCCGACGCCGATCGCCAGGCCGAAGATGCCGAGGTCCTGCCAGATGGTGAGCGACGTCCCGGCGATGATCAGCGTGAACACGCGCACCAGGGTCAGGGACGCGGCGTCGTTGATCAGGCTCTCGCCGGACAGCACCGTCATCACCCGGCGGGGGAGCCCGAGCTTGCGACCGATCGCGGCGGCGGACACGGCGTCCGGCGGGGCGACGATCGCACCGAGCAGGATCGCCGCGGGCAGGGTCATGTCCGGGATCAGGAAGTACGCCACCGCGCCGACCACGAGTGCCGTCACGATGACCAGGAAGATGCCGAGACGCCGGATCTGCTTGATCGACGTCCGGAAGCTCTGCCACGACACGTCGAGCGCCGCCGAGTAGAGCAGCGGCGGCAGGATCACCGTCAGGATCACCTCGGAGTCGATCTCCATCGCGGGCAGCCCCGGCAGGAACGACGCTGCGAGCGCGACCGCCGTCACGAGCAGGGGAGCGGGGAGTCCCTTCGCCCGTGCGAACCCGGTCACCGCGAGCGATCCGACCAACAGGATGAGGAGCTCGACGGTGTCCATGGGACTCATTCTCGCATCGGCATGGTTCCGAATCTGAACGAGTCTGAAGCTCCGGTGAACAGCAGGTTGCCGATCAGGTTTGCTCCGGAGGCCGTCGATGGGGAACACTGGCCCGCGGTGGACATCACACTCATAGTCGTCCTGGTCATCGCGTTGGCCCTCTTCTTCGACTTCACAAACGGTTTTCACGACACCGCCAACGCGATGGCGACTCCGATCGCGACCGGGGCCATGAAGCCCAAGGTCGCGGTCACGGTCGCCGCGGTGCTCAACCTCGTCGGTGCGTTCCTCAGCACCGCGGTGGCGACCTCGATCTCGCACGGCCTCATCAACGAGGGTCCGGGCGGCGTCGCGATCTCACCGGAGATGATCTTCGCGGGGCTCATCGGAGCGGTCGTGTGGAACATGATCACGTGGCTCCGCGGGCTGCCCTCGTCGTCGTCGCACGCGCTGTTCGGCGGACTGATCGGAGCTGCGATCGTCGGCGCCGGGTTCCAGTCAGTCAACTACGTCGCGCTGCTGACGGTCGTCATCATCCCGGCCTTCGCGTCCCCGGTGATCGCGTCGCTCGTGTCGTTCCTGTCGACACGCATCGCGTACCGGATCACGAAGCGCCCGGTGTTCCCGAACGAGCGCGGTGGCTTCCGTGTCGGGCAGATCTTCACCTCGTCAATGGTGTCGCTCGCGCACGGCACGAACGACGCCCAGAAGACGATGGGTGTCATCACGCTGACGCTGATCGCCTCGGGGGCGCAGTCGTCGAACCAGGGCGTGCAGTTCTGGGTCGTCGTCGCCTGTGCCCTGGCGATCGCGCTCGGCACCTACACGGGCGGGTGGCGCATCATCCGCACGCTCGGGTCCGGCATCACCGAGATCCGGGCCACCCAGGGCTTCGCCGCCGAGGCCTCGACCGCCGCGACGATCCTGGCGTCCAGCCACCTCGGCTTCGCGCTCTCGACCACGCAGGTGTCCTCCGGCTCGATCATCGGCGCCGGGCTCGGCCGCCGCGGCTCGAAGATCCAGTGGTCCACCGCCGGCAAGATCGTCATCGCCTGGTTCATCACGCTGCCCGCCGCCGCAGCCGTGGGCGCGGTGGCGTCGGGCATCGCACGTCTGGGCGTCATGGGGCTCGTCATCGACGCCATCGTCGGCGCCGCCGTGATCCTCGGCCTGTACCTGTGGTCGCTCCGGAAGCCGCACGAAGGCGCCTCGGCCATCGAGGTCGACGTCGCGGCGAACGCCGTGTACACCCGCAAGGAACTGCGCGACCTGCAGCGCAAGAAGCGCGCCGACGCCGTCGCGGACCGCCGCGCAGCGCTGAGCCGCGAGCGCACGCTCCGCCGCATGGCCGCACGCAAGGGAGGCCGTCGCTGATGGGAATTGATTGGTTCGCGTTCGTCACCGTGGCGCTGGTCGCCGTGGTCTCGTCGTGCTTCGTCGTCGCCGTGTACTCCGTCGGTCTCCGCTTCTGGAGCGCCGCGGACACCCGCGCGGGCAAGTTCACCGTGAAGGACGACGGCACGATCGGTCCGGCGACCGCCGGGTTCCCGAACCCCGCCGGAGCGACGACCGCGGTGCGTGCCTTCCGTGCGCTCGCGATCCTCTGCTACGCGGTCTGCGGCGCCGTCGTGCTGTACGGCATCTACCTCATCGTCCCCCAGTTCCACTGACGCGGGGCGCGCGCGACGCGCGCTTCGTGAGCAGAAATGGTCGAGTGCCCTCCGGCGACCCGACCATTCCTGCTCACCATCCACGGGCACGCGATCGCTCGCGCCCACCGGACGGGAGGCCCGTGGCGGCCTGGCACCGTGCCTCCCGTCCGGCTGGGTGTGGGCGGCGCTGACGCGACGCGCGCTTCGTGAGCAGGAATGGTCGAGTGCGTTCCGGCGACCCGACCATTCCTGCTCACCATGTGCGCGCTCCCGCCCGGCTCCCGGACCGGCCGGACGGACTGGGCTAGCCTCGACGTGTGACCGGCAACGAAGCAGCACAGGCCCCCACCGGGGCGCAGACCCGTACCGAGAGCGACTCGCTGGGGTCGCGCGAGGTCCCGATCGACGCGTACTGGGGCATCAACACCCTGCGGGCCCTGGATAACTTCCCGATCACGTCGGTGCCGATCTCGGTGTACCCGGACCTCATCGAGGCGCTCGCCACCGTCAAGCAGGCGGCAGCGCGGGCGAACCGGGCGATCGGTGTCCTCGACGACGAGCGTGCCGACGCCATCGACCGTGCTGCGCAGGAGGTGCGGGACGGCGCCCTGCGTGAGCAGTTCGTCGTCGACATCGTGCAGGGCGGTGCCGGTACGAGCACGAACATGAACACGAACGAGGTCCTGGCGAACCGGGCCCTCGAGCTCCTCGGCCACGAGCGGGGCGACTACGGGTACCTGCACCCGATCGACCACGTGAACCGCAGCCAGTCGACGAACGACACGTACCCGACGAGCATCAAGATCGCGATGATCTTCTCCGCCCGGCGGCTCATCGAGCAGCTCGAGCAGCTCTCCGCGGCGTTCGCCGAGCGGGGGAACGCCTTCGCCGACGTGCTCAAGGTCGGCCGCACGCAGCTGCAGGACGCCGTGCCGATGACCCTCGGGCAGGAGTTCACCGGCTTCTCGCACACGATCCAGGAGGACGCCGACCTGCTCCGCAAGGTCCTGCCGCTGCTGGCCGAGATGAACCTCGGTGCGACGGCGATCGGCACCGGGATCACGGCGGACCCGCTCTACCGCGACGAGGTCCGCCGGCAGCTGCAGGACGCTAGCGGCATCGACGTCGTGACGGCACCGGACCTGATCGAGGCGACGAGTGACGCCGGCGCCTTCATGACGCTGTCCGGCACGGTGAAGCGCAGTGCCGCGAAGCTCTCGAAGATCTGCAACGACCTGCGGCTGCTCGCGTCGGGGCCGCAGGCGGGACTCGGCGAGATCACCCTGCCGGCGCGCCAGGCAGGCTCGTCGATCATGCCGGGCAAGGTGAACCCGGTGATCCCCGAGGTCGTGAACCAGATCGCGTTCGCCGTGGTCGGCGCTGACACCACCGTGACGATGGCGGCCGAGGGCGGTCAGCTCCAGCTCAACGCGTTCGAGCCGATCATCGCGCACTCGATCCTGCAGTCGCTGCAGTGGATGTCACGGGGCTGTGCGACGTTGCGCGAGCACTGCGTGACGGGCATCGAGGCGAACGAGGCGAAGCTCGCTGCGCAGGTCGACACGAACGTCGGGGTGGTCACGGCCCTGACCCCGTACATCGGCTACGCGGCTGCGGCGTCGATCGCGCACACCGCACTGACCACGTCGACGCCGATCTCGACGCTCGTCGTGGCCGCCGGCCTGATGGACGAGGACCAGGTGCAGCGCGTGCTGAGCCCGGCGCGGCTGTCCGGCATCGAGCTCGCGACCGGTGCGATCCCGGTGGTCACCGAGGAGATGCTGGACCGAGCGGCGCGCGAGCGCTGACGAGCTGGAAGCGCAGGCGCACGAAGCGCAACGAACGAAGCGCAAGCGCGACCCCTCCTCAGGGCATCGGCGCCTCGCCGACGCGCACCTGCTGTGCCACGTCGCGCAGGTGTTCCTGCTCCGGGGTCGGCTCGGCGTCCTCGTCGGCGGCGACCTGGGCCGCGGTGGTCCGGACGTTCCGCGCCGCGGCGATGTCGGCGTCCCGCCAGCGGGCGAGGGTGAAGTTGCGCGTGACGTCGCGCAGCGGCAACCGGATCGACTCGTCGGCCTCGATGCCGGCCAGGAGCTGCCGCATCCGGATCACCTCGGAGTCGAGCTCACCGCCGACCACGAGCACGAAGTTCGAGATGTACAGGTAGACGAGCAGCAGGATCCCGCCGCCGAGCCACCCGTACGCACGGTTCCCGCCGCCGATCGTCTCGACGTAGACGGCGAAGCCGAGGGTCGCGAGCGCCCAGGTGACGATGGCGAACGCGGCACCGGCGGACACCCAGCGCAGCTGCGGCGTCTTCACGTTCGGGGTCGCGTAGTACAGGACCGCGACCATCACGACCAGGTCGGCGGCGAGCACGGGCCACTTCACGACGTTCCACACGTCGTCGATCCACGGTGCCCACCCGAACGACGCGACGATCGCCGCCGAGATCGTCGGGGTGCCGAGCAGGATCACGATCGCGATCGCCCCGCCCGCCATCACGAGCAGCGTCACGAGGAGCATCATGCTGCGGAACTTCCAGATCCGCCGACCCTCCTCGACCTCGTACGAGGTGTTCATCGCCCGCCCGAACGCCGTCGCGTACCCGGACAGCGACCACAGCGTCAGCACGACGCCGGTCGCGAAGCCGAGCCACGGGTTGTCGAGGGTCAGCAGCTGGCGCAGCGGGGTCTCGAGGTGCTCGGCCGTCTCCGGGCGCAGGATGAACCCGAGCACACCGATGATGTCGGCCAGGCTGTCGCCCTTGCGGTCGACGATCGACAGTGCGGAGACCACGGTCAGCGCGGTGGGGAACACGGTCAGCAGCGCGAAGAACGTCAGCGACGCCGCCGCGTCGACGACGCGGTGCCGGATGACCGAGTGGTAGGTGCGCCGGACGACGGCGCGGACTCCCGTCCGCTGGAGATCGCGCGATGCGCTGTCCGGCATGCGTTGTACGGTACCCGACACGTGACGGCCTGGAGGCCCGTGGCGGCGCCGCCACGCGCCTCCAGGCCGTCCCGTGGTCGCGTCCGGCGGCCGCTGCCGAGTCTCGGGCTGAGCGACAGATCGCGCGCTGCGCGCCCCGAGGACTGTCGCTGGGGCCGAGTCTCGGCGCAGCGGCCCC
This sequence comes from Curtobacterium sp. VKM Ac-2887, assembly GCF_015350935.1. Lineage (NCBI taxonomy): Bacteria > Bacillati > Actinomycetota > Actinomycetes > Micrococcales > Microbacteriaceae > Curtobacterium > Curtobacterium sp. VKM Ac-2887. The sequence goes on along the minus strand of NZ_JADKSB010000004.1, from coordinate 150,690 downwards.
GAGTCTCGGGCGTCAGTTGGCGTGGGGGTGCAGGGCGTCGTAGCGGCGGAAGGAAGGGACGAGGCGGAGGAGCAGCGCGACGAGCGCCACGATGAGCACGCCGCCGATGATCGGCGGGTACGCGATGCCGGCCGCGACGACCAGGCCCGCGTAGAGGTCACCGAGCCGCGGTCCGCCGGTGACCACGACGATGAAGATGCCCTGCAGCCGGCCGCGCATGCCGTCCGGCGACGCCGCCTGCAGGATCGTGTTCCGGAACACCGAGCTGACGTTGTCCGCACCGCCGGCCGCCGCCAGGAACAGGGCCGCTAACCCGAGCGCGGGCAGGATCCCGACGGAGAACGACTCGCCCGATCGTCCACCGAGCACGTGCGCGAGCGCGATGACGACGCCGAACGCCGCGATCGCTGCGCCGTACGCGGTGATGGCCCAGCCGACCGCCTCGCCCTGGCGGCGCACGTGCCCGAGCGGCCCGGAGAAGACGCTCGACAGCAGTGCACCGATCGCGTAGGCGGCAGTGAGGGTGCCGACGGTGATCGATCCGCCGCCGATCACGAGCGCCCCGATCGCGGGGAACAGGACGCGGGGCTGGCCGAACGTCATCGCGACGATGTCGAGCACGAACGTCATGGTGATGTTGCGCGACCTCCGCAGGAACCGCGCGCCCTCGACCAGGGAGCTCAGCCCCGGACGGAGGGCACCGTGGTCGGCCGCCATCCGCGGCAGCGTGAACACCCCGAGGAACGCGAAGGTGAACAGGACGACGTCGATCGTGTAGGTCGGCGCGAACCCGACGCTCGCGATCAGGACGCCGGCGACGGCCGGTCCGACGGTGACCTGGAACCCGGAGGCGATCCCGCCCAGGGCGCTCGCCGCGGGCAGCAGGTCGGTGCCGACGAGTCGCGGGACGATCGCCGAGCGCGAGGCGTTGCTGACGGTCGCTGCGACGGCGTTCACGGTCGCCAAGACGTAGAGCAGTGGGACGCTGTGCAGCCCGAGCCACGAGTGGGTGGCGATGAGGGCGACCGCGACCCAGGCGATGATCGACGACACGAGTGCGACGGTGCGCCGGTCGAAGGCGTCGGCGAGCATGCCGCCGTACAGGCCGGCGACCACCATCGGCAGCAGGGCGATGACCCCCACGAGCGCCACCGCGAAGGTGGAGCGCGTGATCTCGTACACCTCGAGCCCGACCGCCACCGTCGTCATCTGCGTGCCGATGCCGGCGATGGCGGTGCCCGCCCAGAGCCGGGCGAAGGCGGGGGAGCGGCGGAGCGGGGTGAGGTCGGCGAGCAGGCGGCGGCGCGGCGGTGCGGGAGTGGGTCGTGTCACGGTGGAACCATTCTGCGGCCTGTGTGGCCGTTGCGTCTGCCGTTGCCGCGCTCTGGTTGACTGGATCGCATGACTGACCTCAGCAGCAAGCCCGAGTTCGACGCGCCCGAGGGACCGGCCCCCACCGATCTCGTCATCACCGACATCGTCGAGGGCTCCGGCGAGGAAGCGTCCGCCGGCTCGACCGTCAAGGTGCACTACGCCGGCGTCGAGTACGAGACCGGCGAGGAGTTCGACAGCTCGTGGAACCGCGGTGAGCCCATCGACTTCCCGCTCGCAGCGCTCGTGCGCGGTTGGCAGGAGGGCATCCCCGGCATGAAGGTCGGCGGTCGCCGCAAGCTCGTCGTCCCGCCGGAGCTCGCCTACGGTCCCGCCGGTGGTGGCCACTTCCTGTCCGGCAAGACCCTGATCTTCGTGATCGACCTGCTCGGGGTGCGCTGATGCAGGTCGGTGCACCGACCATCGAGCTGAACGACGGCCACCGGTTCCCGGAGCTCGGCCTCGGCACCTACGGCCTGAACGGCGACGAGGGTGCGGCCGCGGTCGGCACCGCCATCGCGGGCGGCTACCGGCTGCTCGACACCGCACTGAACTACGGCAACGAAGACGCCGTCGGCCGTGCCGTCCGCGAGTCCGACGTCGCGCGTGAGGACCTCGTCGTCACGTCGAAGCTCCCCGGCCGCCACCACGGCTACGACGAGGCGCACCGCTCGATCGACGAGACCCTGGGCAACCTCGGGCTCGACCACGTCGACCTGTACCTGATCCACTGGCCGAACCCGTCGGTGGACAAGTTCGTCGACACGTGGAAGGCGTTCGTCGACCTGCGCGACAGCGGCAAGGTCCGCTCGATCGGTGTCTCGAACTTCACCCCGGAGCACCTGCGTCGCATCATCGACGCGACCGGTGTCGCCCCGGCCGTGAACCAGGTCGAGCTGCACCCGTACTTCCCGCAGGCAGAACTGCGGAAGGTGCACCAGGAGCTCGGCATCGTGACCGAGAGCTGGAGCCCGCTCGCCGTCCGGTCGGAGCTCCTCACCGAGCAGCCGATCACCGACGCCGCAGCGGCCCACGGTGTGACCCCCGGACAGGTCGTCCTGCGGTGGCACGTCCAGCTCGGTGCCGTGCCGGTGCCGAAGTCGGCCGACGCCACCCGGCAGCGCGAGAACCTCGACGTGTTCGGCTTCGAGCTGACCGACGCCGAGGTGCAGGCCATCTCCGGCCTCGAGCGCGGCCGGCTGTGGGACGCAGACCCGGACACGCACGAAGAGATGTGACCGACGACCCTTCGGGAACTGCGGGCCTCCAGCGGGCAGTACACTGGATTCCCCTCTTCCCGAAGGGTTGCGTGTGTCCGAACCGACCGAGATCGACCGCGAGCGCGGCTACGTGGACGGCCTCTTCCGCCGTCTCGACGAGCTGACCGCCGAGGCCGAGCAGCGTCTCGCCGAGACCCGTCGTCAGGCGGTCGGCGGGAACCACCAGAGCCGCAGCGAGCGCGACGCGTACGCCCGACTCTACGAAGACACCGTGGCGACGCTCGAGCGCGTGGGGGACCGTCTGGTCTTCGGCCGGCTCGAGGTCTCCGAGCCCGACAGCTCCGAGGACGCCTTCCGCTACATCGGCCGCGTGGGCCTGCGTGACGCCGACCACCGCCCACTGCTGCTCGACTGGCGTGTGCCCGGTGCCAGCGCGTTCTACCAGGCCACCGCGGCGCACCCGATGGGCATGCGCTCGCGTCGCCACCTGTCGCTCGAGGGCCGTCGGGTCGTCGGCGTCGAGGACGAGGTGTTCGACGCCTCGCTCTACGACGACGAGCGCACCCACCTGCAGGGCGAGGGGGCGCTGCTGGCCGCGGTGACCGCCGAGCGCACCGGCCGGATGACCGACATCGTCGCCACCATCCAGGGCGAGCAGGACCGCATCATCCGTTCCCCGCTCGAGGGCGTGCTGATCGTGCAGGGCGGCCCCGGCACCGGCAAGACCGCCGTGGCACTGCACCGTGCCGCGTACCTGCTGTACTCGTACCGCGAGCGGCTGCGGGGCTCCGGCGTCCTGATGGTCGGCCCGTCGCCGGCGTTCCTGACCTACATCGAGCAGGTCCTGCCGTCGCTCGGTGAGACCGGCGTCGTGATGGCCTCGCTCGGTTCCCTCTACCCGGGGGTGCACGCGACGACGCACGACGCCCGCGACGTCGCCGCCGTGAAGGGCTCCGCGCAGACGGCCGCACTCCTGCGCCGCGCCGTGCGCTCCCGCCAGGTGGTGCCGACCGAGTCGGTCACGCTCGACATCGAGGGCGAGCGGCTCGTCGTGACGCCGCAGCTCGTGGCCGACGCGATGAAGCGCGCCCAGGACCGCGGCAAGCCCCACAACGCCGCGCGCGTGACGTTCAACAAGCTCGCGCTCGACGCGATGACCCGGCTGCTCGCCGAACAGCTGCGCGAGCGCGGCACGACGGTCGACGAGGCCGACGAGAAGGTCCTGCGCGAGGACATCCGGAGCTCCTACGACGCCCGCGTGCTGCTCAACACCGCGTGGCTGCCGCTGCCCCCGGAGAAGTTCCTCGAGGACCTGTACGCCCGTCCGAACTGGCTCGCCTCGCTGACCCCGGACTGGACCCCGGAACGCCGTGCCCTGCTGCAGCGCGCACGCGGTGCTGCCTGGACGGTCGAGGACGTCCCCCTGCTCGACGAGGCCGCCGAACTGCTCGGCCCGTTCGACCCGACCGGCGGCGCCGCCAAGCGCGCGGCGAAGGCCAGCCGCAACCGTGACATCGAGAACGCGCGGCAGGCGATCGAGAACATGGGCGTCGAGGGCATCGTCACCGCCGAACAGGTCGCCGGCTCGTTCGCCGAGGGCGGCGACCCCCGCTCGACCGCGGAGCGCGCCGCCGACGACCGCGAGTGGACCTACGGACACATCGTGGTCGACGAGGCGCAGGAGCTCTCGCCGATGCAGTGGCGCGTGCTCGCACGCCGCAACCCGCTGCGCTCCTTCACGATCGTCGGCGACATGGCGCAGGGCTCCTCGCCCGGGGCCGCACGCACCTGGGACGACGTGCTCGGCGCGCTCGCCCGCCGACGCCGTGGCCGGGCACCGCTCGTGCCGCTCGACCACCGCATCGAGCAGCTCACCGTGAACTACCGCACCCCGCGGTCGATCGTCGAGGCCGCCGGCGTCTTCGCCGACGGTGCCGGCCTGACCGTCACCCGCAACGAGGCCGTGCGCGACGGCGACCCCGTCGAGCGTGTCCGCGTCGCCCGCGCCGACCTCTTCGACACGGTCGTGTCGGTCGCCGACGCCGAACGGTCGCGGATCGGTGCCGGCACCATCGGCGTGATCGTCCCGGAGTCCGAGGTCGACGCCGTCCGGCAGCGGCTCACGCGCACCGAGGCCGACGTGCGCGGGCTCGCCTCGCCGCACGCCGGGTCGCTCACGGTGCTGACCGGGGCGGACGCCAAGGGCCTCGAGTTCGACGGCGTGCTGCTCGTCGACCCCGACCGGGTCGGCGCCGACGCTGCGCGCCCGGCGGCCGCGGTCTACGTCGCGATGACCCGTCCGACGCGGCGCCTGACGGTCATCGACGTCGACTGAGGGGTCGCGTTCGCGCATCGCGCGCGGCCACTTCGTGAGCAGAAATGGTCGAGTTCGCCGCGCGGAGGCGACCATTCCTGCTCACGATCCGCGGCGGTCCGGCCGGCGCGGGGCGGACGGGAGGCCCGTGGCGGCTCCGGCACGGGCCCGCCGTCTCAGGACGGGTCGCCTGCAGAGCGGACGCGCGCGACGAGGTCGGCCCACGCGCCGTCGAGACGGCGGCCCGGGATCGTCACGGTCGTGCGCTCGACGGTGATCGTCCACGTGAAGTCGTCGGGGACCGGCGGCCCGGCCGTCGCCGTCGCGGGGGTCCGGGGGAGCGCGTCGACGACCTCGGACCACGCCGCGGGGTCGGCGCTCGTGTCGGTGTCGACCCGCCAGTGCCGCGTGGTACCGGCGAAGCCCCCGGAACGACGGACCTCGATGCGCATGCTCCCGACCGTACGCCGGTGCGTGGCGCTCGATCGTCTCAGACGAGGACGCCCACCGTCCGCCAGGCGTCCTGCACCGCGGTGTGCTCCGCGGAACCGGCGCCGAACCGGGACCCAGCGGCGTCGATCGTCACGGCGGCGAAGCCAGCGAAGTCGATCGAGGCGGTGACGGCGTCCGAGGTCAGGGCGTCCCACCACACGGCACCGGCGCCCTGCCAGGCGTACCCGCCGATCGCGGTCGCCGCCAGGAAGAACGCGTGGTTCGGGATGCCGGAGTTCGTGTGCACCCCACCGGCGTCGTCGGTCGTCACGACGAAGTCGGCCATCGTCGCGGGCTGCGGGTCCTTGCCGAGCACCGGGTCGTCGTAGGCGGTACCCGGGGCCCGCATCGAGCGCAGAGCGTCGCCGTGCACGGCATCGGTGAAGAGCCCCTCGCCGATGAGCCAGCTCGCCTGCTCGGTGGTCTGCCCGGCCGCGTACTGGGCGACGAGAGAGCCGAACACGTCGCTGATCGACTCGTTGAGCGCCCCGGACTGCCCCTGGTAGGTCAGGTCGGCGGTGTACTGCGTGACGCCGTGCGCCAGTTCGTGCCCGATGACGTCGAGCGCGATGGTGAAGCGCCGGAAGACCTCGTCGTCGCCGTCGCCGAACACCATCCGGCTGCCGTCCCAGTAGGCGTTGTCGTAGTCCTGCCCGAAGTGGACCGTGGCGTCGAGGGGGAGTCCGGCACCGTCGATCGACACCCGGCCGAAGACGTCGAGCCAGAAGGCGTGGGTCGCGCCGAGGCCCGCGTACGCCTCGTCGACGGCCGCGTCACCGGTGTCGGGGTCGCCTTCGCTCCGGACGATCGTGCCGGGCAGGGTCGTCGTGCCGCCGGCGTCGGCGATCGTGCGCTGGGGCGACCGGTCGACCGTGCCGCTGACACGGCGAGGGGCGACCAGGTGCTGGTGCTTCGGGCTCTGCACGAGCTCGAGGGACGCCAGTGCGGTGCGCGCGGCCGAGGCCGCCCGGGGGAACTCGGCCGCCTGGGCCACGGCGTGGAGCAGGTAGGGCGGGACGACGGAGCGCCGGCTGTCGGTCGGGGTCATGCGCTCATGCAACCACCGGGCACCGACACCCCGGCCGCGGGTCAGTCGCGCTTGCGGTTCTCGACGAGACCGAGCGCGTAGGACTCCCACCACTGTCCGGCGGCCGGTCCGCCGTTGCACGTGCCGTCGCTGAGACCAGGGGTCTTCACCCACAGCAGAGCGTCGAGCCGGCTCGATCCGCCGGTGACGTGCGGTGCCTGGCCGAGACCCGCACCCTCGGGGTTGCACCACGTCCCCCGCCAGCCCTGACCGTTCCGGGAGACGTCGATGACGAAGTGCGGATCACCACCGATCGCGTCGGCGAGTTCGTCGGCGTAGGCGCGTTCCGGGTCGACGCGGTAGAAGTTCGAGACGTTCGTGAAGAAGCCCTGCACCTCGTCCACACCCGCCTGCCGCAGCCAGTCGGCCATCGTCGCGGTCGGGACACGGTTCTCGTTGCCGCCGTCGAGGTACACCGTCATTCCGTGCCCGGTCAGCGCGTCCACGGCCTTGCGGAGCAGGGGGAGTCGGGAGTCGCGGAGGCGCTCGCAGTTCTGGATCTGTGCGATCGCGTCCGGTTCGACGAGCACGACGGCCTTCGAACCGGCCATCGCGCGGACGGCGGACCGGACCCACGGCAGGTACGCGTCGTCGGTGGTGCCGCCCTTCGAGTAGCTGCCGCAGTCGCGGTCCGGCACGGTGTACAGCACGAACACCGGGGTGGCCTGCTGCTGCTCGGCGTTCCGGACGACGGTGCGGATCGTCGCGCGCGTCTCGGACCGCGAGGTGTTCGTGAGCCAGGTCGCGATCGGCTGGTCGGCGATGCGGGCGATCTGCGCCGCGGTGTCGTCGTGCCCGGCGGCGCGGGCCTGGCGCTCGCGGATGCCCGGCTGGTTCACGTCCGACGGCTGGTGCGCGAGGCCGCCGGGGAACGCCTGCTCCGCGGTCTTCCGCGTCACGACGTCCCGTCCGCTCTTCGGCGGGTCGGCATCCGGGCCGCCGCCGTGCGGCACGACGACCACGAGCGTCGTCACGACCGCCGCGACACCGACGACCGCGGCCGCGATCCACAGCCACTGACGTCGCGCGGACGCACGCTTCCCCTGGTGCTCCGGCATCCGGCGGTCCTCCCTGTTCGCACCCATGCTGACAGGTGCGGGGGAGTCCTGACCAGGACACCGGGGTGTTCGTTCAGGTCGGCCGACGGCTTCTGCCAGGAGCGCTCCAGCGACCCCGCAGGACGGTGTTGCAGAATGCCGGGATGTTCCGTCGACTCCTCCTCCTCGCCGTGACCGCGGCGTACGCCTGGGTGATCTGGCGGATGACGCTGACCCCGCAGGTCTTCACCTCGGCACAGAACTCGTTCGTGCTGCACGCGATCGCCTGGGTGCAGCAGCTGCCGCACGGCACCTGGTTCACGTACGAGCGCACCGAGTTCCTGGCCAACATCGCGATGTTCGTGCCGGTCGGCATGCTCGCCGCACTGTGGCTGCCGCGGCGCTGGTGGATCCTCGGGGCCCTGGTCGCGGTCGCCCTGTCGACCGGCATCGAGTTCGCGCAGGCCACCTACCTGCCCTACCGCGTCGCCGACCCCCGCGACGTGCTGTCGAACGGCCTCGGCGGACTGCTCGGCGCGACGCTCGTCGGACTCGTCCGCAGTCTGCTGCCGGCGCCCCGTCGTCGTCGCCTGCGCGCCAGGACCGCCTAGGACTCTGGTAGTCTTGCGCGGTTGCCGTCGAACGGCCGCGGACAAAGAGCGCTCGTGCATCAGGCACGGGCACCGCGCAACGGACTGAAAGGGGATCTACGCATGGCACTTGACGCGAAGGTCAAGCAGGAGATCATCGAAGAGTACGCGACCCACCCGGGCGACACCGGTTCCCCCGAGGTCCAGGTCGCCGTTCTGACGCGTCGTATCAACGACCTGAACGAGCACCTCAAGGAGCACAAGCACGACCACCACTCGCGTCGTGGTCTGCTGCTCATGGTCGGTCAGCGTCGCCGTCTCCTCGGGTACCTCTCCGACGTCGACATCGCCCGCTACCGTGCGCTCATCGAGCGCCTCGGCCTGCGCCGCTAGTCGACGCCTCACGGCTTGACTGAACGCCCCGGTCCTCCTCGCGAGGACCGGGGCGTTCTCCGTTCCCGGGAATGGTTGCGCGCGGCGCACGGTTCGGTACGATGTTCATGCAAACGCATCGAAAGTCGGGAACCACCATGACCACCATCGCCGTCGTCTCCGCCGGACTCTCCGAGCCCAGCTCCACCCGCCTGCTCGCCGACCGCCTGGGCGAGGCCGCCGTCGCCGCGCTCGTCGCCGAGGGCACGCCCGCGCACGTCCTGCACGTCGAGCTCCGTCCGCTCGCGCACGAGATCACCGACGCGATGCTCACCGGCTTCGCGGCGCCCGCGCTGTCCGCCGCCGTGGCTGCAGTGGTCGAGGCCGACGCCGTCGTGTTCGTCACGCCGATCTTCACGGCCGGCGTCAGCGGCCTCGCGAAGTCGTTCCTCGACGTCCTCGACAAGGACGCGCTCGCCGACCTGCCCGTCCTGCTCGGCGCCACGGGCGGGACCTCGCGGCACTCGCTCGCCATCGACCACGCCCTGCGTCCGGTCTTCGCGTACCTCCGTGCAGCGGTGGTGCCGACCGGCGTGTTCGCCGCGACCGACGACTGGGGGAGCGACGGCGACGCCGCGGCCCTGGACGGACGCATCCGCCGGGCCGGAGCGGACCTGGCCTGGGCGATCCGGGCCTCCCGGCGGGCCCCGCAGGAAGCCGACGCGCTCCCCGCGACCGCGGACTTCGCGAGCCTGCTCGGTGGCCTCGGGCACTGACCCGAACCGCTGACCCCGCGGCCCGCTCTTAGGCGGACCACAGGGTTCGTGGGGTCGGAGTGCGGCCGGCTGGCGGCTCGCTCATCGGTGCGCTCGGGAACCTCGTCATGACGACGAGGAGGACCGATGGACACCAGAGGCAACGGCAAGCGATCCGCGCGGGTCACGAGTGCGCTCGTGAGCCTGGGCGGACTCGCGGTCGCGACGGTCACGGGTGCCGGGCTGTGGTTCGGGCACGAGCAGGCCAGCACGACGACGACCGACACGTCCACGAGCACGAGCACCACGACGGACTCCGGTTCGGGTACCGGGACGTCGGGCGACGCCACCACCGACTCCGGGTCCTCGTCCTCCTCGTCGTCGAACGACACGTCGAACGACTCGTCGAACGACACGTCGACCGACAGCGGCACGAGCAGCAGTGACACCGGCGTCTCGCAGGGCACCACCGGTGGGTCGTCCGACACGACGACGACGGGATCGTGACCGTGCGCGCCGCCGCCGAGTGGGACCTCTGGACCACCACCGCCCGGGTCGTCCTCGACCACCGCGACCGCCGCCACCTCGCTGCCGCCGCGTCCTGCATCCGCGAGGTCACGGCCGCCGTCGACGCCGCGTGCAGCCGGTTCCGCGACGATTCCGAGCTCCTGTCCCGCGCCGACGACCTGGTGCGCGGCACCGAGGTCTCGCCGTTGCTGGCGACGCTCGTGCACCAGGCCGTCGACGCCGCACGGCTGTCCGACGGGGACGTCGACCCGACGCTCGGCCGACGGATGGTGTCCCTCGGGTACGACGCCGCGTTCGCCGACGCGCCACCGGTCCCGTCACCCGACGCCGTGGCCCGCGCGCTCGACGACCGCCCGGCGTGGCAGCGGATCCTGCTGTCCGGCACGTTCCTGCGGGTCCCCGAGGGCGTCACGCTCGACCTCGGTGCCACGGCGAAGGCCGCCGCCGCGGACATGGCGGCCGCGAGCATCACCGCGCGGCTCGGCGTCGGTGCCCTCGTCTCGCTCGGCGGGGACGTCGCCACGGCCGGCCCGGACCCCTCCGGCGGCTGGCAGGTGCGCGTGCAGGACCTGGCGGACGACGCCGTCGACCACGTCCGCATCGCCTCCGGGTGGTCCGTCGCGACCTCGAGCACGCAGAAGCGCCGCTGGGAGCAGGACGGGACCGCGCGGCACCACATCCTCGATCCCCGGTGGGGCCTGCCCGCCGACCCGGTGTGGCGGTCGGTGACGGTCGTCGCCCCCTCGTGCACCACCGCCAACACGATGACCACCGCCGCCGTCGTCCGGGGGCACGGCGCCGTGGAGTGGCTCCGGCAGAGCGGCCGTGCGGCCCGGCTCGTCGCGGCCGACGGCTCCGTGCTGCGGCTCGGAGGCTGGCCGGAGGACCAGGCTGCCGACGGTGCCGTCACCGTCACCTTCGACGGGGCGGACGCCGCCTGATGGACACCGCGCTCTGGGTGATCGGCCGCGGCACGGGCGTCGCCGCCGTCGTGCTCCTGACCCTGACGGTCCTGCTCGGCATCGTGACCCGCGGCGGACGACCGCTCCCCGGCCTGCCGCGGTTCGGCGTGCAGCTCGTGCACCGGGACGTCGCCCTCGCGTCCACCGTGTTCGTGGCCGTGCACGTGGTGACGCTGCTGCTCGACACCGAGGCCGAACTGCGCCTGTTGGACGCCGTCGTGCCGTTCGTCGGCGCGTACCGCTGGTTCTGGCTCGGGCTCGGCACCCTGGCGGTCGACCTGCTCGTGGTGCTCGTCGTCACGGGGATGCTCCGCCGGGTGATCGGTCCGCGGGCGTTCCGCGCCGTGCACTGGGCCGCCTACGCCATGTGGCCGATCGCGATGGCGCACGCGATCGGCACCGGGACCGACGGCACCTCCGCCTGGTTCCTGGTGGTCGCCGGGGTCTGCGCCGCCGCGGTCCTCGGCGCCGTGGCCTGGCGCTGCACGGCCGGCGTCACCGCGTTCCGTCCGACCCCGAAGGAGGCCCTCCGATGACCCTGGCCCACCCGCTCACCGTGCCACCACCGACCGGCACGCAGCGACTCCTCGCCGCCCCCGGCCCAGGGCTCGACGCCCATCACCGCACGCACGGGCCGCTGCCGCACGTGGGGCCCGGGATCATCGACGAGATCGGTCTCGCCGGGGTCGACGGCCGCGGCGGAGCCGGGTTCCCGCTCGCCCGCAAGCTCGACGCCGTGGCGGGCCGGACCCGGCGCGGCAGCCGCGGTGCCCCGATCGTCATCGCCAACGGTGCCGAGGGGGAACCCGCCAGTCGCAAGGACGCCGTCCTGCTCGAACGCGCACCGCACCTGGTGCTCGACGGCATCGTCGTCGCGGCGCTCGCGATCGGTGCGACCGAGGCCGTGGTCGCGACGAGCGCGCGGCTCGCCGACCGGGTCCGGCAGGCACTCGCTGAACGCACCGACGGCCGGCGCGGCACCGGCACCGACCCGGTCGCCATCGAGGTCCGTGCTCTGCCCCACACCACCTTCGTCGCCGGGCAGGCCACGGCGCTCGCCTCGGCCGTCGCCGGAGGACGCGGCCTTCCGGAGGACCGCGTCGTGCGGCTCGCCGACCGTGGCCCGAGCGGTCGGCCGACCCTCGTGTCGAACGTCGAGACCCTCGCCCAGGCAGCACTCGTCGCACGGTACGGGGCGGCGTGGGCGCGGAGCGTCGGCAGCGCGAGTGCTCCCGGCACCCGTCTCGTGACGGTCAGCGACGTGACCGACCCGGGCGGTGCCGTGGTGCTGGAGACCGCCGGGGGTGCGCCGCTCGGGCAGCTGCTGGGGGCCTCCCGGCTACCGGCGGCCGACCCTCGACGGACGCGAGCCGTCCTGCTCGGCGGGTGGGGCGGCACCTGGGTGCCGGCCGCAGCGCTCGACGCGGCCTTCGACGTCGACGGGCTCGCACCGTGGGGTGCGGCGCCCGGGGCGGGCGTGCTGGCCGTGCTCGACGACCGGACCTGCCCGGTCGGGGTCACCGCAGGCCTCGCCGCGGCGCTCGCCGGGGCGTCCGCCGGCCGCTGCGGGCCGTGCGTGAACGGGTTGCCGCGGATCGCCGACGTGGTCGCCGACCTGGCCTCCGGGCGTCGGGCGGGCGACCTGGCCGGCGAGGTCCGGCGGGTCGCTGCCCTGGTCGACGGGCGCGGGGCCTGCCACCACCCGGACGGCGTCGCGCGGATGGTGCGGAGCGCCCTCGACGTGTTCCACGACGACGTGCAGGCGCACCTGCGGGGCGCGTGCCTGGTCGGGCCCGGTGCGGCCGGGTCCGGCTCGGCGGGGTCCGGCTCGGCGGGGTCCGGCTCGGCGGGGTCCGGCTCGGTCGGGGGACTCCGATGACCGCCGCCGCAGGCCCCGTCGCCCTGCACATCGACTGGACCCGCTGCCGGGGACGCGGCCTGTGCACCGAACTCTTCGCCGAGCGGCTGGCGCGCGACGAGTGGGGCTACCCGATCGCGCGGGACGGCGGCGGTACCCGCGACGTGCCGGTGCGGCCGGACGAACGCGCCGCCGCTGCGGACGCGGTGGCGATGTGCCCGCTGCAGGCGTTGCGGCTGGTGGAGCGGTGAGCGGGGACGCGCCGAGCAGTCGTGCTCAGTACCAGTGCGGGTTGACGCTCATCTCGTGGCCCCACGCACCGCAGGGCGACCCGTACGCGCTCTTGATGTAGGCGAGTCCCCAGTTGATCTGCGTGTTCGCGTTCGTCCGCCAGTCCGCCCCGGCCGCCGACATCTTGTCAGCGGGCAGTGACTGTGGGATGCCGTAGGCGCCGCTCGAGGCGTTCAGCGCGTTCGCCCGCCAGCCGGACTCCTGCGTCCACAGCGACACCAGGCACGAGAACTGGTCGTCGCCCCACCCGTACGAGCCCAGGGCGCTCCGCGCGTAGGCCTGCGCGGCCGCGGGGTCCACCACGACACCGCCGGTGCTCGGGTAGCTCGTGCCCGTACCGCCGCCGGCGTTGGTGCTCCCGCCGCTGCCGGTGTCGGCGCTCGCCGAGGCTGCTGCCGCCGCCTGTGCCGCGGCCGCCGCCGCACGCTTGCGCTGCTGTTCGGCCTTCTGCGCCGCGACCTTCTGCCCGAGCTCGTACCCGGCGGCCTGCTTCGCGGTGGTGTCCCGGAGCGACGCGAGCTGCGCGTAGAGCTCGTCGCTGTGCTGCTCGGTCGACTCGACCGCGGCGTTCGCCACGGCCTCGGCGGACTTCGCCGCCGCGGACCGTTCCTCGGCCGCCTGCGCACGCGTCGCGCGTTCGGTCTCGGCGCGTTCGGCCTGTTCGTGCAGTGACGATGCCGTTCCGGCCGCGACGGACGCCTCGTCCATCACGCCGGACCACGTGGACGACAGCTGGTCGAGCGCGCCCAGCTGGTAGAGCAGCTGGTCGGGGTTCCCCGCGGTCGCGATCCGGGTGGTCATCTGGTTCGTGCTGCCGTCGCGGTACAGGTTCGCCGCCAGCTGCCCGGCGCGTGTCTGCGCGCGCTCGGCCGTCTCGGACGCGCGGTGCGCCTGGGCCTGGAGGCTCGTGGCGGCCTGGGTGGCCTCCGCCAGCTCCGCCTCGGCCGCGTCCGCCTTCGACGAGGCCGTCAGCGCGGCCTGCGACTTCACTGCCGCCTCGTCCTGCGCCGACTGCAGCGCGGCCTGCACCTTGGTGACCTCGGCGCGCTTGGCGGTCTCGTTCCCCTTGGCCTGCTGCACGTCCTGCCAGGTCGGGTACTCCGTCGCGGACGCCGGGACAGCGGTGAGGACCGGGGCGACGAGCGCGCCGACGACCACGGCGGCCGCGACGAGCACGCCCCGCGAGGGGGTGAGACGCATGGCAGCAGGTTACCGAGGCTCGCCCGGCCGTCAGCGAGCCGCGCCGCCGATTCCCTGTGGACTGGTAAAGTCCATCGTGTCCGAGGACCGTTTCCCCGGATGTTCGACACAACACTGCGCAGGCCGGGCACGGAGCTGGTCATCGGTGGTGGCTCGCGGGCCGGAACGGTTTCCCGAGTGCTTCTACTGCTGGCCAGACATGCGTCCGGAACGATCGGCGCGCACGCACCATCGAGTGCCGTCGCCACGGCCTGCCGAACACACATCAAGGAGGCACCCTTTTGGAGGGTCCCGAGATCAAGTTCGCCGAAGCCGTCATCGACAACGGCAAGTACGGCAAGCGCACCGTCCGGTTCGAGACCGGTCGGCTCGCACAGCAGGCGCAGGGCGCGGTCGCCGCGTACCTCGACGAGGAAACGATGCTCCTCTCGGCCACCAGCGCCGGCAAGCACCCGCGTGAAGGATTCGACTTCTTCCCGCTGACCGTCGACGTCGAGGAGCGCTCCTACGCCGCCGGCAAGATCCCCGGTTCGTTCTTCCGCCGCGAAGGCCGCCCGTCGACCGAGGCCATCCTGGTCTGCCGACTCATCGACCGGCCGCTGCGCCCGTCGTTCGTCGACGGCCTGCGCAACGAGGTCCAGATCGTCATCACCGTCCTGAGCATCGCTCCGGACGAGTTCTACGACGCGCTGGCCATCAACGCCGCGTCCGCGTCGACGCAGATCTCCGGTCTGCCGTTCTCCGGCCCGATCGCCGGTGTGCGCCTCGCGCTGATCGGCGAACAGTGGGTCGCGTTCCCGAAGGCATCGCAGCTCGCCGACGCCGTCTTCGACCTCACGGTCGCCGGCCGTGTCGTCACCGACGAGGCGGGCAACGAGGACGTCGCCATCATGATGGTCGAAGCCGAGGCCACCGAGCACAGCTGGGAGCTCATCCAGGGCGGCGCCACCAAGCCCGACGAGGCCGTCGTCGCGCAGGGTCTCGAGGCGGCCAAGCCGTTCCTCAAGTCCCTCGTCGACGCCCAGGCGAAGCTCGCCGCGCAGTCCGCCAAGGAGATCCAGGACTACCCGGTCTTCCCGCCGTACGCGCCCGAGGTCTACTCGGCCGTCGAGGCCATCGCGCTCTCCGAGCTCGGTGACGTCTACAAGATCGCCGCCAAGACCGAGCGCCAGGACGCCGACGACGCACTCAAGTCGCGCGTCAAGGAGGCCATCGCGGCGAAGGTGTCGGCGGGCGAACTGCCCGACGTCGCCAACTCGCAGGTCAGCGCCGCGTACAAGTCGGTCACGAAGAAGGTCGTCCGCGGCCGCATCCTGACCGAGCAGGTCCGCATGGACGGTCGCGGCCTCGCCGACATCCGTCCGCTCGACGCCGAGGTCGCCGTGATCCCGCGCGTCCACGGTTCGGCGATCTTCCAGCGCGGCGAGACGCAGATCCTCGGCGTCACCACGCTGAACATGCTCAAGATGGAGCAGCAGATCGACTCGCTGTCGCCCGTCACGAAGAAGCGCTACCTGCACCACTACAACTTCCCGCCCTACTCGACCGGTGAGACCGGCCGTGTGGGTTCGCCGAAGCGTCGCGAGATCGGGCACGGCTTCCTCGCCGAGCGCGCCCTCGTGCCGGTGCTGCCGACGCGTGAAGAGTTCCCGTACGCCATCCGTCAGGTCTCCGAGGCGCTCAGCTCCAACGGCTCGACCTCGATGGGTTCCGTCTGCGCCTCGACCCTCTCGCTGCTCAACGCCGGTGTGCCCCTCAAGGCCCCGGTCGCCGGCATCGCGATGGGCCTGGTGTCCGACACCGTCGACGGCCAGACCCGCTACGCGGCGCTGACCGACATCCTCGGTGCCGAGGACGCCCTCGGCGACATGGACTTCAAGGTCGCCGGTACCTCGGAGTTCGTCACCGCGATCCAGCTCGACACCAAGCTCGACGGCATCCCGTCGACGGTGCTCGACGCGGCGCTGAAGCAGGCCAAGGAGGCCCGCTCGGCCATCCTCGGTGTGCTGAACGAGGCGATCGACGCCCCCGACGAGATGGCGGACACCGCTCCTCGCGTCATCTCGGTGCAGATCCCCGTCGACAAGATCGGCGAGCTGATCGGCCCGAAGGGCAAGACGATCAACGGCATCCAGGACGAGACCGGTGCCGACATCTCGATCGAGGACAACGGCACCGTCTACATCGGTGCCGTCGACGGACCGTCGGCCGAGGCCGCTCGTGCGTCGGTCAACGCGATCGCGAACCCGACCAACCCGGAGATCGGGGACCAGTTCCTCGGCACCGTCGTGAAGATCGCCACGTTCGGCGCCTTCGTGTCGCTGCTCCCGGGCCGTGACGGCCTGCTCCACGTCTCCGAGGTGCGCAAGCTCGCCGGTGGCAAGCGTGTGGAGAACGTCGAGGACGTCCTGGGCGTCGGCCAGAAGGTCCTGGTCGAGGTCACCAAGGTGGACGACCGCGGCAAGCTGTCGCTCGCGCCGGTCGTCGCCGAGGAGTCGGACACCGACTCCAGCGGTGCCCGCGAGGAGTCGACGGACGCCGCCGTCTGATCCACCCCTGGCACACGAACGGCCGTCGTCCCTTCCGGGGCGGCGGCCGTTCGTCGTTGCGGGGTCGTCCTACGCGGCGGGGGTCTCCTGCGTGCCGACGAGCTGCGCGCGGCCGAGCAGGTGCTCGCGCAGCACGAACCCGACGACCGCGGGGGTCGCGTCGGCCGGAGCCTCGAGCAGGGGCACGTCGAGGGCGCTCAGGGTGAAGAAGTAGCGGTGCACGCCGTGGCCCGCGGGCGGAGCGGCGCCGAGGAACGTGTCGGTACCGAACTCGTTGCGGCGGCGCAGGGCCTCCGCCGGCAGCAGGGCGTCGTCGGTACCGGCGCCGGCGGGCAGTGAGGTCGCCGAGCCCGGGATGTCCGTCAGGCTCCAGTGCCAGAAGCCCGAACCGGTCGGGGCGTCGGGGTCGTACACGGTGAGCACGAAGCTCTTCGTGCCCTCGGGAGCGCCGGACCACTCGAGTGCGGGGGAGCGGTCCTCGCCACCCGCGTCGGTGCCGCGCGCCGAAGTCGGCAGGGCGCCGCCGTCGGTGAAGTCGGGGCTGGTCAGGGTGAACGAGGGGACCTCGGGGAGGTTCCAGTTGGGGTCGTTGGCCATGCGCCCAGCCAACACCCACAGCCTCGGCGGCCGCCCGACGCGGCCGCCCGATCGGCGGCCCGGTGCGGTCGCCCTGTCCGAACTCCGCCGAATGACCCGGAACGGTGGAAGCGCCCCCTGTTCGGGGGTATCTTCGCCGCACGATCGACCATCCCGCCGATCGCGGCTCGACCGACCCGTTTCCCTGCAGCGTCGGTGGGGTCCCGTGCTGCCAGCACGACATGAGGACAACGATGTTCGACAAGCGTTTCATCCACCACGCCATCGATCGCAGCGCCGAGAACGCGCTCGACCGACGACGGTTCTTCGCAGCCGCCGGCGTCGCCGGCGCCTCAGCCGGCATCGCCGCGCTCGGCTCGTCGGTGCTCACCACCGACCGCGCCACCGCCACCCCGGAAGAGGACGGTGCCGTCTCCGACGCCGCCATCCTCAACTTCGCCCTGAACCTCGAGTACCTCGAGGCCGAGTTCTACCTGCGTGCCGTGTTCGGCGCGGGCCTCGCCGACAGCATGATCACCGGCATCGACCCGCAGGGGCCGGTGATCGGTGGCAAGAAGGTACCGTTCAAGACCGCGGCCATCCGCGGCATCGCCACCGAGATCGCGAACGACGAGCGCGCGCACGTTGCGTTCCTCCGATCCGCCCTCGGCGGTGCGAAGGTCTCACGTCCGAAGATCGACCTCGTGTCGAGCTTCACCGCGGCGGCGCGCGCTGCGGGTGTGGTCGGCCCGACCGGCACCTTCGACCCGTTCGCCAGCGAGGAGAACTTCCTGCTCGGGGCGTACATCTTCGAGGACGTCGGGGTCACCGCCTACAAGGGGGCCGCGCCGCTCATCACCAGCAAGACGTACCTCAGTGCCGCGGCGGGCATCCTCGCCGTCGAGGCCTACCACGCCGGGATCATCCGGTCGAAGCTCTCGGACAAGGGGCTGCAGGTGCCGGCGAACAAGATCTCCGACGCCCGTGACTCGCTCGACGGTCCGACCGACGACGACCAGGGTGTGACGACCCGGTCGGGAGCGGTGAACCTCGTGCCGACGGACTCGAACTCGCTCGCCTACGGCCGCACCGCGGAGCGTGTCCTGAACGTGGTGTTCCTGAACCCGAACCAGATCGACAAGGGCGGGTTCTTCCCGGACGGCGTCAACGGGTCGATCGTCTCGAGCGGCAACCCCGGGAGCTCCACCGGACCGGCCTGATCCGCGCGACGCGACCGGTCGCGGTGAGCGCGACCACAGTGCGGACGGGAGGCACGGTGCCAGCTGGCACCGTGCCTCCCGTCCGCTCGTGGTCGCGAAAGCGACGGATGTCCGTCACGTCGGCGGGTCCGTGCCGCGAGGGCGACAGTGTGCCGCGAACAGTTCGCGGCAGACTGTCGCTTTCGCGGCAGGCGGGCGGCAGACGGGCCGCAGCCGGGAGGGGCCCCGACGCCGCCGGTCAGGCGGCGAGGACGCGGTCGACGACGCGACCGAGCGCTGCTGTCGCCGCGATGGCGTCACCGGAGTAGGCGCCGGCCATCGCACCGTCGCGCGCGAGCATGAGCTCGTCGGCACCGTCGCCCGGCAGCTGGTGGCCGGACTCCTGCAGCAGGGTGGCGAGCCGGTCGGTGTACCAGTCGCGGTGGGTGGCGACCACCTCGCGCACGGGGTCGCGGGGGTCGTGGTACTCGGCGGCGGCGTTGAGGAACGCGCACCCGCGGAAGTCGGGGTCGTTGACCTCGTCCGCCAGGGCGGCGACCCACGCGCGGACCGCTGCGGCGGAGGAGCCGGCGTCGGTGACGAGCTGTTCCAGGCGTTCCTGCACGCGCTCGTGCTGCGTGCGGATGTAGGCGAGGATCAGGTTGTCCTTCGACCCGTAGTGCTTGTAGAACGTCGCCTTCGTGACGCTCGCCTCGGAGATGAGGCGGTCGACGCCGACGCTGTGGATGCCCTCTTCGTAGAAGAGTCGCGTGGCCGTCTCGAGGATGCGGACCTTCGCGCCGCCGGAGCGGGGAGTCGGGGGGACGCTCGACCCGTCCGGCGACGCGAGGTTCGTGCTCGGACCAGGGAGACGCTGGACGGCCGGTTGGGGGGAATCGACCGTCACAGCGTGGCTCCTTGGTTCATCGGCTCCGCGGACGAGTGGGGGGACTCGTGGCCGCGAGGACTGATGTCCCGAGCCGCCGGATCGGAACTTAGGGGGGCTTTCGATCCGGCGTGAACGACTGTACCACAAGGAGGACAGACAGACGAGTCGGTCTGTCCGCAATTTCTGTACCCCTCTTCGAGTGGCAGTCCGTCGGCCTGTGGAAACTGGGCGGTGGGCTCCGGAGCATCAGTAGGCTCGTCTGCGATGAACCAGCCAGTGCCACTGCCGCTCGGGGCCCCGGACACGTCCTTCCTGACGTCCGGAGGAGCCTTCGTCCGCCGCACCGTGCTGCCGTCGGGTGTCCGGGTGCTGACCGAAGCCGTGCCCGGTGCCGCTTCGACGAGCATCGGGTTCTGGGTCGGCGTCGGTTCGCGCGACGAACGCGACGGCCAGTTCGGATCGACCCACTTCCTCGAGCACCTGCTGTTCAAGGGCACCGAGACCCGGTCGGCGCTCGACATCGCGATCGCGTTCGACTCGGTCGGCGGCGAGCACAACGCCGCGACGGCCAAGGAGTACACCTGCTACTACGCACGGGTCCGGGACGCCGACGTCCCGATGGCCGTGCAGGTCATCGGTGACATGGTGACCGGCTCCGTGCTCGACCCGGAGGCGTTCGCCGTCGAGCGCGGCGTCATCCTCGAAGAACTCGCGATGGCCGCCGACGACCCGGCCGACGTCGCGGGTGAAGCGTTCTTCGCCGCGGCCTTCGGCGGACACGCGCTCGGCCGCCCGATCGGCGGGACCCCGGACAGCATCCGCGCGGTCCAGCGGGACGAGGTCCTGGCCCACTACCGCGAGCACTACGCACCGAACGGCATCGTCGTGACCGCCGCCGGTGCCGTCGACCACGACCGGTTCTGCGACGCGGTCGCCGCGGTGTTCCACGACGCCCCGCCCGCCGAGCCGCTCGCACGACGAACGCCACAGACCGTCGCCGACCCCATCGAGCCCAAGCTGTCGGTGGTCCACCGTCCGACGGAGCAGGTCAGCATGCTGCGCGGCTCGCAGGGACTCGACCTGCGCGACGACCGGCGGCCGTCCCTCAGCGTCCTGAACGCCGTGCTCGGCGGGGGCATGAGCTCCCGGCTCTTCCAAGAGGTCCGCGAGCGACGCGGCCTCGCCTACGCGGTGTCGTCCTTCGCGCCCGCCTACCTCGACAACGGCGCCTTCGGCGTCTACGCGGGCTGTGCGCCCGACAACGTCCCCGGGGTCATCGATATCATCGACGCCGAGTTCCGCCGCATGGTGGACGACGGCATCACCGACGACGAGCTCCGCCGCGCCAAGGGCCAGATCGAGGGCGCCCTGACGCTCTCGCTCGAGGACTCCGACGCCCGGATGACCCGCCTCGGCCGGTCCGAGCTCGGCACCGGGGAGTACACCGACCTGTCGACCGCACTGGAGCGTGTCGACCGGGTCACCACCGACGGCGTGCTCGAACTCGCCCGCGACCTCCTGACCCGCCCGACGATCACGTCGGTGGTCGGGGCGGTGCAGCAGGACGAGCTCGCCGCAGCGATCGGGATGGGCAGCTGAGCACGGACATGTCGCACTACCTGTACCTCGTCCGGCACGGCGAACACCAGGACGCCGAGCACGGCCTCCGCGACGGCAAGCTGTCGGAACGCGGCAAGCGCCAGGCCATGCTCGTCGCCGACCGTCTCGGCGGGCTGCCGTTCGACGGCGTGTACCACTCCCCGTTGGAGGCCCCGAGCGAGACCGCCGCGTTCCTGGCGCAGCGACTGCCGTCGATCCAGCCCGAACCGTCGACGCTGCTGTTCGACTGCGTCCCCTCCGGCCCGACCCCGGACATGCCGCACGCCTACCAGGGCTGGTACGGCGGCGTCACGGAAGAGGAGATCATCGCCGGCCAGGCGCAGATGGGCGACGCCGTCTCCGAGTGGTTCACCCCGGCGCGCGAGGACCGGCACGACCTGCTCATCACCCACAACGCCGTGATCGGCTGGTTCGTGCGCGAGGCGTTCCAGGCACCCGAGTGGCGCTGGATGGGCACGAACGTCGCGCACACCGCGCTCACGATCATCCGGATCCGTTCCGCGAAACCGGCCGAGGTGGTCGCCCTGAACGACCTGGCCCACCTGCCGGTGGAGCTCCGCACCGGGCTGCCGGTCGACCAGCCCGTCTAGCGGGAGACCGGCTTGCGGAACCAGGTGGTCGCGTTCGGATTGTCGTTGAACGGCGCGACACGCTCGTAACCCCGGCTGCGGTACATCGTGCCCGCCGCGACGAGCGAGTCGTTCGTGTCCAGCACGATGCTCGTCGCCCCCAGCGCGGCGCCTTCCCGTTCGAGCGCGTCCATCAGCGCCGTGGCCACGCCCTTGCCCCGTCCCGCCGGGGTGACGAAGACGTGCTTGACCTCGAACCGGACGTCCGTGGTGGTCGCGTCGGGGTCGTCCGCGATCCGCCGAAGGCCGCCGCAGCCGACCGCGACCCCGCCGTCGTACGCCACCGCGAAGACCCCGTTCGGCGGCGTGAACTCCGCCGCCGGGGTGCGCTTCCGCGAGTACGCGCCCTGCGCACTGGGGAACGTCGCCTCGCGCTCGTCGAGGTACGCGTCGAGCAGGACGTCGACCTCGGGCAGATCGGCCGGCACGGTCCTGACCTCGACTGACATGCGTCGATCCTAGGATGGACCGCATGGTCACTCCCGTCGCCGTCGTCGGCGCCACCGGTCGTCTCGGGGGCCTCGTGGCCTCCGTCGTCGAGGAACTCCCGGAGTTCGAGCTCGTCGCCCGCCTGTCGTCGAAGGACGGTGCCCACGAAGCACCGCCGTCGGTGTTCGGCGGTGCCGCGCTCGTCGTGGACGTGACGGTGCCGGCGCTCAGCCCCGCGATCGTCGAGAACGCGCTGTCGAGCGGGGCGAACGTCCTCGTCGGCACGTCCGGGTGGTCCGCCGACCGTCTCGCGAAGCTCCGTACCGCCCTGCAGGAGCGTCCCGACCAGGGCGTCCTCGTGGTGCCGAACTTCTCGATCGGGTCGGTGCTCGGCACTCACCTGGCCACCATCGCCGCGCCGTGGTTCCCCTCGGTCGAGATCGTCGAGACGCACCACGCCGGCAAGATCGACTCGCCGTCCGGCACCGCGGTGCGCACCGCCGAGCTCATCGCCGAGGCCCGTCGCGACGTCGGCCCGGTCGAGGCCCCGCACGTCGACCAGCGCGCCCGCGGCCAGCAGGTGGCGAGCGTGCCGATCCACTCGCTCCGGCTGCCCGGGGTGAAGGCCGTGCAGGACGTCCTGCTCAGCGGCCCCGGCGAGACCCTGACGATCCGGCACGACACCAACGACGACGTCGCCTACGTCGCCGGGATCCGTGCGGCGTTGTCCGCCCTCGGATCCGCCCGCGGGCTCACCGTGGGCCTCGGCAGCGTCCTCGGCATCGGCTGACCCGGTGGGACGTGCAGCGCGGGCCGGCCGCGCGATCCGGTCGCCGTTCTGGGGCGCAGCGCTGATGACCCTGCTGTTGGCGCTCTACATCGTGCTCGTCGGGCAGCGGGCCGTGGCGTTCATCGCCACCGGCATCCCGATCGGAATCGGCATCGGCGTCGCCCTGTTCGTCGTCGCCGCGATCGGGGCGCTGTTGCTCGTGCTCGAGTTCCGCTTCGGCATCCGGATCACCCGGCTCGGCTCCCGGCTCGAGGCCGAGGGCGGTGCACCGGAGGACGTCGTGCCCGTGCGTCCGTCCGGGCGTCCGACGCGCGAGGCCGCTGACGAGCTCTTCCCGCAGTACAAGGCCGCCGTCGAGCAGGACCCGGCGGACTGGCGCGCCTGGTACCGGCTCGGGGTGGTCTACGACGCCGCGGGGGACCGCAAGCGCGCTCGAGCCGCGATGCGCACGGCCCTGTCGCGATCGAGCGCCTGAGACCTGGTCAGAGGACCGCGTCGACGGCGTCCACGGCACGCGTGTACCGGAACGTGTAGCCGGACTCGAGCAGCTTCGTCGGCACCATCCGCTGACTCGACAGCAGCATCTCGTCGGCGGCGTCCTGCAGCGCGAGGCGCAGCGCGAACTCCGGGATCCGGAACAGGTACGGCCGGTGCAGGTCCTCGGCGACGCGCTTCGTGATGCGGTCGGCGACGACGGCTTCCGGCCCGGAGAGGTTCACCGGTCCGCTGACACCGGACGCCGACGGGCTCGTCGCCAGGTGCACGATCGCCCCGACCTCGTCCTCGAGTGCGATCCACGGCCAGTGCTGCCCGCCGGTGCCGAGGCGACCGCCGAGCCCTGCCCGGGTGAGCGGGATGAGGGGTGCGAGCGCGCCGCCGCCCTCGCCGATCACGATGCCCGTGCGCAGGGTCACCACGCGGACGCCGTCCGGGGCAGCGTTCGCCGCGGATTCCCACGCGGTGCAGACCTCGGCGAGGAACCCGGTGCCGGGGGCCGCGTCGTCCTGCAGGACGTCCGCCGGGCGGTCGCCGTACACGCCGGACGCCGATCCGGACAGGAACAGCGCCGGGGGAGTGCTGGCGTGCCGCATGGCCTCGACCAGGGTGTCGGTCGCGTCGACGCGGGAGCGTCGGATCTCCTCGCGGTACTTCGCGGTCCAGGGCAGCTTGCCGATGTTCGCCCCCGCCAGGTTGATCACCACGTCGGCACCGTCGACGATGGCCGGGTCGAGCGGCCGGCGACCCGGAGCCCAGCGGAACTCGGTGGCCGTGTGCGGCTCGCGCCGGACGAGCGTGGTCACGTGGTGGCCCGCCTCGCGCAGCGCGCGGACGAGCGGGGTGCCGATGAAACCGGACGCGCCGGCGATCAGGATCGAGAGGGGCTCTGCCGCCGTGTCTGCCATGCCGGCAACGCTACTCACGCCGACGTAGGCTTCTGTGTGTGAGCGACAGCGAGACCGTGCAGCCCGACCCCACCGTGCCGACCCCGTACGAGGACCTGCTCCGCCGGGTCCTGACCGAGGGCACGCCGAAGGGTGACCGCACCGGCACCGGGACCCGCAGCCTGTTCGGCGCGCAGCTCCGCTACGACCTGTCGAAGGGCTTCCCGCTCGTGTCCACGAAGCGCGTGCACTTCAAGTCGATCGCGTACGAGCTGCTCTGGTTCCTACGCGGCGACGGCAACGCCACCTGGCTGCAGGAGCACGGTGTCCGGATCTGGAACGAGTGGGCGGACGAGGACGGCGACCTCGGCCCCGTCTACGGCGTGCAGTGGCGCTCGTGGCCGACCCCGTCCGGCGAGCACGTCGACCAGATCGCCCAGGTCATCGACCAGATCCGCACGAACCCGGACAGCCGCCGGCTCATCGTCTCGGCGTGGAACGTCGCCGAGATCCCGGACATGGCGCTCGCCCCGTGCCACGCGTTCTTCCAGTTCTACGTCAACGACGGCAAGCTCTCGTGCCAGCTCTACCAGCGCAGCGCCGACATGTTCCTCGGCGTCCCGTTCAACATCGCGTCCTACGCCCTGCTCACCCACATGATCGCCGCGCAGACCGGGCTCGAGGTCGGCGACTTCGTCTGGACCGGCGGCGACTGCCACGTCTACGACAACCACGTCGAGCAGGTCGAGGAGCAGCTGTCCCGCACGGCGTACGCCCTGCCGACGCTCGAGCTCGCGCCGCGCGACTCGATCGACGACTACGAGTACGAGGACTTCACCGTCGTCGGCTACCACCACCACCCGGCGATCAAGGGCGCGGTCGCCGTCTGATGATCGGCATGGTCTGGGCCCGGTCGACCGACGGGGTCATCGGGGCCGACGGCGGCATGCCCTGGCACGTGCCCGAGGACCTCGCGCACTTCAAGCAGGTCACCGGCGACGCCACGGTGCTCATGGGCCGTCGCACCTGGGAGTCCCTGCCGGAACGCTTCCGCCCGCTGCCCGGTCGGCGCAACGTGGTGCTGACCCGCGACGCGTCCTGGACCGCCGACGGCGCCGAGGTCGTGCACGACCTCCGCGCCGCGCTCGACGGTGCCGACGGTGCCGACAGCCCCGTCTGGGTCATCGGCGGCGGCCAGGTCTACGCCGCGGCGCTGGACCGTGCCGACCGGGTGTCCGAGACCGTCATCGACGTCGACGTGCCCGGCGACACCGTCGCACCGACGCTCGGCGAGTCGGCCGGCTGGACGCTCACCGACGAGGGCCCGTGGCAGGTGTCCCGCACCGGGACCCGTTACCGCTTCCTCGAGTGGCGCCGGAGCAGCGCCTGAGCGTGCGGGCGCCGCGTCGGTGTGCGCCGCGCGCCCCGTGCGGGCGCCGCGCCCCGAAGAGTCGGGGCGCGAAGACCGCAGCGGGGCGCAGCTGGCGCGGAACCAGGTTCCGGACACCGCCGGGCGCGCGCGACACCGGGCGTGAGCGGCAGGACGGAGGCGATCCGGGCCTCCCGTCCGCGCCGCAGGCAGGCGACCGTCCGCCCGGACGGCGGCCATCGCGCCCATCCCCGGTACGCTGGTGCCCGTGTCCCCGCGTGAGAATCCCTTCGGTCAGGTCCTCGTCGCCCTCGTGACCCCGTTCACGGCCGACGGTGAGGTCGACTGGCCCGGCGTCGAGCAGCACATCGACGACTGCATCACGGCCGGCGCCGACGGCATCGTCGTCACCGGCACGACCGGCGAGACGAGCACCCTGACCGACCCCGAGAAGCTCCGTCTGGTCGAGGTCGGCAAGTCCGTCGCCGCCGGCCGCGCGAAGATCATCACGGGTGGCGGGTCGAACGAGACCGCGCACGCGATCCACCTGTACAAGCAGAGCGAGAAGGCCGGCGCGGACGGTGTGATGATCGTCACGCCGTACTACAACAAGCCGACCCAGTCGGGTGTGCTCACCCACTTCCGGATGATCGCCGACGCCACCGACCTGCCGGTGATCCTGTACGACATCCCGGGGCGCACCGGCATCCCGATCACGTACGAGACGATCGTGCGGGCGTCGCACCACCCGAACATCCTCGCCGTGAAGGACGCCAAGGGCGACTTCGCCGAGGTGTCCCGCGTGCTCAACAACACCGACCTCATGTACTTCTCCGGCGACGACACCAACGTGCTCCCGCACCTGTCGATCGGCGCGACGGGCCTGATCGGCGTCACCGCGAACATCACGAGCACGCCGTACCGCACCATCATCGACGCCGTGAACCGCGGCGACCTGGCGACCGCCACCGCCGAGCACAAGCGCGTCGAGCCCCTCGTCCGCGCCGTGATGACCCACGTGCCCGGCACGGTCGCGGCGAAGTACATCCTGCACGGGCTCGGTCGCATCGGCAGCCCCCGCGTCCGTCTGCCGCTCGTCGGCCCCGAGGACTCCGAGGCGTACGCCATCGAGACCTCACTCGAAGCCGTGCGCGACGTGCCCGGCGCCGACTTCTCGAACTTCCGCCCCGACCGCAACGCTGCGGCCGGCGGCGCACTGCCAAAGGTGCCAGGCACCACCCGCTAGCGAACACCGCGGCGCGCTCCTCGCGCGTCGCCTGAATCCGTAGGACCGAATGCCCACACAAGTCTCCACACCGCAGCCGCTCGAACCCGGCACCCTCCGCGTCATCCCCATCGGGGGACTCGGCGAGATCGGTCGCAACATGACCGTCTACGAGTACGAGGGCAAGCTCCTCATCGTCGACGCCGGCGTGCTCTTCCCCGAGGAGCACCAGCCCGGGGTCGACCTGATCCTGCCGGACTTCGCGCCGATCCGTGACCGTCTCGACGACGTCCTCGGTGTCGTGCTCACGCACGGCCACGAGGACCACATCGGTGCCGTCCCGTACCTGCTGAAGCTCCGCGACGACATCCCGCTGATCGGCTCCACGCTGACCCTCGCGCTCGTCGAGGCGAAGCTCAAGGAACACCGGATCAAGCCGTACACGCTCGTCGTGGCCGAGGACCAGACCGAGCAGCTCGGCCCGTTCCACCTCGAGTTCGTGGCCGTGAACCACTCCATCCCGGACGCCCTCGCCGTCGCGATCACGACCCCCGCCGGTCGTGTCCTGCACACGGGTGACTTCAAGATGGACCAGCTCCCGCTGGACGACCGCATCACCGACCTCCGTGCGTTCGCCCGTCTGGGCGAGGCCGGCGTCGACCTGTTCCTGCCGGACTCCACGAACGCCGACGTGCCGGGCTTCACCGCGCCCGAGCGCGACATCGGCCCGGTGCTCGAGAACATCATCACGCGCGCCCGCAAGAAGGTCGTCGTGGCGAGCTTCTCGTCGCACGTGCACCGTGTGCAGCAGGTCCTCGACGCAGCCGCGGCCGCGAACCGCAAGGTCGCGTTCATGGGGCGCTCGATGATCCGCAACATGACCATCGCCGCCGACCTCGGCTACCTCCGCGTGCCCGAGAACGTCCTCATCGACACCAAGAAGGCGAAGAACGTCCCCGACGACCAGATCGTCTACATGTCGACTGGGTCGCAGGGCGAGCCGATGGCCGTGCTCGCGCGCATGGCGAACCTCGAGCACCAGATCGAGATCGGCGAGGGCGACACCGTCATCCTCGCCTCGTCGCTGATCCCGGGCAACGAGAACGCCGTGTACCGCGTCATCGACGGGCTGACGAAGCTCGGCGCGAAGGTCGTGCACAAGGGCAACGCCAAGGTGCACGTCTCCGGACACGCCTCGGCCGGCGAACTGCTCTACTGCTACAACATCCTGCGTCCGCGCAACGTCCTGCCCGTGCACGGCGAACACCGCCACCTGTACGCGAACGCCGACCTGGCGATCCAGACGGGTGTGCCGCCGCGCAACGTGATCCTCGGGCAGGACGGCATCGTCGTCGACCTGAAGGACGGCGTCGCGACGGTCGCCGGGCAGCTCGACATCGGCTACGTGTACGTCGACGGCTCGACCGTGGGCGAGATCACCGACGCCGACCTCAAGGACCGCCGCGTGCTGTCCGAAGAGGGCTTCATCTCGGTCTTCGCCGCGGTGGACTTCACCACCGGCCAGTGCGTCATCGGCCCGGAGATCCAGTCGCGCGGCTTCGCCGAGGACGACTCCGTGTTCGACGACGTCCGTCCCCAGATCGCCAAGGCGATCGCCGAGGCGGCCGCCAACGGCACGCGCGACTCGCACGCGTTCGCGCAGGTCGTCCGCCGTACGGTCGGCCGCTGGGTCAACACCAAGCACCGTCGTCGTCCGATGATCGTCCCGGTGGTCATCGAGGCGTAGCGCGTCAGTCGCGTCAGTCGCGTTCATCGCGGTCGACCGGGAGGCCCGTCCAGCGTCCGTCACGGATGCTGCGGCGGGCCTCCCTTGGTTTGTCCTGAGTGGGGATTAGGGTTCTGCCCATGGCCGGAGGCACCAAGTCGACCACGCGCTCGCGCGCGTCCACGTCGTCCCGTGGGAACGGGACGCGCGGTTCGTCGCGCACCCAGGCCACGACGAAGAAGCTGCCGCAGGCGGCACCGACACCGGTGTTCCGCGAGCAGAACCCGCTCGTGACGTTCTGGCTCGCGATGGCGCACGGCGTCGGCGCGATGTTCCGACTGCTCGGCAAGGAGTCCCTCGAGAAGGACCAGCGGCGTGACGGGTTCCCGTTCCTGCTGTTCGTGCTGGCCATCGCCGGCGCGGTCGTCGAGTGGCTCAACCCGACGAACGGCGTGTCGGTCGCCCTCGACGCGTACACGTTCGGCGGGCTGTTCGGTCGGTTGGCGTTCGCCCTGCCGGTGATCATGATCGTGTTCGCCGGATGGCTGTTCCGGCACCCGGCCTCGGTGCACGACAACACCCGGATCGGCATCGGCCTCGGGATCCTGCTCGTCGCGATCGCCTCGCTCTGCCACGTCTTCGGCGGGCAGCCGAGCGCAGCGGACGGCATGCCCGCCCTGGCTGCGGCCGGCGGTGTGCTCGGCTGGGTCGTGATCGGCTGGCTCGTCACGATCGCGACCGCCTGGGTCGCGGTCCCGGTGGCGATCGTGCTGCTCGTGCTCTCCCTCTTCATCATCACCAAGACGCCGCCGAACAAGGTCGGGCGTCGGCTGCACGAGCTGTACGCGTACCTGTTCGGTGCGCCGGCCCCGGCCGCCGAGCCCGAGGTCGAAGCGGCAGCAGCCGCACCCGCCTCCCGCACCAAGACGACCAAGCGCGGCAAGAAGGGCGACACCGACTTCCAGCTGTTCGACGACCTCGGCTTCGGCGAGGAGCAGGCCGCTGCCGACGGTGACGCCGGCGGCGACAACGTGCCGTGGTGGCGGCGGAACAAGTCCGGGCGCGAAGAGGACCCGGCGTACGACAGCCCCGTCCTGCCCCCGGCCACCGGTGTCGCACCGACGGCCCCGCCCGCCGCGGCGGCTGCACCCGCTGCCCCGGTGGGCAACCCGAACGCGGGCGCTGCGGCCGGTCTCGTGGACCTGACACCGGCCGAACCCGCGTCGGTCAACCTCAACGACTCCGTCGAACAGGACCTGCAGGTCGCCGAGCAGGCCCTGCGGGACTTCGGCACCGACGTCCCCGCGCGTCCGGAGCCGACCGCGGCGATCCGCCCCGCGGTGCCCGACGTGGTCGCGGCACCCCTCGTCGAGGACCCGGTCGTCGACGAGCCCGAGGAACTCTCCGCGGCGGCGACCGACGACGACCCGTCGAAGCCGTACCGCCTGCCGGCCGCCACCACCCTGAGCTCCGGCACCCCCTCGGTCGCTCGCAGCCAGGCGAACGACGACATCGTCGCCGCCATCACCGGCGTGCTGACGGAGTTCAAGGTCGACGCGAAGGTCACCGGGTTCTCCCGCGGTCCGACGGTCACCCGCTACGAGATCGAGCTCGGCCCGGGTGTCAAGGTCGAGCGCGTCACGGCGCTGTCGAAGAACCTGTCGTACGCGGTGGCCTCCAACGAGGTCCGGATCCTCTCGCCGATCCCGGGCAAGAGCGCCATCGGTGTCGAGATCCCGAACTCCGACCGCGAGATCGTGTCCCTCGGCGACGTGCTGCGCTCGAACGCGGCGCGGAAGTCGAAGCACCCGATGACGATCGGCGTCGGCAAGGACGTCGAGGGTGGCTTCGTCGTCGCGAACCTGGCGAAGATGCCGCACCTGCTCGTCGCCGGTTCGACCGGTTCCGGCAAGTCGGTCTTCATCAACTCGATGATCACGTCGCTGCTCATGCGGGCGAAACCGTCCGAGGTCCGCATGGTCCTGGTCGACCCGAAGCGCGTCGAGCTCTCGATCTACGCGGGTGTCCCGCACCTCATCACGCCCATCATCACGAACCCGAAGAAGGCGGCCGAAGCGCTGCAGTGGGTCGTGAAGGAGATGGACATGCGGTACGACGACCTGGCGTCGTTCGGGTTCCGCCACGTCGACGACTTCAACAAGGCGATCGAGAACAACGAGATCGTCCTGCCCGCCGGCAGCGAGCGGAAGCTCAAGCCGTACCCGTACCTGCTCGTCGTCGTCGACGAGCTCGCGGACCTCATGCTCGTCGCCCCGCGCGACGTCGAGGAGTCGATCGTCCGCATCACCCAGCTCGCCCGTGCCGCCGGCATCCACCTGGTGCTCGCGACGCAGCGCCCGTCGGTGGACGTCATCACCGGCCTGATCAAGGCGAACGTGCCGTCCCGCATCGCCTTCGCGGTGACGAGCGTCACGGACTCCCGTGTCATCCTCGACCAGCCCGGCGCGGACAAGCTCATCGGCCAGGGCGACGCGCTCTTCCTGCCGATGGGATCGTCGAAGTCCCTGCGCGTGCAGGGAGCGTGGGTGCAGGAGGGCGAGGTCGCCGAGGTCGTCCAGCACGTCACCCGCCAGGCCCAGCCCGAGTACCGCCAGGACGTCCAGGCCGTGGTCGAGCGCAAGGAGATCGACGCCGACATCGGCGACGACCTCGAACTGCTGCTCGCGGCGGTCGAACAGGTCGTCTCGACGCAGTTCGGCTCGACCTCGATGCTGCAGCGCAAGCTCCGGGTCGGCTTCGCCAAGGCCGGTCGCCTGATGGACCTGATGGAGTCCCGCGACATCGTCGGTCCGTCCGAGGGGTCGAAGGCCCGCGACGTGCTCGTCACCACCGACCAGCTGCCCGCGGTGCTCGCGAAGCTCCGCGGCGAGGAGCCGCCGGCTGCTCCGGCGCCCGTGGCCCCCGTGCCCGGCCCCAGTGACGACGGCGACCGCTACGGCGCCGACCCCGTGGGCGACATGACCCGCGGGTACGATGAAGTGCACGACGAGCCCGATGAGGACGCGTGGGGACTGACGGGCAGGGAGTGAAGGCGATGACCGCCTCGGACGGCACGGAGACGACGGACGGCGCCACGACACACGGCGCGAAGTTCCCCTGGCGCGGGCGACTGCTCCGCAAGGGTCCCGGCCCCGCATCGACGGCGAACGTCGCGAACATCATCACCGTGGTGCGCATCCTCATGGCGCCGCTGTTCTTCGTGCTGCTCCTCACCGACGCCGGCAACGACGGCCCGCTGCGCATCTGGGCGGCGATCGTCTTCGTCGTCGCGATCGTGACCGACAGCGCCGACGGCATCATCGCCCGGCGGCAGAACCTGGTCACCGACTTCGGCAAGCTCGTCGACCCGATCGCCGACAAGGTCCTGATCGGTGGCGCGCTCGTCGCCCTGTCGATCCTGGCCGAGCTGCCCTGGTACGTGACGGTGCTCATCATGGTGCGCGAGATCGGCATCACGGTGTTCCGCTTCGCGGTGCTGTCGGACCGGGTGATCCCGGCCAGTCGTGGCGGCAAGATCAAGACCGTGCTGCAGGCCGTCGCCCTGACGTCGGCACTCTTCCCGTGGTGGGAGCTCGTCGGTGACTGGGCGCACTGGGTGAACGTGGTGCTGATGAGCGCCGCCTTCCTGGCGACCGTGCTCAGTGGCATCGACTACCTGTACCAGGCGTGGAAGCACAACCGGACCACCGTGTGACGCAGGCCGACGACGCGACCGGCGCCGTGCCTCCCGGCCCTGCCGACACGGTCGACGCGATCGCGCAGGACCTGGTCGCCGACCTGACGCGTCGCGGTGAGACCGTCGCCGTGGCGGAGTCGCTCACCGGCGGGTTGGTGGTGTCGACGCTCGTCGGCGTTCCGGGGGCGAGCGCCGTGGTGCGCGGGGGAGTCGTGGCCTACGCGACGCCCGTCAAGCACACGGTGCTCGGGGTGTCGTCGGCGTTGCTTGCGGCCAACGGGGCCGTCGATCCCGAGGTCGCGCGGCAGATGGCGGCCGGTGTCCGCATCGCGCTGTCCGTCGATGGTGAGCCGGCGACGTGGGGGATCAGTACGACCGGTGTCGCCGGGCCGGACCCGCAGGACGGCAAGCCGGTCGGCACCGTGTTCGTCGGCGTCGCGTCGGCGGACGGTGCCACTGCCTGGGAACTCCACCTCGACGGGGACCGCGGTGCAATCCGCACGGCGTCCGTCTCCGAACTCCTGACACGGATGTCGTCCGTGGTCCGGGGCCGGGAATAGGTCCCGTTTCCACTGGGTTACATCTCACGCAATCTCCAGCAGGACGGCAGCCAGCCTGGTTAGCATGCTTCAACCGGCAACGCTAAAGTTGCTGAACCCGAACTCGATCCTCCGGATCGGGCGGGCGCGGAGACGACAGAGAGGAGGAGTTCTCATGGTTCTCGTTCGTCAGGAAATCGGCGATGTGCTTCGGGACTTCCGCTTGCAGAAGGGCCGGACCCTCCGTCAGGTCGCGTCCAAGGCCAGTGTGGCTCTCGGGTACCTCAGTGAGGTCGAGCGTGGTCAGAAAGAGGCCAGCTCGGAAATCCTCGCGTCCGTCGCGGATGCGCTGGACACCCCCATCTCCACGATCATGCGCGAGGTGGGCGACCGCCTCGCGATCGTCGAGGGACTCACTCCCGTCCCCGACACGCTCCCGGACGACCTCGTCGCCGAGTTCGACAACGACCTCGCGGTGCGCTGAGCGCCTCGCACTGACCGCCCCCGCCGGAACCTCCCGGCGGGGGCGTTCTGCATCCGGGGACGCTTTAGGCTTGTCGGATGCGGGTGAGTGAGTTCTGGCGTGCCGTCGACCAGGTGTTCGGCGAGGCCTACGGGTCCGTGGTCAGCCGTGACGTCGTGCTCGAGGACCTCGGCGGCCGCTCGGCCGTGGACGCCCTCGCCGCCGGCATCGACGCCCGCCGGGTGTGGGACGCCCTCTGTGACTCGCAGGACGTCCCACTCGACCGGCGGCACGGCAAGGGGTTGGCCGAGCCGCAGAACTGAGGCGTCCGCGCTCCGTCGCGCCGCCGTCATCGCCCGAAACTGTGTTCGGCGTGTTGCTCGAACGGGTGTTCGATCGGTGGTACGTTCCTCCACAGCGGCGTCGCCCGGGTGTTCCATCCACAGATCGCGTGACCGTCGGCAGTGATGTCGGTGGCCAGCCATAGGTTGATGGACATCGGGAACAGCCCGAAGCCTTGTCGCAGAACCATCGGCCTTGCACCACCGGCCGGCGTGGACGCGACAGCCTACAGGCGGCCGAACACGAGCACGAAGGAGCACCCCATGCCATCACCGGCAGACCGCGAAAAGGCCCTCGAGACCGCACTCGCACAGATCGACAGGCAGTTCGGCAAGGGTGCGATCATGCGCCTCGGTTCGGACGAACGCGCCCCCGTCAACGTCATCCAGACCGGGTCGGTGGCGCTCGACGTCGCGCTCGGCATCGGGGGACTGCCCCGCGGCCGCATCGTCGAGATCTACGGCCCGGAGTCCTCGGGCAAGACGACCCTCACCATCCACGCCATCGCCAACGCCCAGCGCGCCGGTGGCATCGCGGCCTTCATCGACGCCGAGCACGCGCTCGACCCGGAGTACGCCAAGAAGCTCGGTGTCGACATCGACGCCCTGCTCGTGTCGCAGCCGGACACCGCCGAGCAGGCGCTCGAGATCGCGGACATGCTCGTCCGCTCCGGCTCGATCGACCTCATCGTGATCGACTCGGTCGCAGCACTGGTGCCGCGCGCCGAGATCGAGGGCGAGATGGGTGACTCCCACGTCGGTCTGCAGGCCCGCCTCATGTCCCAGGCGCTGCGCAAGCTCGCCGGTGGGCTGAACCAGACGCAGACCACGATGATCTTCATCAACCAGCTGCGCGAGAAGATCGGTGTGTTCTTCGGTTCCCCGGAGACCACCTCGGGCGGTAAGGCGCTGAAGTTCTACGCGTCCGTCCGCCTCGACATCCGTCGCATCGAGACGCTCAAGAGCGGCACCGACGCGGTGGGCAACCGCACGCGTGTCAAGGTCGTCAAGAACAAGATGGCGCCGCCCTTCAAGCAGGCTGAGTTCGACATCCTGTACGGCGTCGGCATCTCGCGCGAAGGCTCGCTGCTCGACTTCGGTGTCGACCACGGCATCGTCAAGAAGTCGGGTGCCTGGTACACCTACGACGGCGACCAGCTCGGGCAGGGCAAGGAGAACTCGCGTTCCTTCCTGATCCAGAACCCCGACACGGCGGCTGAGATCGAGGGCAAGATCCTCGCCAAGCTCGGCGTCGGTGGCGCCAAGGCGGAAGAGGCTCCGGTCGAGTCGATCGCGCCGAAGCTCGCGGAGCGCAAGGGCGCGTGAGCACCGACCACGACGACGACGGCCTCGCACCGGTCACCGACCTGTTCGGTGCGAGGTCCCGTCGTCGGGCCCCGGCAGCTGCGGAGCCCACCCCCGAACCTGAGCAGACGGTGCCCAGCATTCCGGAGCCGGTGCTCGAAGACGATGCGGACACCCCCGTCCCGCTGCCCATCCGCGGGCCACGCGCACAGGCCGACTGGGTCTCGCCGGTCATCGGCGACGGTTCCGGCCGGACCGCGCGGGCCGAGCAGGACGGCTACGACGACGACGGGGCGGATGCCACGACGGCGTCGGTCTTCTCGATCGCCGGTGGCGAAGAACTCGACCCTGCGGATGCCCCTCGTCCCCTCGACGAGCAGCGCGCCGACGCCGAGCGGCTCAGCATGCGGGCGCTCGGCCGCAAGGGCGTGAGCGAGTCCGAGATGCGGACACTGCTCACCCAGCAGGACCTCGACCCCGACGTGGTCGAGCACGAGATCGAACGCCTGACCCGCGTCGGGCTGCTCGACGACGTCGCCCTCGCCACCGATCTGGTGGACCGCTTGCACGCCCGCAAGGGTCTGGGGCGGCAGGGCGTGGTCACCGAGCTGCGTCGTCGTGGCATCGACCAGATCGCGATCGACACCGCGCTCGACGAAGCCGCCGATGACGAGGACGACGAGTTCATCCGCGCCCAGGAGCTCGCCGACAAGCGTGCGCCGCAGATGCGTGGGCTCGACCGTGCGACCGCCGAGCGTCGGTTGTCGGGGTTCCTGATGCGCAAGGGCTACGGCTCGGGCGTGGTGCGGATCGCCGTCCAGCGGGCCCTCGACGGCGGCGGACGCCGCCCTCCGACGGGCCGCGGGACCGTGCGCTTCGAGTAGTCGCCCCGACCTACACTGGGACGACCATGGCCACCGTCGCAGCGCGCCAGCGCACCTACGAAGTCCGCACCTACGGGTGCCAGATGAACGTGCACGACTCCGAGCGGCTGAGCGGGTCGCTGCAGGCGGCGGGCTACACGGCGGCGGACGGCGAGCAGGCCGACGTCGTCGTGATCAACACCTGTGCGGTGCGCGAGAACGCGGACAACCGTCTGTACGGCAACCTCGGACAGCTCGCCGGCATCAAGCGCGACCACCCCGGCATGCAGATCGCCGTCGGTGGGTGCCTGGCCCAGAAGGACAAGAACGTCATCCTCGAGAAGGCGCCGTGGGTGGACGTGGTCTTCGGCACGCACAACATGGGCTCGTTGCCGACGCTGCTCGAGCGTGCGCGGCACAACGACGAGGCGCAGATCGAGATCCTCGAAGCGCTCGACGTGTTCCCGTCGACGCTGCCGACCAAGCGTGACTCGACCCACAGTGGGTGGGTGTCGATCTCGGTCGGGTGCAACAACACGTGCACGTTCTGCATCGTCCCGTCGCTCCGCGGCAAGGAGAAGGACCGCCGCCCGGGCGATGTCCTGGCCGAGATCCAGGCGCTCGTCGACGACGGTGCGATCGAGGTCACGCTGCTCGGACAGAACGTGAACTCGTACGGGGTCGAGTTCGGCGACCGTCAGGCGTTCGGCAAGCTGCTGCGCGCGGCCGGCACCATCGACGGCCTCGAGCGCATCCGCTTCACGAGCCCGCACCCGGCAGCCTTCACCGACGACGTCATCGACGCCATGGCCGAGACCCCGAACGTCATGCCGCAGCTGCACATGCCGTTGCAGTCCGGGTCCGACCGGGTCCTCAAGGCCATGCGGCGGAGCTACCGGAGCGAGCGGTTCCTCGGCATCCTCGACCGGGTGCGCGCCAAGATCCCGAACGCGGCGATCTCGACCGACATCATCGTCGGGTTCCCCGGCGAGACGGAAGAGGACTTCGCAGACACCCTGCACGTCGTCGAGCAGGCTCGGTTCGCCAGCGCCTTCACGTTCCAGTACTCGATCCGCCCCGGCACCCCGGCGGCGACGATGGACGACCAGCTGCCGAAGCACGTCGTGCAGGAGCGGTACGAGCGGCTCGTCGCGCTGCAGGAACGCATCACCGCGGAAGAGAACGCCGCGCAGGTCGGCCGGAGCGTCGAGGTCCTCGTCGCGACGGGCGAGGGGCGGAAGGACGACGCCACCCGCCGGTTGTCCGGACGCGCCGAGGACTCGCGGCTCGTGCACTTCGCCGTGCCGGAGGGCTCCGCGGTCCCGCGACCCGGCGACGTCGTGACGGTCGAGATCACCCGAGCGGCCCCGCACTTCCTGATCGCCGACGACGACGCTCCGCTGCGCATCCGACGCACCCGTGCGGGCGACGCCTGGGACCGCGCCGAGGCCGAGAGCTGCGGCGTGCCGACCCCGGCGGCGCCCGGCGACGGTCCGCGCCCGGTGTCGCTCGGGCTGCCGACGCTCCGTGTCGGGCGCTGACGCCCCCGTCGGGGACGGCTCCGAGCGCGGCCCCGCCGGATGCCCCGAGCGCGACCCGGCGCAGCACCGCGGGCTCGACGCCTCCGACGCTGATCTGATCGCCGTCGTCGGGGCGACCGGGACGGGCAAGTCCGACCTCGGGATCGCGATCGCCGAACGCCTCCGCGCCGCCGGCCGGGACGCCGAGATCGTCAACGCCGACGCCATGCAGCTGTACCGGGGCATGGACATCGGCACCGCGAAGCTGTCGTTCGACGAACGGCACGGCATCCCGCACCACCAACTCGACGTGCTCGACGTCACCGACGAGGCGAGCGTCGCCGCGTACCAGGTGGCTGCCCGAGCCGACGTGGACCGGATCCAGGCGGACGGCGGCGTCGCCGTGCTCGTCGGGGGCAGCGGGCTCTACGTGTCGTCCGTCCTGTTCGACCTGGCGTTCCCCGGCACCGACCCGGAACTCCGCGCGCAGCTCGAGCACGAGCACGACGAGCTCGGTCCGGGCATCCTGCTCGAGCGGCTCCGCGGCATGGACCCGGCGGCCGCAGCGACGATCGATGCACGCAACCCACGGCGGTTGATCCGGGCACTCGAGATCGCGAGCCGATCCGAGGTCGTGACCCCGAGCCTCCCGTCCGCGCCCCGCGCGTGGCGACCGTCCCGCATCCTGCACCTGCGACGGGACCGTGAGCAGCTGGTCGCGGCGCTGCACGCGCGTGCAGCGGGGATGTTCGCCGCAGGACTCGTCGACGAGGTCGCGGCTCTGCGCGAGCAGGGCATCGAGCAAGGGAAGACCGCGCGGGCCGCGATCGGGTACTCGCAGGCGCTCGACGTGCTGCGGGAGACCTCCACGATCGAGGCCGCGGTCGAGGCGACCGGCATCGCGACGCGCAAGTACGCCCGACGGCAGGTGTCCTGGTTCCGCCGCTACGCCGACGCCGAGACCCTCGACGTCACCGGAGCCGACCGCGGGGACCTGTCGGAACTGGCCCGTAGGATCGTCCCGTGACCGAGCTGCACTTCACCAAGGGCCAGGGGACCGGCAACGACTTCGTCCTGTTCGCCGACCCCGACGCCACCGTCGACCTGACCCCCGAGCGGATCCGCGCGATCGCGGACCGACGCTTCGGCGTGGGCGGCGACGGCGTGATCCGTGCGGTGCGGTCCGAAGCGATCCCCGAAGGTCGCACCCTGGTGGCCGTCGAACCCGCGGCGACGTGGTTCATGGACTACCACAACGCCGACGGCACGGTCGCCGAGATGTGCGGCAACGGGATCCGGGTGTTCGCCCGGTACCTGACCGAGTCCGGTCTGGTCGAGCTCGCACCCGGTGAGACCCTGACCGTCGGCAGCCGCAAGGGCCTGGTCGACATCCAGCGGACCACCAACGGCTTCGCTGCCGACCTCGGCCGGTGGGGGCTGGGCATCGAGGACGGCGGCTCGGACGACGTCATGGTGCGCGCCAAGAACCTCGACGGTGCCCGGCCCGGCATCGGCATCGACGTCGGCAACCCGCACGTGGTCGTCGCCGTCGCGACCGAGGACGAACTCGCCGACCTCGACCTGACGTTCCTGCCCGTGCTCGACCCGGCGCCCGAGCACGGCGCCAACGTCGAGTTCGTGCTGCCCGGCGACCCCCTGATCAACGACGGCGTCGGCGAGATCACGATGCGGGTGCACGAGCGGGGCAGCGGCGAGACGCTGTCGTGCGGCACCGGTGCGGTGGCTGCGGCCCTCGCGACGCGGTACTGGGTGGGCTCCGGTGCGCCGGACACCTGGCGCGTGCGGGTTCCCGGCGGCGTCGTGACGGTGCGGATGTTCGCGGCGGAGGACGGCGAGCACGTGTCGCTGTCCGGGCCCGCCGAGCTCGTGTTCTCCGGGGACCTGACGGTCTGACGCGGGGTGCGGGGGCCGCGGGCCGCGGGGCGGGGCGGGGCCGCGCGGCGCGCTTCGCTTCGTGAGCAGAAATGGTCGGGTGCGCTGCGGCGACTCGACCATTTCTGCTCACGAAGTGGCGCGGGCGGCGCGCGGCGCGCGGCGCCCGGCGCGGCGCGCCGCGCGCCCGCCTACGCCGTCCGGTGCACCCGGATGACGCGGAACCCCTTGTCGGTGGACGCCCGCGCGACGTGGAACCCTGCCCCGAGCGCACCGACGAGCCACTTCTGCAACGAGTCGCCCCCGAGGTCCTTCGACACCACGAGCCAGGCGTCGCCCTCGACCTCGAGCCGGGGCAGCCACGTCAGCAGGATCTCGTGGAGTTCGTCCTTGCCGACGCGGATCGGCGGGTTCGACCAGATCGTCCGGAACCGCAGGTCGTCCGGGACGTCGTCGGGCAGGGCGATCGTGACGTTCGACGCACCGGCGGCCTCGGCGTTGGCCCGCGCCAGACCGAGCACCCGTTCGTTGACGTCGACGCCCCACACCGACGCATTGGGGGAGTGCAGCGCCATCGTGATCGCGATCGGGCCCCAGCCGCAGCCGATGTCGAGCAGCGCGCCGTCGTGCGCGGGCGGCGGGACGGAACCGAGCAGCACGCGGGTGCCGCGGTCGAGGCCGTCCGGGCTGAAGACCCCTGCTGCCGTGGTCAGCGTGAGCGACCGGCCGGCGAGGGTGACGTCGATCTGGCGTTCGCGGGTGTCCGATGACGGGTTCGCGGAGAAGTAGTGGTCGTTCGCCATGGATGAACCGTAGCGGGAACCCGGTGTGTCCGAGGCCCGCCGGAGGTACCCTGTGGACAGGATGACGGATACCCATCAGCAGAACGACCAGACCAACGACGACAGCGCAGACGGTGTCGTCGAACGGGTGTTGCGCAACGCCGACCGCCGCGCAGCATCGTCCATCTTCGCCCCCGCCCAGGCGATCCAGACCCGCTCGGTCGACGAGCACGGGTGGGACGGCGACGGCGACCAGTACGACCGTGAGGACCGCGCGGCCCTGCGCCGCGTCGCCGGCCTCTCCACCGAGCTCGAGGACGTCACCGAGGTCGAGTACCGCCAGCTGCGGCTCGAGCAGGTCGTCCTGATCGGCGTGTACCCGCACGGTGACGCGCAGGACGCCGAGAACTCCCTGCGGGAGCTGTCCGCCCTGGCCGAGACGGCCGGCGCGGTAGTCCTCGACGGGCTCCTCCAGCGTCGACCGAACCCCGACCCGGCGACCTACCTCGGCAAGGGCAAAGCAGAAGAGCTCGCGATGGTCGTCAAGGCCACCGGCGCCGACACGGTGATCGCGGACACCGAGCTCGCCCCGTCGCAGCGCCGCGCGCTCGAGGACGTCGTGAAGGTCAAGGTCATCGACCGCACGGCCGTGATCCTCGACATCTTCAGCCAGCACGCGAAGACCCGAGAGGGCAAGGCCCAGGTCGAGCTCGCGCAGCTCCAGTACCTGCTGCCACGACTGCGCGGCTGGGGTGACTCGATGTCCCGGCAGGCCGGTGGTCAGGTCTCCGGCGGTGCGGGCATGGGTTCGCGTGGTCCCGGTGAGACGAAGATCGAGCTCGACCGACGTCGCATCCACACCCGCATGTCGAAGCTCCGCCGCCAGATCGCCGGGTTCCGTCCTGCGCGCGAGGCGAAGCGTGCCGACCGTCACCGCAACGAGGTGCCGAGCGTCGCGATCGCCGGTTACACGAACGCGGGCAAGTCCTCGCTCCTGAACCGTCTGACGAGCGCCGGCGTGCTGGTGCAGAACCAGCTGTTCGCGACGCTGGACGCCACGGTCCGCCGGACCGAGAGCACCAAGGGCCGGGAGTTCACCTTCGTGGACACGGTCGGCTTCGTCCGGAACCTGCCGCACCAGCTGGTCGAGGCGTTCCGCTCCACCCTCGAGGAGGTCGGCGAGGCCGACGTCATCGTGCACGTGGTCGACGGCTCGCACCCCGACCCCGGGGCCCAGCTCGCGACCGTGCGCGAGGTCATCGGCGACGTCGGCGCGCACGACATCCCCGAGATCGTCGTGTTCAACAAGGCCGACCTGATCGACGACGCACAGCGCCTGGTCCTGATCGGGCTCGCGTCGGACGCCGTCTTCGTGTCGGCCCGCACGGGCGAGGGCATCCCGGAGCTCCTCCGCACCATCGAGGAGCGCCTGCCGGAGCCCGACGTCGAGCTCACGGTGGTCGTGCCCTACGACCGCGGTGACCTCGTCTCCACGCTGCACGACGCGGGCGCGGTCGACTCCGTCGACTACGGCGAGGACGGCACGCGCCTGCGCGTGCGCGTCTTCCAGCGCCAGGTCGCGGAGCTCGATCCGTACGTGGTCGCCCCCGTCACGTCCTGACGGTCGGCACCGACTGCACGTCCTGACGGTCGGCACCGACTGACGGCCGGGAGGCCCGTCCCGCGTCCGTCGCGCGGGTGTCGCTCCGGCCGCGGTTCCGTCCAACGCGGGTCAGCGCCCGGTGTGCTTCAGAGCGAGCGGAGGACCGCGACGACCTTGCCGAGCACCGAGGCCGCGTCGCCGAGGATCGGCTCGAACGCGGTGTTGCGGGGGAGCAGCCACGTGTGGCCGTCGCGCTGGCGGAAGACCTTGACGGTCGCTTCTTCGTCGAGCATCGCGGCGACGATGTCACCGTTCTCGGCGGTCTGCTGCGCACGGACGACCACCCAGTCGCCGTCGCAGATCGCGGCGTCGATCATCGACTCGCCGACGACCTTGAGCATGAAGAGGTCGCCCGAGCCGACGAGCTGCCGGGGGAGCGGGACGATCTCGTCGACGTGCTGCTCCGCCGTGATCGGGACACCGGCGGCGATCCGGCCGACCAGCGGCACGAGCGTGGTGGCGTCGACGTCGGGTCCGGTGACGTCCGGCGTGGGCTCGTCGACCAGGACCTCGAGGGCACGGGGACGGTTCGGGTCGCGGCGGATCCAGCCGCCGAGCTCGAGCTGGCCGAGCTGGTGGGACACGCTCGACAGCGAGGAGAGCCCGGCTGCGTCGCCGATCTCGCGCATGCTCGGCGGGTAGCCCCGAGAGGCGATGGACGCGCGGATGGCGTCGAGGATCGTCTGCTGCTTCGCGGTCAGCGGCTTCTGGCCCCGCAGTTCGTCCACCACGTCGTCTCGCTTTCGTCGGTGCTGAGCGGCCGTGGCGGGAATGTCGGTGGTCCCCGTTTGACTTGTCCCAGTCGATCGAAACAGTATCCGACCGGTCAACCCCGGACAAACACCTGTTCGAGCGTGTCGCAAGAAAACCCCGCAGAAATCCTCTCCCAGGACTTGTGCGTCGTCTGATTCGAAACTATGTTCGGTACACGACTTCGGTTCACCCGAACGGGAAGGCAAGAACGACATGAGCACCATCGCCATCGCTGACATCCAGCGCACCGCGGCCCCCGCCGTGCGCGTCCGCCTGCGCCTGACGCGCCGCGGCCGCATCGTCTTCACGACGCTCGCCGCGCTCCCCCTCCTCATCGTCGTCGCCTTCTTCGTCCTCAACGGCGGCCAGGCGTCCGCCGGTGACGCCGCCGCTGGTGGCGCTCGGACGCAGTTCGACACGGTCACGATCCAGCCGGGCGAGACGCTCTGGCAGCTGGCCGAGGACACCGCGCCGAACGCCGACCCGCGTGACTTCGTGCAGGACGTCATCAGCCTCAACGCCCTCGACGGCTCCGGTCTGCAGGCCGGCGAGCAGATCGCCATCCCGACGAAGTACACCTCCGGTCAGTAGTCGCCAGACGTGGTCGTGGGCAGTCCCGTCCGGACGGCTGGTCGTCCGGTGGCCACAGCGGCCTACGATGGATCGGTGGCATTCACGCTCGAAGACCTCCCGATCCGAGACGACCTCCGCGGTCAGAGCCCCTACGGCGCTCCGCAGAAGCACGTCCGCGTCCAGCTGAACGTCAACGAGAACACGCATCCCGTGCCGGACGACGTGGCTGACGACATCGTCGCCTCGATCCGCCAGGCGCTCGCGGCAGTGAACCGCTACCCGGACCGCGAGTTCACGGAGCTCCGCGAGTCGCTGGCCGGGTACCTCGGGCACGGCCTCACGGCAGAACAGCTGTGGGCGGCGAACGGCTCGAACGAGGTCCTCCAGCAGCTGTTGCAGGCCTTCGGCGGCCCGGGGCGTTCCGTCCTCGGGTTCCCGCCCACCTACTCGATGCACTCGATCCTGGCGTCCGGAACCGGCACGACCTGGATCCCGGCGGAGCGCGACGACGAGTTCCGCATCTCACCCGAGACCGTCGTGGCGGCGATCGAGCAGCACCGACCGGACATCGTGTTCCTGTGCGGGCCGAACAACCCCACGGGCACACCGCTGCCGATCGAGACGATCGAGGCCGCGTACGCCGCGACCGACGGCATCGTGATGGTGGACGAGGCCTACGCCGAGTTCATGCCGGCCGACGTGCCGAGCGCCCTCACGCTGCTGCCCGGGCGGGAGCGAC
Source organism: Curtobacterium sp. VKM Ac-2887 (assembly GCF_015350935.1). Taxonomy (NCBI): domain Bacteria; kingdom Bacillati; phylum Actinomycetota; class Actinomycetes; order Micrococcales; family Microbacteriaceae; genus Curtobacterium; species Curtobacterium sp. VKM Ac-2887. Next base: position 107,099 of record NZ_JADKSB010000004.1, on the reverse strand, counting down.
TCGTGGTCTCCCGGACCATGAGCAAGGCGTTCGCGTTCGCCGGTGCACGGGTCGGCTACATGGCGGCACACCCCGCCGTGATCGACGCCGTTCGCCTCGTCCGACTGCCCTACCACCTGTCCGTCCTGACACAGGCAGCCGCCGTCGCCGCACTGCGCCACGCGCCCGAGATGCTCGCGATGGTCGACGACATCAAGCAGCAGCGCGACCGGATGGTGACCGAGCTGCAGGCCATGGGCTACCGGACGTACGAGACGTGGTCGAACTTCGTCCTGTTCGGTGGGGTCGCCGACCCGCACGCTGCGTTCGAGTCGCTGCTCGAGCGGGACGTCATCGTGCGCGACCTCGGCATCTCGAACCACCTGCGGGTGAGTGCCGGCACGGCAGAGGAGACCACCGCGTTCCTCGACGCCATGCGGCAGGTCGCCGCCGAGCAGCCGCCGGTTAGGGTTGGGGCATGACCGCCCGTACCGCCTCGATCAGCCGCAGCACGAGCGAATCGAGCGTCGAACTCGAGCTCGACCTCGACGGCACCGGTTCGTCCGACATCTCGACGAGCGTGCCGTTCTTCGACCACATGCTCACCGCGTTCAGCAAGCACTCGCTCATCGACCTCCGCGTGCGGTCGACCGGTGACACCGACATCGACGTGCACCACACGGTCGAGGACACCGGCATCGTGCTCGGACAGGCCCTCAAGCAGGCCCTCGGCGACCGGTCCGGCATCGGCCGCTACGGCGACGCCCTCGTGCCCCTCGACGAAGCGCTGGCCCAGGCGGTCGTCGACGTCTCCGGGCGTCCGTTCCTCGTGCACTCGGGTGAGCCCGAGGGATTCGAGTTCCACCGCATCGGCGGGCACTTCACCGGGTCGATGATCCGCCACGTGTTCGAGGCGATCACGTTCAACGCGGGCATCACCGTGCACGTCCGTGTGCTCGGTGGCCGCGACCCGCACCACATCGCGGAAGCCGAGTTCAAGGCGTTCGCGCGTGCGATGCGCAAGGCAGTCGAGCTCGACCCGCGCGTCGACGGCATCCCCTCCACCAAGGGCGCACTGTGACCGCGAAGCCGAACGTCGTCGTCCTCGACTACGGGTCGGGCAACGTCCACTCCGCCGCCAAGGCACTCGAGCGGGCCGGGGCCGAGGTCACGCTGACCTCCGACAAGCAGGCGGCGCTCCGTGCCGACGGCCTGCTCGTACCCGGGGTCGGGGCGTTCGCCGCGGTCATCGACCAGCTCGAGGGCGTCCAGGGCGGCGAGATCGTGGACCACCGTCTGGCCGGTGGTCGTCCGGTGCTCGGCATCTGCGTGGGCATGCAGGTGTTGTTCTCCCGCGGCATCGAGCGCGGAGCCGACGTCGAGGGGCTCGGGCAGTGGCCCGGCACCGTCGAGCAGCTCCAGGCCGAGGTCCTGCCGCACATGGGGTGGAACACCGTCCAGGCACCGGACAACTCCGTGCTGTTCGACGGGCTGCACGACGAGCGGTTCTACTTCGTGCACTCGTACGGCGTGACCGACTTCCCGCTCGACGCCTACGGCCCGTTCCGTGCTCCCGGCCTGACGTGGGCCGAACACGGACAGCGGTTCATCGCCGCGGTCGAGAACGGGCCGCTCACCGCGACCCAGTTCCACCCCGAGAAGTCCGGCGAGCCGGGCATCCGTCTGCTGACCAACTGGGTGCGCTCGCTCTGAACCCGGCCCGCGACGGGCGCGACGGCGCCGCCGGACGCGCCACGGGCCTCCAGGCTGAACCCCGCACCTTCACCACCGCACCTTCTCCACCGCACCATCTCCACCGTGACGAAATCGACAGGACCATGACCGACCTCACCGACACCTCGCCCCTCGTCCTGCTGCCTGCCGTCGACGTGGTCGACGGCCAGGCCGTCCGGTTGACCCAGGGCGAGGCGGGGAGCGAGACCGGCTACGGCGACCCCGTCGCCGCCGCGCGCACCTGGCGTGACCAGGGCGCGGAGTGGATCCACCTGGTGGACCTCGACGCGGCGTTCGGTCGGGGCGACAACCGCAAGGTCATCGCGCACGCGATCCGCGAGGTCGACGGCGTCTCCGTCGAGCTGTCTGGTGGCATCCGAGACGACGCCTCGCTCGAAGCCGCGCTCGCCACGGGGGCCGCACGGGTCAACCTCGGCACGGCGGCGCTCGAGAACCCGGACTGGGCCGCTCGGGTGATCGGCGAGTACGGCGAGCAGATCGCCGTCGGGCTCGACGTGCGTGGCACGACCCTCGCCAGCCGTGGCTGGACCGAGGACGCCGGCGACCTGTGGGAGGTCCTCGACCGGCTCGAGGCCGCGGGGTGCGCCCGGTACGTCGTCACCGACGTCACGAAGGACGGCACGCTGCAGGGCCCGAACGTCGAGCTGCTGCGCCAGGTGTGCGACCGGACCGACCAGCCCGTCGTGGCCTCTGGCGGGATCTCGACGCTCGACGACCTGTGGGCGCTGCGCGAGCTCGTGCCGTTCGGGCTCGAGGGCGCGATCATCGGCAAGGCGCTGTATTCCGGGGCGTTCACGCTGCCGGCCGCACTCGACATCGCCTCGGAGTAGCGGCGTGGCGGGAATTTCGAACGGGCGCGGAACCGGCCCCGAAGCGGCAACCGGTGCGGACGCGGCAACCGGTCCCGACGACGCGCACACCCCGGGTGGCGCGGCGGACTCGGCCGGCTTCACGTGGGAAGGCCGCACGTTCGACCACCACGACACCGCCTTCGCCGACGACGACGGTCTGGCCGACCCGGCGCTGACCGCGGCGATCGCAGGCGTGGCCGCCGGTGCATCGCAGGCGGCAGTCGTTCATGCACTGCGCACCGCCCGGCTGCTCATCCCGCTCATCGCCGAGGCGGGCGACCTCGGCGAGACCGACGCCGGCAAGCTCGTGGACAAGACCCAGGAGCTCTCGATCGTGACGGTCGCCGGGCCGGACGGGCGGAGCGTGATGCCCGCGTTCACCTCGGTCGAAGCGATGCACGTCTGGGACGCCGATGCCCGGCCCGTGCCCGTGGAGTCACGACGGGTGGCGATGGCCGCGGCGAGCGAGGAGACGCAGCTCGTCGTGCTCGACCCGAAGTCGGCGACCGAGTTCGTGCTGCGCCGTCCCGCGGTGTGGGCGCTCGGTCAGGACCTGCCTTGGACCCCGTGCTTCGAGGACCCCGAGGTCGCCCAGGCGTTCGCCGACTCGGTCGTGGGGGAGCGCAGCGTCGCCCGTGTCGAACTGACCCCCGGTGACCCGGTCGGACGCTTCGCCGGCCCGGAGCTGACCGTCGGACTGGCGTTGCACCCCGGGCTCGACCGCGAGCAGGTCGGCGAGCTCGTCGGACGCCTGCAGCAGCGGTGGTCGACGGACGCCGTCATCGCCGAACGCGTCGACAGCATGCGCGTGGCCCTGCGCGCAGCCTGAGCGGCGACCGCGTCGGCCACGCACCCGGCCACGAGCAACGCAGACCCGGCCGCGCGCGGCGGTGCGGCCCCGGGCCGGCCGACGTCGCCGGTACGATGGCCGGGTGAGCACGAACCCGACGACCAACCCCACCGGCGCGACCTCCATCGGTCCGACGGGTCGTCCTGTCCGGGAGTTCCCCGTGCCCGAGGAACTCGACAGCACCGGCCCTGCGCGCATCATCGCCCTCTGCAACCAGAAGGGCGGCGTCGGCAAGACCACCACGGCGATCAACCTCGGTGCAGCCCTGGCGGAGTACGGCCGCAAGGTCCTGGCCGTCGACTTCGACCCGCAGGGTGCGCTCTCCGCGGGCCTCGGTGTCCGCACGCACGACATCCACACCGTCTACGACCTGCTCATGGGCGCCGTGAAGGACCCGATCCAGGTCATCCAGCCGACGAACACTCCGGGGCTCGACGTGATCCCGGCGAACATCGACCTGTCCGCGGCCGAGGTGCACCTGGTCAACGAGGTCGCCCGCGAGCAGATCCTGGCGAGCGTGCTGCGCAAGGTCGCGAACGACTACGACGTGATCCTGGTCGACTGCCAGCCGTCGCTCGGCCTGCTCACCGTCAACGCCCTGACCGCGGCGCACGGGGTGCTCATTCCGCTCGAGTGCGAGTTCTTCGCCCTGCGCGGTGTCGCCCTGCTCATCGAGACGATCGACAAGGTGCGCGACCGCCTCAACCCGGCACTGACGCTCGACGGCATCCTGCCCACCATGTACGACTCGCGCACTCTGCACTCGCGCGAGGTCATGGAGCGCGTCGTCGACACGTTCGACGACCGGGTCCTCGACACCGTCATCGGGCGCACCGTGAAGTTCCCGGACGCCACGGTCTCCGCTCGACCGATCACCCAGACGGCGCCGGACCACGCCGCCGCCCACGCCTACCGGCAGCTCGCACGAGAGCTCGTCCAGCGTGGCGCCGTCGCCTGAGTCGGGGTTCCGGGTCCGACTCACCAACTTCGACGGCCCGTTCGACCTCCTGCTGTCGCTCATCACGAAGCACGAGCTCGACATCACCGAGGTCTCGCTCGGCGCGGTCACGGGGGAGTTCATCCAGTACGTGCGTCAGGCCGAGTCGGCGGACGAACTCGACGAGGCGAGCGAGTTCCTCGTCGTCGCCGCCACCCTGCTCGACCTGAAGATCGTCGGGCTGCTGCCGCAGGGTGAGCTCGTCGACGCCGAGGACGTCGCCCTGCTCGAAGCCCGCGACCTGCTGTTCGCGCGGCTGCTGCAGTACCGGGCGTTCAAGCAGGCCGCCGACTGGTTCGGCGAACGCTGGGGTGTGGAGTCGCGTCGGCACGTCCGGAGCGTCCGGCTCGAGGAGCGGTTCCGCGCCCGCACGCCCGAGCTCGTGTGGACGCTCTCGGTACAGGACTTCGCCGCACTGGCAGCGCTGGCGTTCGCCCCGCGGGAGATCCCGACGGTCGGACTCGACCACCTGCACGCGCCGCTCATCAGCATCCGCGAACAGGCCGCGATCGTCGTCTCGATCCTGCGGACACGCGACGGCGAGGGGGTCTCGTTCCGCGAACTGGTCGCGGGCGTCGACCAGACGGGTATCGTGGTGGCTCGCTTCCTCGCGATCCTGGAGCTGTACCGGAACGCATCGATCTCGTTCGAACAACTCGAGCCGCTCGGGGAACTCACGCTCCGATGGACCGCCGAGGACTGGTCCGACGAGAGCCTCGCCAACCTGGGAGCCGACTATGACGGATGACGTGCACGACACGTCCAGCGCCGAACCCGGCGGCGCCGACGAGATGGCCGACGCCCGCGCGATCGAGCACGAGATGCACGAGCGCGCCGAGCACGCTGAGCACGGCCAGCACGCCGAGCACGACCGCGCCCCGCAGGCGCACCCGGCGATCCCGATCGACCGCCAGCTCGAGGCGATCCTGATGATCGCGGACGAGCCCCAGTCGCTCGTCGCGCTCGGCGCCGCCGTGAACGCCCCCGTCCCCGCCGTCCGCCAGGCCGTCGAACGCCTCGTCGCGGACTTCGACGGCGTCGACGGCACCACCCGCCGCGGGTTCGAACTCCGCGAGGTCGGCGGCGGCTGGCGCTTCTACGTGCGCCAGGACCTGGACGCCGTCGTCGAGCAGTTCGTCGAGGCCGAGCGTCCCTCGCGCCTGTCGCAGGCCGCACTCGAGACCCTCGCGGTCGTCGCCTACAAGCAACCGATCACGCGATCCCAGATCGCGTCGATCCGCGCCGTCAACGTCGACGGCGTCGTCCGAACGCTGGTCGCGCGCGGTCTCATCGAGGAGTCGTTCACCGACTCCGAGACCGGCGCCATCAACTACGTCACGTCCGATCTGCTCCTGCAGCAGCTCGGCATCAACTCGCTCGACGAGCTGCCGCTCATCTCGCCCCTCCTGGACGACGGTGCGGACGGCTTCGGGCAGAACGAAGGGATCCCCGATGGCCGGGTTTGACGACCGGGGGCGCGGCGCGCCCCGAGACCGAGACGACCGCAACGGACGCTCAGGAGGCCCGGATCGCCCCGGGCGTTCGGCTCCCGGCCGCGGCGGGGCCGGCTCCAGTGCCGGTGGCCGCTCCGGCGGGTACGGTCGCGACGACCGCGGGGGCGCACGTCCGCCGCGTGACGACGACCGTCGTGGCGGCTACCAGTCGCGCGACGACCGCGGTGGCGACCGTGGTGGGTACCGGGGTCGCGATGACCGTAGTTCCGCGCCGCGTGATGACCGTGGTGGGTACCGCGGCCGTGACGACCGCAGCTCGGCTCCGCGCGACGACCGTGGCGGGTACCGGGGCAACTCGGCTCCGCGTGACGACCGCGGTGGGTACCGAGGCCGTGACGACCGTGCCGGCGGCGGCGACCGTGGCGGCTACCGCGGGAACTCCGCGCCGCGCGATGACCGTGGTGGCTACCGGGGTCGCGATGACCGCAGCTCGGCTCCGCGCGATGACCGCGGTGGCTACCGCGGGAACTCCGCGCCGCGTGACGATCGCGGTGGCTACCGGGGTCGCGATGACCGCAGCTCGGCCCCGCGTGACGACCGTGGTGGCTACCGGGGTCGCGATGACCGCAGCGCCGCGCCGCGTGACGACCGTGGTGGCTACCGGGGCAACTCGGCTCCGCGTGATGACCGTGGCGGCTACCGCGGCCGCGATGACCGCAGCGCCGCGCCGCGTGACGACCGTGGTGGCTACCGCGGGAACTCGGCTCCGCGTGATGACCGTGGCGGCTACCGCGGGCGCGACGACCGCAGCGCCGCGCCGCGCGATGACCGTGGTGGCTACCGCGGGAACTCGGCTCCGCGTGACGACCGTGGCGGGTACCGGGGTCGCGGTGACCGCAGCGCCGCGCCGCGTGACGACCGTGGTGGGTACCGCGGTCGTGACGACCGCAGCTCGGCACCTCGCGACAACCGCGACAGCCGCGAGGACCGCCGCGGCCCCGACGGCCAGCAGAGTCGCGTCTGGCACAACGGCCGCCGCTACGTCGGCGGCACCACGAGCGTCCGCAACAGCGACCGCCCCGGCAAGGGCGGCAACAGCGCCGGCAACCGCACCACGCCGAAGCCGAGCGGTGAGCGCGACAGCCACGGCGCCCCGGTGGAGGGCACGCCCGAACGCCCGATCATCGAGGACTGGGACGCGGCGGACGGGACGACGTCTGCCGGGGCCGAGCCGGGCCTCCAGGCAGAGGGGGAGCGCCTGCAGAAGGTGATCGCCGCTGCGGGCGTGGCATCTCGTCGCGTCGCGGAGAACCTGATCGTCGAGGGCCGCGTGACGGTCAACGGGCAGGTGGTGGACGCCCTCGGGCGTCGTGTCGACCCCGCGACGGACGCGATCTCGGTCGACGGCGTGCCGGTGCAGATCGACTCCTCGCGGCGGTACATCGTGCTGAACAAGCCGACCGGTGTCGTCTCGAGCCTGCAGGACGAGCGCGGTCGCCGCGACCTGACCGAGTTCGTGGACCGCTACGAGGAGCGCCTGTTCAACGTCGGTCGCCTGGACACCGAGACCTCCGGGCTGCTCGTGCTGACGAACGACGGCGACCTGGCACACGTGCTCGCGCACCCGTCGTTCGGCGTGCAGAAGACCTACATCGCGAAGGTGCACGGCAACGTGAACCCCGCCGTGGTCCAGCGTCTGACCGAGGGCGTCGAACTCGAGGACGGTCCGATCAAGGCCGACAAGGTGCGGTTGCTGGAGTCCTCGCGGGGTGAGTCGCTCGTCGAGATCACGCTGCACTCCGGCCGCAACCGGATCGTCCGTCGCATGCTCGAGGCCGTCGACCACCCGGTCCTCGAACTCGTCCGCCGCTCGTTCGGGCCGCTGCACCTCGGCAGCCTGCCGCCGGGCAAGATGCGCGAGCTGGGCACGGTCGAGGTCGGCAAGCTGCTCGGCACCGTCCGTGACGCGAAGCCCTCCGCTCGTGACGACCGCGACGTCGCCCTCGACCAGGGCGACGACGACTGGGACGACGAGACCGCGGACTGACCGCGACCGGCCTGCGACCGGCCCTCGGGCCGTGACTGCCACCCGGGCGTCGACCGATGCCCGGGTGTCGGTCGGTAGGCTTGCCCGGTGACCGACCTGACCCCACCCGACATCGACCGCCGCGTGCGCGGCCCGGTGCGGGTCGTCGGCACCGGGCTCCTCGGAACGTCGATCGGTCTGGCGCTGCGCGAGAAGGGGGTCGACGTCGTCCTCGACGACGTCTCACCCGGCGCGTTGGCGCTCGCCGTCGACTACGGGGCCGGCCGCCGGCCCGAACCCGGCGACCAGCCGGAACTCGTGGTGGTCGCGGTCCCGCCGGACGTCGTGGCGACCGTCGTCGCCCGCGAACTGTCCGCGTACCCGGACGCCATCGTGACCGACGTCGCGAGCGTCAAGGCCGGACCGTTGGCCGAGCTCGTGGCCGCCGGCGCCGACGTCACCCGCTACATCGGGTCGCACCCGATGGCCGGACGTGAACGCAGCGGACCGAGCGCCGCCCGCGCCGACCTGTTCGTCGGCAGCCCCTGGGTGATCGCCGGGCACGACGCCATCAGCTACCAGCGCGCCGCCGTGGTCGAGGACCTCGCGCTCGACGTCGGTGCGACCGTCGTGCCGATGGACCCGGCGTCGCACGACCTGGCCGTGGCCTACGTCTCGCACGTGCCGCAGCTCGTGTCGACGTTGATGGCCTCGCGGCTTCGTGACGCCCCGGACGGCTCCCTCGGTCTGGCGGGCGGTGGCGTCCGTGACGTCACCCGTGTCGCCGCGAGCGACCCCGGCTTGTGGGTGCAGATCATCGGCGCGAACGCGGCCAACGTGCGGCGGGTGCTGTCCGACCTGCGCGACGAGCTGAGCGACGTGATCGGGGCGCTCGACGACCCCGCCGCCGCCGGAGCTCCGCGGACCCTGGCCGAGACGATCGCCGCCGGCAACCGCGGTGTCGAACGGCTGCCCGGCAAGCACGGCACCACCAAGCGCTTCGCCCAGGTGGTCGTCCTCGTCGACGACACCCCCGGGCAGATCGCCGCGCTCCTGACGTTCATCGGGGAGATCGGCATCAACCTCGAGGACATGCGCCTCGAGCACTCACCGGGCGCGCAGATCGGCATCGTCGAGGTGTCGGTCCTGCCCGAGCAGGAACAGCGACTCGTCGAGGAACTCGAGGGTCGCGGATGGAGGATCGCAGCAGCATGGGCCTGAACGACACGAACGCAGCGACGAACGACTCCGGTGTGACCGCCGACTCCGGCGTGACCGGCGGGCCGGACGGTCCGGACTCCGGTCTGCCGACCCCGACCCCCGGTGACGGCGCCCGCGGTGGCGCGGACGGCGGCCCGCTCGGCGGTCCGGCCGGCGGCCTCGGCGAGCCCGGCGGCGAGCCCGGTTCGACCAGCGCCCCGGTACCGGCCGGTCTCATCGACGGCGCCTACGTGGCCAAGATCGTCATCGCGGTCGACGGCCCCGCGGGCAGCGGCAAGTCGAGCGTCTCCCGCGCGGCCGCCCGTGCGCTCGGCTACGGCTACCAGGACACCGGCGCCGCCTACCGCGCCCTCGCCTGGCACGCCCTGCAGCAGCGGGTCGACCTCGACGACGCGGCGGCGATCCTGGCGAGCTGGGACACGTTCGACTACGCCATCGGCACCGACCCCGACGACTACTACGTGCGCGTGGGGGAGACCGACGTCACCGACGCGATCCGCACCCCGGACGTGACGGGCGCGGTGGCGCACATCGCGAAGCTCCCCGACGTCCGACACCGCCTCGTGCAGCTGTTCCGGAACGTCATGCGGAAGACCGACGCACCGGGCATCATCACCGAGGGTCGGGACATCACCACGGTGGTCGCACCCGACGCCGAGGTCCGGATCCTGCTGACGGCCGACGAGTCCGTTAGAATGGCCCGGCGCTCGGCGGAGGTCACGACCCAGTCGGCCGCAGAGACCTCCGCCGCACTCGCTCGTCGAGACGCGGCGGACGCGAAGGTCGTCGACTTCATGAACGCCGCAGACGGCGTCACGACGCTCGACTCCACCGACCTCGACTTCGACCAGACCGTGCAGGCGGTCGTCGACCTGGCCCGCGCGGCCACGCACTGACGCACGACCGGACGGCCTCGGCCGCCTGGTCACACCACGGCCGGATCTCCGGCCCGGCCGGGAACGGCCACCGACACCGCGGCTCCGGCCGCTCGCGAGGAACCCACCATGGCTCAGTTGGACAACCCGGACAACGACGACTTCCCCCAGTACGACGACGCCCTCGGCGAGCGGCTCGCCGGACTCGACGAGGCCGAGGCCGAGCAGCGCGCGACCGCGCTCCGCGCCGGACTCGAGGAGTACGACCTCGAGGACGAAGACCTCGCCCTGCTCGAGGCCGGTCAGGTCGGCGAGGACGGCGTCCACTACCTGCCCGCCTACCCGGTGCTCGCGATCGTCGGCCGCCCGAACGTCGGCAAGTCCGCGCTCGTCAACCGCATCCTCGGTCGTCGCGAGGCCGTCGTGCAGGACGTCCCCGGCGTCACGCGTGACCGCGTCAGCTACAAGGCCGACTGGAACGACAAGCGCTTCACGCTCGTCGACACGGGCGGCTGGGAGCCCGGCGCCGAGGGCATCAACGCCTCGGTCGCCGCGCAGGCCGAGGTCGCGATCGACCTCGCCGACGCCGTGCTGTTCGTCGTCGACGTCACGGTCGGCATCACCGCCACCGACGAGCACGTCGTCAAGATGCTCCGCGGCACCGACCGCCCCGTCATCGTCGTCGCGAACAAGGCCGACGACGAGCGCCGCGAACTCGACGCCTACGAGCTCTGGAACCTGGGGCTCGGCGAGCCGCACCCCGTGTCGGCCCTGCACGGCCGTGGCGTCGCGGACCTGCTCGACCTGATCATCAAGACGCTGCCCGACACCTCGGCCGTCGCCAAGCAGGAGGTCGGTGGCCCCCGCCGCGTCGCGATCCTCGGCCGCCCGAACGTCGGCAAGAGCTCGCTGCTCAACAAGGCCGCCGGTGAAGAGCGCGTCGTCGTGAACGACATCGCCGGCACCACCCGCGACCCGGTGGACGAGCAGATCGAGCTCGGCGGCAAGGTGTGGCGGTTCGTCGACACCGCCGGCATCCGGAAGCGCGTCCACATGCAGCAGGGCGCCGACTTCTACGCGTCGCTCCGCACCACCGCGGCGCTCGAGAAGGCCGAGGTCGCCGTCGTCGTCCTCGACGTCACCGAGCCCGTCTCCGTGCAGGACCTCCGCATCATCGACCTGGTGCTCGAGTCGGGCCGTGCGCTCGTCCTGGCCTACAACAAGTGGGACCTGCTCGACGACGAACGCCGCCGCTACCTCGAGCGCGAGATCGAGCAGGACCTGGCGCACGTCGCCTGGGCCCCGCGTGTGAACATCTCGGCCCGCACCGGCCGCCACCTCGAGAAGCTCGTGCCGGCGCTCGAGACCGCCCTCGCGTCGTGGGACACCCGCATCCCGACGGGCAAGGTCAACGCCTTCATCGCCGAGCTCGTCCAGGAGCACCCCCACCCCGTGCGCGGAGGCAAGCAGCCCCGCATCCTGTTCGGGACCCAGGCGTCGAGCCAGCCGCCGACGTTCGTGCTCTTCACGTCGGCATTCCTCGACCCGCAGTACCGACGGTTCATCACCCGTCGACTCCGCGAGGTCTGGGGCTTCTCCGGTACCCCGATCAACGTCAACATGCGCGTGCGCGAGCGCCGGAAGCGCTGAGTCGCAGCTCCGTCACACACAACGCGTCCCGTCTGCACGGGGCGCGTTGTGCGTTGGCGTTCGCGTTCGGCCGGGAGGCCCGGAGCGCGTCCGCAGCGTCGGCGCGGCATCATGGGACCGTGCGCATCGGGCGGTGGGGAACGGATCGACGTCGGCTCGCCCTGGTGGGTGCCCTCGTCGCCGTGGTCGTCGTCGGGTCGGTGTCGCTCTGGACGGTCTCGCACGCGCCGTCCGAGGACGACGCAGTCACCCGCTCCGAACGCGCTGCGCCCGTGCCCGAGCCCGCACAGTCGCCCGCGGAGGGGCTGCGACCCTCGAACGGCCTCGGCGTGCCCCTGCCCGAGGCGTCCCCGGCCGTGCAACCCGTCGATTCGTCGCCGATCGAGCCGTGGTGGCGCCGCGTCCCGCCGGTCTCCGGGGACATCGTCGGCATCGACGGCGCCGCTGCCTCTGGACACGTCCACATCGCGGCGAACACGGGTGACGCCACCCTCGCGGTGGACATCTCGCACCTGAAGACGGGCACGAGCGGCCCAGTCGACGTCGTGTTGTCCGGTGGGACCGTCACCGGAGGCAAGGACCCGGAGTGGACCCCGGCGGGGGAGTCCTTCGACGTGTTCCAGGCCGCCGGCGTCGAGCAGGGACTGACCGTCGTGTTGAGCGACCCGTGGACACTGCCCGACGAGGTCCGCTCCCTCGTCCTGCTCGATGCGGCGAGCGGCACCGTGCTCGGTGGCGCGGCGCTCGTACCGAGCGACTGAGCCGGCTGGGCAGTCCCGCGCCGACCCGGAACGACATCGTCGACGTCGTGCGACCTCGATGACGTCGTTCGGGGTCGGCGTCGGCGACGGCGCGGTACGTCGATGGTCGCTCGATGCGGCACGATGTACTGGTGACGCAGCGCAACGACGGACTCGGTGGCCTCGCCGACCGTCTGTGGTGCCGGCTGCGGCTCGACCGGCTGGCCGGAGGTCGCCAGGGCGGGTACGTCATCCGCCAGGACATGCTCGAGCACCCCGACACCGTGCGCTCGTTCCGGTGGATCCGGTGGCTGCTCGTCGCGGAGACGATCGTCGGACTCGCGGCCATCGTCGTGGCCGTGCTGCTGACGCGCGCGGGGGAGACCGTGCCGTGGGCGGTGTGGTTCCGGGCGACGGTCGTGTTGCTCATCACTCTGACGCTCTACGTGTTCGCGTGGCGGGCACAGCTCGGGTACTACTGGGCGTACCAGCGGGTGCGGTTGTTCAGCCGGATCTTCCCGATCGTGACGCTCATCGTGGCGGCGATCCCCGGGCTGTACCCGTTCTGGATGGTGATCGAGCAGATCGTGTTCTCACTGCTCATGATCGGTATCGGCGACGTGCTCACCACCGACCACATGCGCGCCACGTTCCCCAAGCCCGCCCGCCGCTAGCGCCGTCGACCGCCGGCTCCGGCGCCCGCACCACGCTTGCGACAGACCACGCGTCGATCGACTCGTGAACTGTCGCGGAACGGGTGCGGCGGCGGGCGGCGGGCGGCGGGCAGCGCTACGCGACGGTGGCCAGCGCGAAGGGCAGCACGGCGGCGGCCCCGGCACGCCGGAGCTCGCGGCCCGCGACGGTCATCGTCCACCGGCTGTCGACCAGGTCGTCGACGAGCAGCACCGGGCCCTGGTGCGACTGCAGCGCCGCAGCGAGTTCCGGCCCGACCTGGAACGTCTCCCACACGCCGGACAACCGGTACGCGCTGTTCGTCGCACCGTCGCCGCGGGGCGTGCCGCCGTTCCGGTCGAGCGTGCCGAGGAACTGCAGCCGTCCGATCGTGGACAGCGCCTGGGCGAGTGACCCCACGAGCTGCGGCCGTGACCGGGAGGACATCGCGACGACCCCGGTCGGCCGGGTCTCCCACGGCCAGTCCTTGAGCGCCCGGACACAGCCGTCGACGAGCTCGCGGGAGATCGGAGCGTCGGGCGTCGACGGCGAGAACAGCGCACGGAGCGGTCCACCCCAGCCGAGGTCGGTCAGACGAGCCACCGCGCGGCCGGGCTGGACGAGCTCGTCGGCGCCGATCTTGCCCCGCACCGAGACGCCGAGCGACGACATGCCCGACGGCCACTGGGCACGCGGCGCGATCTCGACACCGACCTTGTCGAGCGCGGCAGCCGCACCGGACGAGTCCGAGTCGGAGACCGCGGTCGGGAACCACGCCCCGGCGCAGTTGTCGCACCGGCCGCAGGGCTCCGCCGACGGGTCGTCGAGGTCCTGCTGCAACAGCTGCATGCGGCACGCCGAGGTGGACTCGTAGTCGAGCATCGAAGCGGCCTCGGCGGAACGCGCCGCGGCGACCCGCTCGTACCGCGGGGCGTCGTACTGCCACGGCTGCCCGGTGGAGACCCAGCCGCCGGTGACGCGTCGAACCGCCCCGTCGACGTCGAGCACCTTGAGCAGGAGTTCGAGGGTGGAGCGCTTGATGTCGACCAGACCCTCGAGCGCGACCGTCGACATCGCGGTGTCGGTGGACAGGGCACCGAGCACGGCGGAGGCCCGGGCCTCCGTCGGCATCGACGCGCTCGCGAAGTACTGCCAGATCTCACGGTCCTCACGACCGGGCAGCAGCAGCACGTCGGCGTTGTCGGTGGCACGACCCGCACGGCCGATCTGCTGGTAGTACGCGACAGGCGACGACGGGGCGCCGACGTGCACGACGAACCCGAGGTCCGGCTTGTCGAACCCCATGCCGAGCGCGCTCGTGGCGACGAGGGCCTTCAGCTCGTTGCCCTTGAGCTGCTGCTCGAGCTGCTCCCGCTCGTCGGTGTCGGTGCGCCCCGTGTAGGCCCGGACGGCGTACCCGTTGTCGCGCAGCAGTCGGGCGATGTCCTCGGCCGCCGAGACCGTGAGCGTGTAGATGATGCCGCTGCCGGGCAGGTCGCCGAGGTGCGCGAGCAGCCAGCCGAGCCGCTGCCGGGCGTCGGGCAGCGTGAGCACGCCCACGCGCAGCGATGCCCGGGCGAGCGACCCACGGATCGTGAACACCGGGTCGGCCGGGCCGGCGGTGAGCTGCTCGGCGACGTCCTCGACCACGCGCTCGTTCGCCGTCGCGGTGGTCGCCAGGACGGGGACGCCGTGGGGGAGGGACCGGATGAGTTCGGCCAACCGGCGGTAGTCCGGTCGGAAGTCGTGGCCCCAGTCCGAGATGCAGTGCGCCTCGTCGACCACGAGCATGCCCATCCGGGCGATCAGGGTCGGCATCTGCTCGTCGCGGAACTTCGGGTTGTTCAGGCGCTCGGGGGAGACGAGGAGCACGTCGACCTCGTCACGGGCGAGCGCGGCCTGGGTCTCGCCCCACTCGTGTGCGTTCGCCGAGTTGATCGACACCGCACGGACCCCGGCCCGGGCAGCCGCTGCCACCTGGTCGCGCATCAGTGCGAGCAGCGGCGACACCAGGACGGTCGGGCCGCCACCACGACGCCGGAGCAGCAGGGTCGCGAGGAAGTACACCGCGGACTTGCCCCACCCGGTGCGCTGCACGACGAGGGCGCGCTGCCGGTGCTCGACCAGGGCGGAGATCGCCTCGAGCTGGCCGGGGTGGAAGACCGCGTCGGGGCGCCCCGTGAGCGCAGCGAGCGCCTGCTGTGCCTCGGCGGCGATGTCCGCAGACGGCGAGACG
The DNA here is from genome assembly GCF_015350935.1 of Curtobacterium sp. VKM Ac-2887. Classification (NCBI taxonomy): domain Bacteria; kingdom Bacillati; phylum Actinomycetota; class Actinomycetes; order Micrococcales; family Microbacteriaceae; genus Curtobacterium; species Curtobacterium sp. VKM Ac-2887. The sequence goes on along the minus strand of NZ_JADKSB010000004.1, from coordinate 91,793 downwards.
ACAGACGGGGCGGCGGTGGGGGTGTCCATGACCCCATGCTGTCAGGAGCAACCGACGAAACGCGGGTCGCGCCTCCAGTCTGTGGACAACGCGACGGAACGCGCTTACTGGTAGGTGACCAGTGACGGCGTCGGTTGCACGTCCGCCATCGTCTGCGACGGCGTCAGCATGGGCGTGTCCTCGTCGGTGAAGTTCTTCCAACCCCAGTGCAGGCCCTCCGGAGCGCCTTCGTGCAGCGCCTTCCACGTCGCCTGCTTGTCCGGCTGCGACCCCTGCCCGTCGACGTGCACGAGCATGTCGAGCTCCGGGTGGGTCTTCAGCGCGTCACGGTCCTGGATCATCGAGAGCCGGAACTGGTGCAGCACGAGCGCCTTCGGCGGCAGCCCCTCCTTCTTGACGAGCGATGCGAGCCACGAGGACACCTCGTTCACCTCGGACGCCGACACGCTGCCGATCTGCTCGAGCGGCACCTGGTCCTTCGTCAGCCGCCACTCCGGGTCGAGCGCGAGCCACACCCCGGGCTTCTTCAGCAGCGACTCGTACTTCTTCGCCTGCGACAGGAAGTCCGAGCGGCCCGGCTGCAGGTCGATGATCACGGGCATGTCGGCGTCGTGCGCGGCGTCGACGTAGGGCTCGAGCGTCGACACGGGCAGCTCGGTCGAGTAGTCGCCGTCCGCCCCGGCGTCCCCCGCGGCGACGGTCGCGATGACCTCCATCGCAGGCGTCACCAGCTCGTCGGACTCGGCCCGGTACGGCTTCGCGACCTGCTCGGCACGCTGAACGGTGGCCTCCGGCCCCTGCTCGCCGAGCACACCGAGCGCCGGCGCGCCGGGAGCCCCGTACAGCGCCACGTAGCGGTGCCCGTCGAACGGCCGCTGGCCGCCGTTCCGCAGCTGGAAGCCGCCCTCGGCCGCCCGTACCGTCCACTCCGGGTCCTGCAGTGCGTCGAACGCCGCACCGACCAGGACCGTCTGGTGCTGCTTCCGCTCGTGCAGCGCCGTCACCACGTCGGGCGCGGCAGCCGGGTCGGTCACGCCCTTCGGCATGGTCACCACCTTCGCGCCGGCGGCCTTGGCGGTCGCCACGGCCGCAGCGTCCGCGCTCGCGTCCGCCACCACCACGGTGGCCTGCCGGGAGGCCCGGGTCGACTCCGGCGCGTCGCCATCCTCGGGCGCCTTCCGCTGTTCGACGTCCGTGTCGACCGACACGTCGCCCTCCGCCTGGTACCAGTCGGCCCCGAGCCGATCGAGCTCGCCCGCGACGGCAGCGCCACCCTTCGCGCCCTTCCCGGTCAGCAGCACCGGGACGTGGGCGCTCGCCGCAGCCTTCGCTGCATCGGAGATCGCGTCGGCATCACCGGCCGTCGCCACGATCGCGCCGGGAGCACTCGCGAACAGGGCCGTGCTCACCCGCACTGACCGAGCCGCAGCGTCGGAGGCGTCGGCGACCGTGACCGTCCTCGCCGTGGCCTTCGCGAGGGTCGGGCGGCTCGTGTCCGGCCCGCTCGACGTGCACCCGGCGGCTCCGAGCAGCAGTCCGGAGACGGCGATCGCGACGAGGACACGAGGGGTGGAACGAGAACGCATCGGGCCACCCTACGAGCCACGCGGAGAGGTCCCTGGGAATCCGACGGGTGTCGTCTCGTAGAAGGGAGGCATGCCCCACCACCCCGACGACCACCCGCTCATCGGAGCCGTCCGGTCGCCCGAGGTCCACTGCATGACCCTCAACGTGCGCCGTCGCGTGCCGCGACCGTCCGCACACCCGGACGCCTGGGAGCGTCGCCGCGATGCCATCACCGCGCTCGTCACGTCCGAAGCGCCCACCGTCCTCGCCGTCCAGGAGGCCCTCCCCACGCAGGCAGACGACCTCACGGCCGGCCTCGGGTCGGGTTGGGAGTCCGTCCTGGTCGGGCGCGGCGCGCGCGGCGGTGGCGAGCAGGTCGGGCTCTTCCTGGACCGCTCCCGCCTCGACGTCGTCGAGCGACGCACGTGGGCGCTGTCCCGCACACCGAGCCGTCCGGGATCCCGCTCGTGGGTCACGTCCTTCCCCCGGCACGCCGTCGGGGCCGTCGTCGACGACCGCGCGACCGGCGTCCGGTTCCTGGCCATCGCGACGCACCTCGACGTCGCCTCGCCGTGGGCCCGACTGCGGTCCGCCGAACTCCTCGGCCGGATCGTGCGACAGCGCGGCCTGCCCGCCGTCGTGATGGCCGACTGGAACAGTCCGGCAGGGTCCGCACCATGGCGAGCACTGGCGGACGCTGGTGTCGTCGACAGCTGGGGACGGGCCTCCAGGCAGGTGGGCGAGCCGTACGGGACGTACCCGCACTACGCGAGTCCGCGTGTCGGTGGCCGGCGCATCGACGGCGTGCTGGTGACGCCGGACGCGACCGTCGACCGGGTGGCCGTGTCGAACCGGCGGCCGGGCGGCGTGTGGCCCTCCGACCACGCGGCCGTGCACGCGGTCGTGCGGTGGGCGTCGTGATCCGGGCGCTCGGGCCGACGTTCCTGCGCCCGAAGTTCCTGGTGGCCGACGTGGTGCGTGCCCTGACGCTCGTGAGCCTGGTCGTCGCGAGCATCGGGTGGGGCGGCACCGCCCTGCCGGTGATGGCACTGTCGCTGCTCGGGGTCGTGGTGCCGCGGATGCTCGGACTGCGGCCCGCGTTCGACCTGGCGGTGTGCGTGCTCGTGCTGCTCGCCGGGTGGTCGAGTGTGCTCGAGTGGTACACGAGCGTGTTCCTGTGGGACAAGTTCATGCACGTCGTGCTCACCGGGCTGCTCGCCGCCGTGCTCTACGTCATCGGCGCTGACCTGCGCGCGGTGCCGGCGCCGGACGGGGAGCGCCGGGTGGTCGTCGCGGTCCTCGGGCTGTGCGCTGGGCTCGCGATCGGGGCGGCGTGGGAGATGGGGGAGTGGCTCGGGCACAACTTCGTCGACTCGGCGATCTACGTCGGGTACGACGACACCATCGGGGACCTGGCGGCGGACGGGGCCGGAGGGTTGCTCGTCGGGCTCGGGTTGCCGTGGTTGGCGGCGCGGCGTGAGGTGGTGCGGGCGGGGTGACGGTCTCGTCCGGGGCGATCGTGTCGTTTGGGTTGTTCGGGCGGCTCTGGTTGCTTGCTCGCTCCGACTCGCTGTGGCACGGAGGGGGTCTGACGTCCGCTATGCTGGACCGGTCGCTCGCGCTCCGGTCGGACGCGGGCGAGGATCCTCCGGGATCCTGAGTTCTCCGGAACTCGCGGGCTGTGGCGCAGCTTGGTAGCGCACTTGACTGGGGGTCAAGGGGTCGCAGGTTCAAATCCTGTCAGCCCGACCGAAGGGGCAACTTAGGAATCGTCTTAAGAACTGTCCGCAATGAAGAAGCCCACCGAGAATCTCGGTGGGCTTCTTCATTGCGCGTCGCCCTCGTACCGGGCTCGTGTGGGGGCAGGTAGCACTTGTGTGGCCCATTCCTGACCCGCGCGGAGCGCGTGCCCGGTCTTTTGGCGCGACAAAGAGTGCCGCATCGACGCCGCGTCCACGGAGCGAATCGGCGATGGCAGCGCCATCGTCGTTGCCTCGGCTGGAGACGTCGCGTCTTGCACGTTGTGGTCGTTGTCGTAGCCGAGGTAGCGCAAGAACGTAAGGGCCGGACGGTGTACGCGAGGCTGGCAAGCCGGACGACAGCACCGACCGGTTTAGCTCAACATGAGAAGGCTGCCCTGGTGGGCAGGGAAGTTTGGTTCACGTCCGCTTCTTGACCGTTCGGGTGGCGCGTTGCGCCCTGCGAGCGGCCTTCTCTTCGGCTTTCTGTTGTCTGAGTTCGAGATCGGGTGCGCCGCCAGGGAGTGTCCCCGTGTAGGTGTTCGCGTACTCCGGATTTCTCTGGGATCCGCGGGATGCGACTTGGCAGTCATGGCTCGAGGCTCACCAGCTGTTCTGGGAGGACGAAGAACGGCCCCCTCGTCGCCGTTCGTCTGACCCCGTCGAAGCTTCCATTGCTCGTTGGGTTGCCCACCAACGAGCACTTGCGAAGACCGGAACGCTTCCTGCAATGCGAGAACGAGCACTCCGCCGCGCCAAGTACCGTGTCCTATAGCAGCCTTCGTGCAGCTCGGTGGGACGAGGGCTCTTCCTTATGGGAACGGCACGAGAAAGCTCTTCCCGGCTCCCGGCTCCCGGCTCCCGGCTCCCGGCTCCCGGCTCCCGGCTCCCGGCTCCCGGTGTCGAGCGACAAGGGTTGTTGTCAGTAGTTCACGCGTTCTGTCAGGGAGCCGACCGGTCGTGTTGCGCATAGTGCTAGTAGGCGGGTAGCCCTGGCCGCGTCCTGCAGGGCCTTCGGCGCTCGTCGCCTCGCGCTTCGTCAGCGCGCGGATGGCGGCGGCTTCCCGAGCGACAGCGCGGTGGAATCGCCGGCGTTTGCCCAGATGAGAACGGCTCGTCGTCGAGATCCGGTGAGCACCCGAGGAGTCAGGAAGCGGCCGCCTTCACTTCGACGCACGAGAGGATCGGTCGGCCTTCAGGAGCACCCGGACAGCCTCGCTGAGCGGCGCTGCCAGCTCGCCTGCGGCGGCCGAGGTGAGCGGCTCGAGTCCGGTCGCCGCTCTGACCATCACGATGCCGAGTCCCGTCGCAATCGCGACCTGCGCTCGCAGCAACAGGTGCTCGGTCTCCGGGTCGCCGGGCATCCAGCCGGCTATCGCTGCCATCCGTTCGGTGAACGAGAGCAGCGTTTGACGCCGGATCCGATCGGCTGCCGCATCGCCCGAGCTCCGGACGAGCAGGAGCATCTGCAACGAGGAATCGCCGCTCGGCGGACCGGTGATCTTCTGGACCATGCGGTCGACGACCTCGTCGATGGTCGATGCGTCGTCCTCCGGCACGTCGAACTCCGCGACGGTGCGGCTGAGGCAAGCCTCGAACAGTCCTTCCTTCGACGTGAAGTAGCGATTGATCAGCGCCACGTTCACGCCAGCATCGCTCGCGATGTCCCGCACGGTGGTGGACCCGTACCCATTGATGGCGAACCGTCGGCGGGCGGACTGCAGCAGGCGGAGTCGAGTGGCCCCGGCATCCCGTGCCCGCCCGGAGCCGTCCGAGCTGGTGGCGTCCTCGACCGGCGTCGGCGTCTGCGTCGTCATCGTCGTCCTTCCGTTGCCCCCACCGTACCGCGCCGACTACCCCTCGTAAACGGCTGTTGACTTCGTGCCACAAACGACTAACATCTTCACGTCAGCAAACGTTTACATCGACTGGAGCAAGATGTCACAGACCATGGAGAGCCCGCGGACGGGCTCCGTGCCCACCGCCACCGGGCACCGCCCGAACAGCACCGCGATCATCGTCTACCTCGCGCTCGGCGGCCTGTCCTTCGCCGTCCTGCAGTCGCTCGTCGCCCCGGCGCTCTCCACGATCGGCAAGGACCTCGAGGTCTCCACGAGCAGCGCGAGCTGGGTCCTCACCGCGTACCTGCTCTCCGCGTCGGTGCTCACACCGATCCTCGGTCGCCTCGGCGACATGGTCGGCAAGCGCAAGGTCCTCATCGTGGTCCTGGCGGTGCTCCTCGCCGGTGCCATCCTCGCCGCACTCGCGCCGAACCTCACGGTGCTGATCATCGCCCGTGCGCTGCAGGGCGCTGCCGGTGCGGTGATGCCCCTGTCGATCGGCATCGTCCGCGACGAGCTGCCGAAGGAGAAGGTCAGCGTCACGATCGGCCTGCTGTCGGCGATCTTCGGCATCGGCGCCGGTGTCGGCATCGTCGCCGCGGGCCCGATCGTCGAGCACCTCTCGTGGCACTGGCTGTTCTGGCTTCCCGCCGTCCTGGTCGTGATCGCACTGTTCGGCGTGATCTTCGGCATGCCGGAGTCGCCGGTCCGCAAGCCCGGTCGCCTCGACCTCGTCGGCACCGGCGTCCTCACCGTTTCGCTCGTGTCGCTCCTCATCGCGATCAGCGAGGGCGAGACCTGGGGCTGGGGTGACGGCAAGACCATCGGCCTGCTGATCCTCGGCGCCGTCGCACTCGTCGCCTTCGTGTTCGTCGAGCTCCGGGTGAAGGCGCCGCTCATCGACGTCCGGCTGTTCAAGATCCGCGGTGTCTGGACCGCGCACGTCGTCGCCCTGGTCTTCGGTTTCGCGATGTTCGGCACGTTCGTCCTCGTGCCCACGCTGCTCCAGCTGCCGACCGTGATCGGCTACGGCTTCGGGAAGTCGGTGTCCGAGGCGGGGCTCTTCCTCCTGCCGACCGTCATCATGATGGTCGTCGCCGGACCGATCGCGGGCATGCTCGTCCGGAAGTACGGACCGAAGCTCCCCATGCTCGCTGGTGGCATCGCGGTGACCGCCGCATTCGTGCTGCCTGCCCTCGCGCACGGTGAGATGTGGCAGATCGTCGTGTCGGGCATCCTGACCGGCATCGGGATCGGCCTCGCCCTGGCTGCCTGCTCGAACGCCATCATCGAGAGCGTCCCCGCCGCGCAGACCGGTGAGGCCATCAGTGCCAACACCGTCGTCCGCACGATCGGTTCGAGCGTCGGCACCGCGGTCATCGCGGCGCTCATCTCCTCGAACACCACTGCGCAGGGTCTCCCGCTCGACGACGCCTTCACCACCGGCTTCTGGGCGTGCGCCGGCGTCGGCGCGCTCGCGATCATCGGTGCGCTCGTCGCCCCGTCGATGCGCAAGCGTCGTCAAGACGCGCGAGCGATCGGCGTCGACGACCTGGAGGGCGTCACGGACTGACGCCGGCTCCAGAGCCGCCATCCTGGAGGCGCGACCCGCGTGATCGACGCGGGTCGCGCCTCCAGTCGGTCCAGGCCCGCCCCGCGGTCACCGCGCGATGTCCAGCGTGCGGCGGACGAGGGTGCTGCACTGCCGCTCGAGCTCCGGTAGGTCCGGCTCTGCCGAGCCCGCCATGACGGCCCCGGTGGTCATCTGCAAGGAGCGGTAGCAGAGGGAGACGAGCATCTCGGCAGTCCCTGGAGGGCACTCGCCCCGACGGGACTCGATCATCCCGCGCACGGTCTTGAGGACCTCCGTGCCCACGCGGTTCATCAGTGCGAACTGCTTCGTCACCAGCTGGGGGTACCGTTTGATCACTTCGCCACGCTGCTGGCTCCGGGCGACATCCGAGATGGCGGGCGCCGCGATGACGAACAGCAGGCCGACGATCGAGTCGATGAGGTCCGCATCCTCGTAGCGTGCGGCATGTTCTGCGAGCATCGACTCGTCGAGTTCGAAGCCGTTCGTGACGAGGAGCGCATCCTCCTTGCTGTCGAAGTAGTTGAAGAACGTCCTGCGGGACACGTGGGCGCGCTCGGCGATGTGGTCGATGGTGGCTGCCTCGAGCCCGTCGCGCAACGTGAAGAAGAGGGCGGCTTCCGCGAGTGCATCCCGGGTCTCGCGTCGCTTGACATCTCGGAGCCCTGGCGTTGCCGCTGTCCCGTCACTGTGGATCACCTGCCAATCATGCCGCAGGCGCGAGTGTTCACCAAGGCAAACTTGCACTAGTGCATCTGCGTGCCGGATGATTTTCGTATGCATATCCTCGCTTCGCTCAGCATGAAGAACCGGGCGCTCGTCGCTCTGGTGACTGCTGTCATCGCGTTCTTCGGCGTGTTCTCGTTGACTGGGTTGAAGCAGGAGCTGATCCCGTCGATCTCCTTCCCGCAGCTCGTGGTGGTGACCAGCTACCCAGGCGCCTCGCCGGACGTCGTCAACGACGACGTGTCGACCCCGATCGAGTCGGCCATCCAGGGTGTCGAGGGCCTCGACACCACGACGGCGACCTCGAGCACGAACTCGTCGACGGTGTCGGCGACCTTCAAGTACGGCACCGACCTCGGGTCGGCCGAGCAGAAGGTCAGCCAGGCGATCAACCGCATCAAGTCGACGCTGCCCGACGGGTCCGACCCGCAGGTCGTCAGTGGATCGATCGACGACCTGCCCGTTCTGCAGCTCGCAGTCACCGGGGACGATGACCAGAAGGCCCTCGCAGCGGCGGTCGACGCGAACGTCGTCCCGGAACTCGAGAAGATCGACGGCGTCCGTGACGCCACCGTCGATGGCGCTGTCGGCCAGCGGGTGTCGATCACCCCGGACGTGGCGAAGCTCGCGACGGCCGGGCTGTCTTCGTCGGACATCAAGACCGCACTCGAGCAGAACGGAACGCTGATCCCCGGGGGTGACATCACCCAGGACGGCTCCACGCTCTCGGTCCAGGCCGGCGCGAAGCTGACCTCGACGGGCGACATCAAGGCCTTGCCACTGATCGGTTCCGCCGGATCCTCCGCATCCGGTTCCGCGTCGGAGGGGGCCGCCGCGGCAGCAGCCGCAGCGACGGCCGCCGGCGGGACACCGGCAGGCGTGACCACGATCGGCGACGTCGCCACGGTTGAACTCACCGACGACCCGGCGACGTCCGTGTCGCTCGTCAACGGCAAGCCGGCGCTCACGATAGCCATCACGAAGACGCCGGACGGCAACACCGTGGCGATCTCGAAGGCGGTGAACGACAAGCTCCCCGATCTGCAGGACCGGCTCGGCGACGGCGCGAAGTTCACCACCGTCTTCGACCAGGCCCCCTTCATCCAGCAGTCGATCTCCTCGCTCGCCGAAGAAGGCGGGCTCGGACTGATCTTCGCCATCATCGTGATCCTGCTGTTCCTCTTCTCCATCAGGTCGACGATCGTCACGGCGATCTCGATCCCGGCATCCCTGCTGATCACCTTCATCGGGCTGCAGGCCTCCGGATACACGCTGAACATCCTCACGCTCGGTGCACTGACGATCGCGATCGGTCGAGTCGTCGACGACTCGATCGTGGTCATCGAGAACATCAAGCGACATCTCGATCACGGTGAAGAGCGCGCGGGGACGATCGTCCGCGCGGTTCGCGAGGTCGCCGGCGCCATCACTGCCTCGACCATCACGACCGTCGCGGTGTTCCTCCCGATCTCGTTCGTCGGCGGCAGCGTCGGTGAGCTCTTCCGCCCGTTCGCACTGACCGTGGCGATCGCGTTGCTCGCGTCGTTGTTCGTGGCGCTCACCATCGTCCCGGTGCTGGCGTACTGGTTCCTGCGTCCGTCGAAGCGTGCGAAGGCCCGCCTTGCCGCGCTGGAAGCAGAACAGCCGCACGGCAACCACGCGGCCGCGGTCGCGGCAGATGCCCCGCCGGCGGTAGAGCACAGCGCCGAGCACGCGCACGCCGCGAAGTCGCTCGAGGACGACGAGGAGCCGACCCGCCTCCAGCGTGCGTACCGCCCGATCATCGCCTGGACCCTGAAGCACTCCGTGGCGACGGTGCTCCTCGCAGTGCTCGTCCTGGTCGGCACCGGCGCGCTGTTCCCGTTCATGAAGACGAACTTCCTCGGCGACAGCGGACAGAACTCGCTCTCGGTGACCCAGACGGTACCGGTGGGGGAGAGCCTCGACAGGCAACGGGACACGGCACTGCAGGCATCGTCCGCGCTGCAGGACGTCTCGGGCGTCGACACCGTCCAGGTAACCGTCGGGTCAGGCGGCGGGCTCGCCGCGTCCTTCGGCGGCGGCTCCAGCAACAGCATCAGTTACTCGATCACGACCGACGAGGATGCCGACCAGGCGAAGGTCCAGGACGACGTCCGTGACGCGTTCGACGGCATAGCGAAGGCCGACGACGTCTCCGTCGGGGCCGGTGGTGGGCTCGGCGGATCCTCGACGATCGATGTCGAGATCACTGCGAGCAAGCAGGCGCAGCTCCAGTCCGCTGACGACGACCTGTCGGCGGCGCTCCGGAAGCTGCCGGAAGCCGACCAGGTCGAGAGCAACCTCTCCGCATCCCTGCCGTACGTGGCGGTGCAGGTCGACCGCACGAAGGCGGCAGAGGCCGGGCTCTCCGAAGCCGCAGTCGGCGGACTCGTCAGCCAGGCGATCCAGCCGAGCCAGGTCGGATCGATCGTGATCGACGACACCTCGTTGTCCGTCTACCTCGACACGGCCGACGCGCCGACCACCACCGGCGAGCTCGAGAAGCTCCAGATCCCGACCGCGTCCGGTGCCGTCGACCTGTCGACGCTCGCGAAGGTCGAACGCGTGAACGGGCCGGCATCCATCACCACCGAGCGTGGTCTCCGGACGGCGACGGTCTCGGTGACACCGAAGGGTGACGACCTCGCCAGCGCGAGTGCGGCTGTGCAGACCGCGATCGACGACGCCGATCTCCCCTCGGGCGTCACGGCGACCGTCGGCGGCGCCACCGCCGACCAGAACGACGCGTTCGGCCAACTCGGCATCGCACTGCTGGTCGCGATCCTGATCGTCTACATCGTCATGGTGGCGACGTTCCGTTCGCTCCTGCAGCCGTTGCTGCTGCTCGTGTCGGTGCCGTTCGCCGCGACCGGTGCCATCCTGTTGCAGGTCGTCACCGGTGTGCCGCTCGGCGTCGCGTCACTCATCGGTGTGCTGATGCTCATCGGCATCGTGGTCACGAACGCGATCGTCCTGGTGGACCTCGTGAACCAGTACCGCAGCCGAGGGATGAGCGTCCGCGACGCGCTGATGCACGGTGCGACGCGGCGTCTCCGTCCGATCCTCATGACCGCACTCGCGACGATCTTCGCGCTCATCCCGATGGCGCTGGGCATCACCGGTCACGGCGGGTTCATCTCCCAGCCGTTGGCGATCGTCGTGATCGGCGGCCTGGTGTCGTCCACGGTGCTGACCCTCGTGGTGCTCCCCGTCATCTACAACCTCGTGGAGGGACGCCGGGAACGACGGGCGGCTCGGAAGAACTAGCGTCACACGACGACGGCCCCGCGGAGCGATCCGCGGGGCCGTCGTCGTGTCCGGCCTCGTCGTCGGGTCAGGCGTGCGAGCGCAACCAGTGTTCGAACTGCGACATGCCCTCGGCGAACGGCTTGCCGCGCTCGGCGCCGAGGAACCCGTGGCGGGCGGTGAGGACGAGCTCACGGACATCTGTGCCGGTGCGTCGGAGCTCGCTCGCGAACGCGTGTCCGGACCGTCGAAGTCGGTCGTTGCTCGCGTCCAACAGGAAGGTCGGCGGCATGCGGCGTTCGACTGTGCCGCCGGGGAACGCTCCACCGGGGACCAGGAGAGCCGGGTCACCGACGTAGTTGAGGTTCATCCGACGGAGCATCTCCGGGTTGAACGCCCACTTCGCGAGTCGCCCGCGGAGGTCGGCTTCGACGGTGTCGTCGTCGGGGAGCTCGGCGTGGAACGTGCCGTAGGCGAGGAACAGCGACCGTACTGTGGCCGGATCGCTCGCCTCGAGACGGATCGCTGCCGCCGCCGCGAGGTTCGCTCCGGCACTCGCTCCGCCGATGTGAATGCCGCCACCCGCTTCGTTGCTGAGCGAGACCGCGACCGCGACCACGTCGTCCAACCCGGCCGGGTAGCGCCCGTGGTGCGGCTGCAGGTCCGGTTCGCGCCAGGGATTGGCTGCGGGTGCAAGCCGGTAGTCGATGGTCCGGACGGTGAACCCGGCACGTGCGAGGTGCCGGGCGGGCGCGTCCGATTCGCGCTGGTTGAGTCCTCCGCTCGTGAACCCGCCGCCGTGGACCCACAGCAGTGGACGTCCGACGGGTTGTGCGGATCTCGGGGCGTAGTCGCGGACGTCGACCGTCCCTCGAGCGGTGGCGATCCGGCGGTCGCGGATCGTGATGGGCTCAGGCTTCGACACGTGTGGTGCGCTCCTCGGTGGTCGGCATGGGGACGGCGCGCGCGAACGCGCGGACGGATTCCTCACACGCGGCGAAGGTCGTCGGATCGACGATCGGTCGGGACGGCGCACCCTCGAACGTCCCCACGAGCGCCTGCCGGAGTGCGGCGGCAGCGACGGTGAGGTGCGTCTCCACGACGAGCCGCTCGTCCTCATGCGCCACTGCCCGCAGCGCTGTGCGACACGCCGACTCTGCGTCGTGGTGCAGGGTCAGGACCCGACGGCGCAGCGTCGGTTCCTGTTCGACGATCCGCGCGAGCTGTTCCGCGTTCGCGTGGACGAGGAAGGCGGACGCGATGGTGCGGTGCACCCAGCGGGCACCTGCCACGATGCTCTCCGCCCCGCTGAGGGCTGCGCCTGTGAACAGGATCGCGTCGTCCTCGCTCGGCGTTGTGAGGTCCGTGAGACCGAGGATCGCGTCTTCCTTCGTGGCGAAGTAGTTGAAGAACGTCCGCGACGACAGGTTCGCGGTCTCGGTGATCCGATCGATCGTGCAGTCTCCGGAGCGGCCGGACGCCAGACGGAGCGCGGCTTCGTGGAGGGCGATCGCGGCACGGCGACGCTTGATCGCTCGGAGGCCGTCTTCAGGACTCTCCGGCGGGTGAGCGACGACGCTCATGACTCAGCGATCGACGGGGTGACGATGGCCTGGAGCACCGGTCCGTAAAGATCAACGACGTCGTCGATCTCGGCAGCGAGCACCGCAGGGTCCTCGGCGATCCAGACCGTCAGCATGAGGCCACTGAGCTGCGCGGCGAACAGGCTCGCCCGGAGGGGCGCGTCATCCGTGCCGAGCCGGTCGATGAGTGGAGCGGCGAGGACTTCGTGGGTCGTGCTCTGGAACTTCCGTTGGACCTCCGGACGGTCGGATGCCCGGATCAGCGCCGAGAAGGCGCCACCACCGGAGTTCGACTTCCGTGACTCCAGGATGAGTCGGACCGTTCGTCTCCCGAGGCTGTCGAGTGGTCCGTCGATCACTGCCTTCCATTCATCGGGGAGCGTCATCGACTGGAGGAAGAGCCCCTCTTTCGAGCCGAAGAGCCGGATGACGATGGCAGGGTTGACGCCGGCTTCGGCCGCGATCTCCCGGACGCCGGTCATGGCGAACCCGCGCTCGGCGAAGAGGCGTGTCGCCGCGGTGTGGATCGCCTGTTTGACGGCGGCCGACCGGACGCCCGGACCGGATGTGGTCGCGGTCATGGGTGCTCCTCGGTGTTCGGGCGGCGCGGGTGGAAACGGGTGGCTTCCGCGCGAGGCGACGATAGCGGACCTGGCGATCCTGAGTACTTCCGCAGCCACATGTCTCCTCCGATCCAAGCACGCGAGTTGCGCAAGTGCAAACGTCGTTTACAGTGTAAACAACGTTTGCACTTATCCCTCTTTGGAGTCTCGTTGTCCGAGCCATCACCCACGCCCACAGCGCCCCAAGCGCGACCGACGCCGTCGATCGTGCAGGTGTTGTCCGGGTTCCTCCTGCCGCTGTTCTTCCTCATCGGGCTGCCGCTCGGTCTCGTGAGCGCGTTCCACGCGCCGTCCCCGCACGATCTGAAGCTGCTCGTCGTCGGACCTGAGCAGGTCGTGACGAAGATCACCGACGGCCTCGACAAGACCAAGCAGTTCAAAGCGACCCAGACCGACGTCGTGTCCGAGGCGCGGACGCAGGTCGAGAACCGCGACGTCGTCGGCTCGATCAAGATCACGGCGGAGCAGCCCGCGGCTGGTGCGTCGACCACCGCCGCTGCTGCCACGAAGCCGACGTACACGGTGACGACCTACGTCGCGAACGCCGGCGGCCGGTCGGCGGCCGCCGCTGTCGAGGGCGCCGCAGCCAACGTCGCCTCGCAGCTCGGCGTGACACCCAAGGTCGTCGACGTCGCGCCACTGGCGAAGACCGACACGCTCGGCACCACGCTGTTCTACCTGCTCACCTACACGTCACTCGGCGCGTACCTGACCGTGATCGTGCTCACCCAGGTGATGCCGAAGGCACGACTCCGGGTGCGCTTCGGTGCCGTGGCCGCCGCAGCGGTCGTCGCGCCGCTCGTGGTGTTCGGGCTCTCGTCGATCGTTGTCGGTGACTACGGTCAGAGCTTCGGCACGATCATGGCGCTGCTCGGGGTCGATGCGATCTCGGTGCTGACCGTCGGCACGATGGCGATCCTCATCCAGTCGTTGCTCGGCAACGGGGCGATGTTCGGGATCATGGCGACGGTGGTCATGCTGAACTTCCCGTCCGCTGGCGGTGCAGTCCCGGCCAGCATGCTCCCGCCGTTCTGGGCTGGACTGCACAATTTCTGGTTCGGTGCAGGGGCGTACGAGTCCTTCCGGTCCATCGTCTACTTCGACGGTGCGCAGCTGGGCAGGTGGTTGCCACAGTTGCTGGCGTGGACCGTCGGGCTCATCCTGCTCACGCTGGTCGTGCACTTCGTCAAGCGTTCGAACCGGCAAGGCAAGGAGCTGGAGGAGCTCCGTCCGGAGCCGACCCCAGCTGGTCCGACGCACCGACACCTCCAAGCCGACAAGTACGAGACCGTCGCCGCCTCCGCGAACGCGGCCGACGACGACCCGCAGCGTTCGATCACCACCGGAACGGAGATGGCGCGATGAGCGACCGTCCAGAGAACCAGCACGCCGCTCATGCCTCGCACGAGCGGATGAGCATGCCCGAGAACCACCTCGACACGGTGGTCTCGACGAACTCGATCGACACGACCAAGCGTGCGTCGATGATGACGAAGATCATCTCGGTGGTGCTCCTGCCGCTGTTCCTCATCTCGGGCTTCACGATCGCGTACACGACGGCGCAGTCCGCACCGAAGCCGCACGACATGGCGTTGACCATCGCTGGTCCCGCGGCGACCACGAAGTCGATCGCCGCGAAGATCGAGGACCGTTCCGGTTCGGCGTTCGACGTCACGAGGACGACGAGTGCATCCGAGGCGCGCAAGGCCGTGGAACAGCGTGACGCGGTCGGTGCCGTGATCATCGACGACGATCAGGTCACCACCGTGACGGCATCTGCCGCCGGCCGCATCGCCGTGGCGCCGATCCAGGAGGTCGGCCAGCAGGTCGCGAAGGAACTCGGAACGACCGTGAAGGTCGTCGACGTCGCTCCCGTCACCGACGAGGACACGTCCGGTACCGCACTGTTCTACTTCATCCTGCTGTGCACGGTCGGCGGCTACCTGTCGCTCACCGTGATCAGCCAGATCCTCCCGCGTGCGCGAACCCGGACGATGCTCGCGACGGCAGCAGGCGCAGGTGTGCTCGCCCCGATCATCGGGTTCGCGATGATCAGCATCTTCGTCGGCGACTTCGGCGCGACCTTCGGGGACATCGCCGCGGTGATCGGGATCGGGATGCTCTACACGTTCACCGTCGGCTTGATCGCGACGCTCTACACCAGGGTCCTCGGGCAGGCGGCGATCTTCGCAGTGCTGATCACGCTCATGTTCCTGAACTTCCCGTCGACCGGTGGCAGCGCCCCCGAGTCGATGTTGCCCGGCTTCTGGCAGGTCATCCACAACGGGTGGGTCGGGTCCGGTGCGTTCGAGGCAACGCGAAGCATCGTCTACTTCCACGGTGAGCAGGCCGGCCGCTGGATCGGCCAGCTGTCGATCTGGACGGGTTCCGCCCTGCTGCTCACCGTCCTTGCCGGAGTCGCGCACAGCCGCAAGCGCGCGAAGCTCGAGGCTGAAGAAGCGGCGAACCCGGGTTCGACGGCGCTCTCCAGTGACGTCGCGGTCGTCGGAGGCGCGATGTAGCCGTCACGGCGATGCAATGAGGGGCCCGGGTTCACCCGGGCCCCTCGTTCGTCTTGCCGTCGTCCGCTCGTCGTGTGCGCTCAGTTCCCGCTCGTCGTGTGCGCTCAGTTGAGGTGGGGCGCGACGATCAGGCGGACCGTCGCGGCTGCGTCGTCATCGGAGAAGGGGCCGCCGGCGATCGCTCGGACGACGATCATGCCGAAGAGGGACTGACTGATGAGCTCACCGGACACATCCGGTGACAGGGCGGCGCATCGTTGTGCGAGCTCGACGCGCGACGGTACTCCTGTACCGCCCCCGAGTCGATCTCCCATCTGCGCGACGATCTCCGGCGTCTCCAGGGCCGCAGAGAGCACCGAGCGGAGGAGTTGGATGTTCCCGTCGATCTGGAGGAATGCGAAGACCCCTGCGAGCCACGTCGTGAGGTCGTCGACCAGGTCGTCGGTCTGCGGCACCGGGAACTCGTCGGCGAAGAGCAGCTCCTCGACGAGACATTCGGCGATGATCGCGGACTTCGACTTGTACCAGCGGTAGATCGTCTGCTTCCCGACACCTGCCTGCTGGGCAATGCGCTCGATCGAGACGCCGTCGTAGCCGCGGGTCTCGATGAGCGCTGCAGTGGCGTGCAGGATCGCCTGCCGCGCGGTTTCGCTGCGGCTGACTCCGGGTCGTCCTTGAACCATTCCTGAAGAATATCTCAAACCGAGACGGTTCGTACCGGTTTCTCAGGTGAGCGAGATTACGGTACGGAACGTCTCGTGTTTGATTCTGCAACCACGACCGTCATCGAAAGGGTTTTCGTGGCACGCCTGCTGCATCGTCTCGGCCGCTTCTCTGCTCACCGTCCATGGGTGGTGATCGTCGCGTGGATCGTCATCCTCCTCGGTGCGGGAGGTGCATGGCTCGGGGGGCACGGCACCCTCACGAGCGAGATCAGCATCCCCGGCACCGCGACCGAGAAGGTCCAGGACCGACTCGAGAAGATCCTCGACGGCTCCGATCAGGGCTCCTCGACGATCGTCGTCCACACCGCGGACGGCGACCGGTTCACTGCCGCGCAGCGGTCCGACCTCGCTGCGCTGATCAAGCGGGTCGGAGAGGTCGAGGGCGTCGACACCGCTGCGGATCCATTCGCGTCCGCCGCCGACCGAGCAGCGCAGGCGCAGAAGCTCGAAGACGCCACCGCACAGGTGACCAGCGGCCGCGCTCAGCTCGCCGCCGCCCGCACGCAGCTCACGAACGCGATCGAGCAGGCGAAGGCCGCAGGAACGTACGATCAAGCGGCCGCGCAGTTCGACGCCCAGAAGGCGCAGCTCGTCAGTTCCTCGGACGAGCTCGACGACCAGGCGAGCAAGCTGGAGCAGGGCAAGGCGCTCGCCGACATGGCCGAGGACATCCGCACGGTCTCGAAGGACGGGAGCACGGCGATCGTCTCGGTCACGTTCGACGCGTCCGCCGCCGACGTCACCGACAGCGTGAAGGAACACGTCCGCGACGTGTTCTCGGACGACCACGTCGCAGGTGTCGACGTGGACTACGCGAAGACCCTCGCGCCGACGACTTCGGCCGGCGGGGAGGCCGGCGAGATCGTCGGCATCGTCGTGGCGGCGATCGTCCTCATCATCATGCTCGGAACGTTGGTCGCTGCCGGACTGCCGCTGCTGAACGCGCTCCTCGGGGTCGGTGTGAGCGTGCTCGTCGTCCTCGCCTTCTCGAAGCTCGTCGACATGAACGAGACGACCCCGGTACTCGGGCTCATGCTCGGCTTGGCCGTGGGCATCGACTACTCGCTCTTCATCATCAACCGTCATCGGACGCAACTGCGCGAGGGCATCGAACTCCGTGAGTCCATCGCACTGGCGAACGGAACCTCCGGAACGGCGGTCGTGTTCGCTGGATCGACCGTCGTCATCGCGCTCCTCGCCCTGTGGGTGACCGGCATCCCGCTCATCGGGATGATGGGCGTCGCCGGCGCCGCGGCGGTCGCTGCCGCGGTGCTCATCGCGATCACACTCACGCCTGCGCTGCTCTCCCTGATGGGGCACCGGGTGCTGCCGAAGCGAGCGTGGCGAACGATAGCGCTCGGCGGGACGGACCAGAAGTCCGCGCGGGCCATGAGCACCGGGCGCGCGGTGATCACGACCATCGCGTCGGTCGTGGTACTCGGGGTGGTTGCACTCCCGGCCCTCCAGATGCGGCTCGGGCTGCCGGACGACTCCTCGGAGCCGCACTCCTCGACCCAGTACCGAGCCTTCGAGCAGATCGACAACGCCTTCGGTCCCGGGCAGAACAGCCCGCTCGTCGTCGTCGCCGATCTGCCCGAGGGCGTCTCCGACGGAGACCTGACCGCTGACGAGGTCAGCATCGGGCAGCGTCTGATGGCGCTCGACCACGTCGACGCAGTGGCCCCCGCCGCGACCTCGGACGACAACAGCGTCATCGTGTACCAGCTCCTGCCGACCGGCGGGGCGCAGGACGCGAGCACCGAACAGCTCGTGCACGACGTCCGTGACCTCACCATGGACGATGGCGACGTCACGTTCTCGGTTGCGGGGAGCGCGAGTGGGAACATCGACATCAGCGAGAAGATCGCGCAGTCGTTGCCGCCCTACCTGGCGATCGTCATCGGCCTGTCGATCCTCATCATGATCATGGTGTTCCGATCGATCCTCGTCCCCGTGATCGCGACCGCGGGCTTCGTGTTGTCCCTGGCGTCGGCGATCGGTGGCGTGACGGCGATCTTCCAGTTCGGGTGGCTCGGTGGACTGTTCGGTGTCGACAGCGGCGCTCCGGTACTGAGCATCCTGCCGACCCTCCTGGTCGGCATCCTGTTCGGGCTGGCGATGGACTACCAGCTCTTCATCGCATCGGGCATCCGTGAGGCGTTCGTGCACGGTTCGCCGGCGCGAGTCGCGGTGACGAAGGGCGTCAACGCTGGCCGGACCGTGGTCACCGCAGCGGCGATCATCATGGCCGCGGTGTTCGCCGGGTTCATCTTCGGTGGGAGTTCGGTGGTCAAACCGCTCGGCTTCGGGCTCGCGTTCGGCGTGCTGATCGACGCCTTCGTCGTGCGGATGCTGCTGATCCCCGCGGTGCTCCACCTGCTGGGTCGCGCCGCGTGGTGGCTGCCGAAGTGGATCGACCGGATCCTGCCAGACGTCGATGTCGAGGGTGCGAGCCTCGACCGGCCGGTCGTCGCATCGGGTGCCCGGACCACGGGCGTCGATGCCGACACCGACGCCGCGCCGGAGAGAGGTACCGCGCGGTAGTCGGATCGCCGCGAACGGCAAGAGGGCCCGGATCACTCCGGGCCCTCTTGCTGTTCGGTGGTCTGCGCGGTGCTACTCCACGCGGATCGCGAGTGCTGGACAGACGGCGGCGGCCTCCTGCGCCTCGAGGAGTTCGTCGCCCTCGACGTCCTCCTTGAGCAGCACCGCGATGCCGTCCTCGTCGCGCTGGTCGAAGACTCCCATCGCCGCCATGACGCACTGGCCACTCGCGATGCACTTGTCCTGGTCGAGCAGTACCTTCATCGTTGTTCCTCCTTCTGGGATGGGCCGGTCGTCACCAGGCGACCGGGAGTTCGTAGACGCCGTACACGGTCCCGTCCGTCTTGAACGGGATCTCGTCGAGCTCCACGGCACGGCGGAGGGTCGGGATCCGACGGAAGAGCGTCCCGTACACGACCTGCAGCTCCATCCGCGCCAAGGGCTGACCGAGGCACTGGTGGACGCCGAAGCCGAACGCGATGTGCGCCCGTGGGTTCCGCGTCAGGTCAAGACGGTCCGGGTCCTCGAACACGGCCTCGTCACGGTTGCCGAGGTCAGCGGCGACGATGACGCCGTCACCTTCGTGGATCGTGACGTCCCCGATCTCGATGTCCGCCGTGGCCACACGCCGTCGCCCGGCGTGCAGGATGGTGAGGTATCGGAGGAGCTCCTCGACGGCCGACGCCACGTGCGACGGTTCCGGCGCTTCCTGCAGCGTTGCCAGTTCCCCGGGATGTTCGAGGAGCGCGAGCGTTCCGAGAGCGATCATGTTCGCCGTCGTCTCGTGCCCGGCGATGAGCAACAGGACGCCCATCTGCGACGCTTCGTCGAGCGTGAGCTCGCCGTCGACGACGCGCGCGCCGAGGTCGGAGAGCAAGTCCTCCTCTGGAGCCTCGATCTTCTTCTCCAGGAGCTGGGTCAGGTAGGTGCTGAGCGCGCCGAGCGCAGCCCGGCGGTCGTCCATCGTCGACGTGCGGCGGACGATGGCGCTGCTGTTCTCCTGGAAGTGGTCGTGGTCTGCGTACGGCACGCCGAGCAGTTCGCAGATGACCAGCGACGGCACCGGTAGGGCGAACGCCTCGACGAGGTCGACCGGCTGGGGGCCGGAGAGCAGCCCGTCGATCAGGTCGTCGACGACCTTCTGGACGCGCGGACGGAGCGCCTCGATGCGCTTCACCGCGAAGGGCGCCGTGACCATGCGGCGGAGCCGTGCGTGGTCGGGGTCGTCCATCAGGATGAAGCTGACGGGGGATCCCTGCCCCTCGGCTCCACCTGCTTGCGCCGGGTAGCCCGACTTCGATGGGTCGGAACTCACCCGCGAGTCCGCGAGCACCTTGCGGGCGTCGTCGTAGCGGGTCACGAGCCAGGGGGTCGTGCCGTTCGAGATCGAGACCCGGGTGATCGGTTCGTCGTGCTGGATCCTCCGGGCGCTCGGTGGGGGATCGAACGGGCAGCGGCCCTCACGTTCCATGGGGAACGACGGGGCCGTGTCGGACGGAGCGGTGGTGGTCATACATGTCCTCCTGTGCTTGTCGAACGGGTCGTGCACGGTGCCGTCGCCACGATGAGGGGACGGCGCCTCGTCAGTCCGCGGGGCCGAGTGCCGACGCGGACCGGGTCTTGATGCGGTCGAGGAGTGGCCGAGTGCGCAGGCGGGCCTGCTTCGGCATGGCCCAGCCGAGGACGCCGATGGGTTCCCCGTCCTTCGATCCTTCGAGGACGAACCGGTCGTCCTCGAGCGCGCCGTCGACGAGCGCGACGTGGTCGGCGTCGGCCATCGAGCCGTACACCTGGACGCGCTGGCCGTACTGGTCCGACCAGAAGTAGGGCAACGGCGTGTACGGAGCTCCCTCACCGAGGATGTCCCGAGCGACGGCGAGACCCTGCTCTGCGGCGTTCGTCCGGTTCTCGAGCCGAAGTCGTTGGTCGAGGCCGATGTGCTGCCAGCGGGCGACGTCCCCCACCGCCCAGATGCCTTCGCCCGCACGGCAGTACTCGTCGCAGACCACGCCGTCGTCGATCGTCAGACCGCTGTCGACGAGCCAGGACGTCTGCGGCTCGGATCCGACGGCGATGACCACGGTCGCCGCGTCGAGTTCGGTCCCGTCGCTGAGCTCCACGGTCCGCACCCGCCCGGACCGCCCTCGCAGCGCCCGGACCCGCTTGCCGCCGATCAGCCGGACGCCCGCTTCCTGGTGTCGTCGCGCGAGGACCGCGGACCCGACGTGGCCCAGGGATCCCGCCATCGGCGTCGCGCTGGAGCCCACCAGGGTCGTGTCGATGCCGCGCTGCGCCGCGGTGGCCGCGATCTCACTGCCCAGCACTCCGTTGCCCACGACGACGAGCGGGCCACGCTTCTCCAGCTGGCCGCGAAGCGCGACGGCGTCGTCGAGCGAGCGGAGTGTGTGGACGCCGAACAGGTCCTGCGCCCCTGGGAGCCACCGTGCGTCGACCCCGGTCGCTATGACGACGGCGTCAGCAGTGAAGCTGCGCCACATGTCGGTCTCGACGGTCCGGGTGACCGTCTCGAGCGCGACCGCGCGCTCTCCGAGCACGAACTGTGCCTCCAGCTGGGCGAGGACCGTGTCGTCGCGGAGCGCGACGCGTTCCCGCTCCCACTCGCCGGACAGGAACTGCTTCGACAGGGGCGGTCGGTCGTAGGGCAGGTGGACACCGGACTCGACGAAGGTCAGTCGGCCCCGATGCCCCAGGCGCCGGAGCGCCTCGGCTGTGGCGAGACCACCAGCGGATGCGCCCACGACGAGGACTGACCGGTCGCGGGGATCCTGCGCGGTCATGCGCGGGCACCGTCGCGCTCGGCAGCGGACGAGGGCGCGAGCCAGAGGCCCGTCAGGGCGTCCGTGAGTTCGCGTGCGAAGGTGAGCCATTCCGCCGACGAACCCGGTTCGCCTGCGGCCTGCTGCTCGCGTTCGGCGTACCCGAGGATCATCAGCTGGCTGCACATCTGCTTGCGCCGTGCGGCGACCTGGTCCGTCAGTGCAGGCCTGCACCGGTCGAGGCCCGCCATGACCTGGTGCAGGGAAGGAGCATCGAGTGCTTCGCGCACGATGATCGTTCGATGTGCGGGATCGTTCACGAGTTGGGACGAGAACCGCGCATACCACGTCGGGTGCGGGAGCGTGTCGAGGTGGATGGCCAGCGGCCGGACGAGCGCGTCCATCCAGTCGCGGGCATCGGTGGAGCCGCTGATCGCCGCCACGGCGTCATCCCGGACCGTCTCGATCGCTCCCTGATGCCGGTGGACGATCGCCTGGATCAGGTCTGTCCGGCCGCCGAAGTGGTAGGCGACGGCCGCGTTGTTCCGCTGATGCGCGAGTTCCACGATCTGGCGGTTCGTCACCGCGGACGTCCCGTGCTGTGCGAAGAGGGACTCGGCTGCGTCGAGGATCGCCGTCCGCGTTGCCGTGACCTGTTCTGCTCTGCTCCGCATGGTCGGCTGGGACGGTCTCGGATCGGTGTGTCCCGCACCGCGTTGCATCACCATCGTGCTCTTCCTCGTCGTCGGCCCCATGTGCACTCCATACCCAGCACCATTCGTAAGTCAAATCGCTTACTTGAAGTCGAGGAACTTCCCAGCGACGTGTCCGCAGGACGGAGGACAGCTTGGTAGCGTGCACCTTCGATGAGCGTGGGCAGGACTGGATCGACCATGACGACCGACCCGTGCGACGAGGCTGCCTGATGGCCGGCTTCCGCCCTTGGGCGCCCCAGCCGGACGCCGACGACGGCGTCCGGAGCGCGGTCGTCGCAGCCGTCAACGAGTTGGTCGCGGACGGGGTGCCGATCGGGTCGGACGTCGACCTGATCGCGGACCGCGCCGGGCTCCGCAAGCGGGACGTCTTCGATCGGTTCGACTCGATGGAGACCATCGTCGAGGCAGCGTGCCGAGCGGTGCTTGAGCGGATGCGCGCTTCGGTCCGCGAGAGCATCGTCGTTCCGGTCGGAGTCTCCGATCAGGTCGCGGTGTTCGAGGGGCTGCTCCGCTCGCTGCGGGCGGGCATCACGCCATCGTCGGTCGCGCACCTGTGGCGAGTGTTCGACGGGCAACGACGACGTGCCGCGCGGCTCGCCGTGCTCGTCGACGCAGAAGCAGGCCGAGCCGCGCACGACGTGACCGAGGCGCTGCTCGCCGAACGTCCCGAACTCGACCGCTTGATGGTGGACGTGACGGTGCACGTGCTCATGAGCTGTGTCGGCGTCGCTGCGCAGCGATGGCTGGCCGAGAGCGGCGGGGTCATCGATGACGAGTCGGTCGCGCGCTGGGACGAACTCCACGAGGGCGCGGTCGCGGTGCTCCGGGCTGGTTACGCAGCGACGAGCGGCGACGTGGACTAACGCTGGTCCGCGAACGCGGCTCGTGCGCGTTCTGCGCGGCCATGGACGTCCTCGGCGAGCACTTCGACGGCGTCGTCCATCGGTGCTCCGTCCGCGCCGTCGGACTGCTCCGGGATATTCCCGGCGAGCGCATCCGACGCTCGATCGAGGGCCGCCCGGCCGTCATCCACGTCTGTCGCGCTCACGAAGAGCGCCGTCGCGAGGACGTCCTGCAGGCCGGCGCGGAGTGCGTCGAGGTCGCGACGCTGCTGGTCGGAGAGCTTCTCCTGGTCCGGGACGAGCTGCTGCGTCGCCGCGTGTGCGTCGCCGAGCAGGTCGGTACGCCGGACGCGTGCATCGCTCGTGACGTCGGCCGCCAGCGCGGCGAGGGCGGCTGCGGTGCTCGACGTCGCATCGTCGATCCGCGCCGGGATGTCCTTCGGGCGCCATGCCGGAACGACGACGAACCCGATCACGGACGCGACGAGCACGGCGATGGCGGTGAGGACGACGTACTCCACGATCACCTCCATCGGCTGCAGGTGCCGGAGTTCGGTGTTGATCCCGACCGACATCACGAGGATGCCCGCGACGCCGACCGCCGGACGTGCCGTGATGAACCACATCCCGACGAGCAAGCCGGCGATGCTGATCGGGAGGAGGAGCGCCGGCGGCAGGGCGATCACGACGAGGACGACGATCACGCCGCCGGCAACGATGCCGAGCAGCCGATCCCGGGCCTTGCCGAGGGTCGCACCCCAGCTCACCTGGATCAGGCTGAACGTCGTCATCAGCAGCGTGGGGACCAACGGGTCACCGGCTCGCAGGAACAGCGACACGAGCAGCACGATGAGGACCGCGAGAGCGGTCCGGAAGGCGTGACGCACCTGTACCGAGCCGTGCCGGAGACCCGCCCTGACCGCACCTGCCGCGAGCCTGGTGTGGAAGCCCTTCGGCACGTCTGCCCGCGTCGTGTCCCGGTCGACCACCGTCGTCACCATCTCGGACAGTGCGGCGACGACCTGGTCGGCAGAACGTGCCACGAGGGCCGGCGCGCCGGCCGGAGTGTGGATCGTCGTTGCCGAACGGAGCGCGGCATCGGTCTCGTCGTCGGGCACCTTCGCACGGATCGCCGACGCGATCAGTGCCGATCGATCGTCGCACTCGCCGAGGAACGTGTCGAGCTCGTCCTGGTGCGGACCGGTGCGGTGTGCTTCGAGCGTCCGCCGAGCCAGCCGGTAGCGTCCGGCCGCGGCGACCGTGCGTCCGAGCCAGACCGTCGGTCGGTCAGAGAGGAGCGTGTCGAGTGCTCCGGGCACGTCCGTCGACGAGCCGTCCACGATCGCAGCGATGGCCGAGCGGGTCGGTCCGCTCGGGTCCTTCGCGCCGAACAGCACCCGGAGCAAAGCGGCCACGGCCACCCCGACTGCGCCGGCGATGACGAGCTGCCAACCGTCGACCGCGCCGTTGATCGGCATCGCGTAGCCGAAGAGCGTGCCCATCCCGATGCCCAACGCGACCGCTTCGTACCGTCGCGCGCGGAGGGGGAGGAGCCCAGCGGCGAAGATCAGGACAGTGATCAGCGCGATGGCCCCGGGCCGGGAGACCTCCGCGAGCAGCCGAGGTCCGATCGCCCCCAACGCGACCAGCGGGCCGACGAACGCAAGGCGTCGCAGATCGGCGCGCAACGGACCGCCCATCGTCGCGATGAGGCTGAACATCGCGATGAAACCGCCGATGATCGAGGCCGCCCCGGCGCCGGCAGCCTCAGCCAGGAACAAGGTCGGGACCACGATGATCACCATCAGGACGATCATCGCCGGGCTGCCCTTCGGTCTCGCCGGCTTCGCGGACTGCATCTCGTCGGTCATCTCGTGCGTGCGCCTTCGTCGTCGATCCTGTGGACGATCACCAGTGTAGCGGGTTAGTGTAAACAGCGTTTACATGACAGGACTCCCGGAGGTTGACCACTTGGACCACTCAGCAGCGCAAGGCGCCATCCCGGAACGCGGCTTCTCGTTCCTCGCCGACGAAGTTCGGCGACCCGGGCCCTTCCCACGGGCCGAGGTCGAAGCCGCCCTCGAGACGTACTTCGCACTCTCGGCGGTCGGCACGACGACGGGGAACTGGGACCCCTGGGTCGATCTCTTCACCGAGGACGCCGTCTACGTCGAGCACTCGATGGGCGTCTTCCGTGGCCGCGAGGCGATCCGGGCCTGGGTGAAGGGCGCCACCGGCGAGAAGCCGATGCCCACGATCGTTGCCCCGGACTGGTACGTCATCGACAACGACCTGGTGGTCGTCTACACGCTCAACCAGCGACCGGCTCCGGACGGCGGCGACCCGTACCAGTTCATCGGGCTGTCGCCGTTCTGCTACGCGGGCGACGGCAAGTGGTGCTACGAGGAGGACATCACCAACCCGAACGAGATCGTCCGCACCATGGGGCTCTACCGCGTGGCCGTCGACCAGGCGGAGCGGGCGTGACCGGCTCGGACGTCGCCGTGGACTTCACCGACTACTTCGGCAAGCGCGTGGTCGTGACCGGCTGTTCGTCCGGCATCGGCCGCGCGGTCGCACGGACACTGCTCGACCTCGGCGCGGACGTCATCGGAGTCGACCGCAACGAGCCGGATCCATCGCTCCGACACTTCGTCGAGGTCGACCTCGGAGACCCGGATTCGATCCGGCGGGGAACCGAGGTCGTCGGCGGCAGCGTCGACGCGCTCTTCAACTGCGCCGCACTGCCGCCGATGGCACCGCCGATGGACCTGCTCCGCGTGAACTTCCTCGGGACGCGGCTACTCACCGAGCGGATTGCGGCGGGGATGTCCGACGGCGCCGCGATCGTGAGTACCTCGTCGGACGGCGGGTTCCGCTGGCGCAAGCGGCTGCCGCTCCTGCTCGAGTTCCTGGGGGCCGAGTCGTTCGACGCTGCGCTCGCCTGGTACGAGTCCAACGCGGACCGGGCAGGACACCCCTACGCCTTCGGCAAGGAGGCGCTCAACGTCTGGACGATGACGACGTCCTCGGCGCTCATCACCCGAGGGATCCGCATCAACACCGTGAGCCCGGGGTCGGTGCAGACACCGATGCTCGAGGCGATCGAGAACGTCTTCCCCGCGGAGATGCTCGATGCGACCACCCACGTCATCGGACGTCGGTCCACTGCTGACGAACAGGTCGCACCGATGCTCTTTCTGAACAGCCCGATGGCGTCCTACGTGAACGGTGCCGACCTGGTGGTCGACGGCGGACACTGGGCCCAGCTGTCCGCAGCTGGCGACCTCTGGGACTGACCACAACCCACCACGCAGAACCGACCCCAAGGAGAAGCAATGACGCCCCGACCGGTTTTCCCGCCCCCTTCGAGCGTGAGCGAGGCAGCACAGCAGTGGCTGCAGCTCCCGCCCTCCGAGCAGCCGATGCCCGAGCTCGACGACACCGCGGCCTGGCTGCAGTACATCGGACAGATCGACGCCTTCGTGCAGTCACGATTCCTGGACGCAACGCTCCCGGTGACGAGCCAGTCCGTCGACGTCCGCGGTGTCCCGACGTACATCGTCCGTCCAGCGGGGCTGCCCGAGTCCGACACCGGTCCGATCTACCTCAACCTGCACGGCGGCGCGCTCGTGCTCGGCGGGGGCGAACTCGCCGGCCTGATGGCCTCCGGTGTGGCGCTGAGCGCCGGCATGACGACGTGGAGCGTGGACTACCGGATGCCCCCGCTCCACCCGTACCCGGCCGCGCTCGACGACTGCATCGCCGTCTACCGCGCCCTGCTCGAGATCCGCCGTCCCGAGGAGATCTTCGTCGGCGGTGGTTCCGCCGGCGGGAACCTGGCTGCTGCGCTCATGCTCCGCGCACACGACGAGGGCCTCCCGATGCCCGCCGCACTCGTGTTGACCACGCCCGAGGTCGACCTCACCGAATCGGGGGACACCTTCCAGACGCTCGACGGCGTGGACAACATCCTCTCGAGCTGCCGGCAGCAGAACCTGCTGTACGCGGCCGGTCATGATCTGGCAGATCCCTACCTGTCACCCCTGTTCGGCGACGTTGCACACTTCCCTCCGACGTTCCTGCAGTCCGGCACGCGCGACCTGTTCCTGTCGAACACAGTGCGGATGCACCGAAAGCTCCGGAACGCCGGCGTCGAGGCCGAGTTGCACGTGTTCGAAGCCATGCCCCACGGCGGCTTCGGCGGCTCCGCTCCGGAAGACCAGGACCTCAGCGCCGAGATCCGACGTTTCGTCGACCGGCACCGCAGCGACGAACGCTGACACCGCCGACGGGAGGCGCGGTGCGGGCCCGCACCGCGCCTCCCGGCCCATACTCGGTACATGGCAGAAGCACGCCGCGGCAGACCGCGCAGTGAAACGGTGCAGCGCGCCATCCTCGAGGCGACACGGGCGGAGCTCGGCGAAGGCGGGTACGACCGGCTCTCGTTCGACCGGATCGCTGCGCGAGCCGGCATCGCGAAGCAGACCATCTACCGGAGGTACCCGTCCAAGAACGCATTGGTCGCGGACTTGATCCTGCAGGGGTTCTTCTTGCCGCCGCCGCTCCAGCCCGCTGCGCAGGGCGACGTCCACGACGACCTGCGTGATTGGGTGAGCCGCTTCGCGGAGTACAGCAGCGACCCCCAGACCGCCTCGCTCATCCGAGCTGCCACCGCGGCGTCCGCCGAGGACAACAGCGTCGCCGAACGGTTCCGGGACCAGGTCGACTACTCGACGAACGACACGCTGGCGGCCCTGCTGCGCGCGGGGGCGGCGGCCGGTCAGGTGCGCGCGGACACCCCGTCGGGCACCGTGGCGGAGATGGTCGTCGGCACCTTGGTCTACCGGCTGCTCACACGGCAGGAGCTCACTCCCGAGTTCCTGCAGGACCTGACCTCGGTCGTCTTCGACGGCATCGGACCGGATGGCCGTGGAGCCTGAATGCTCTCAGCAAGTGCACGGCTGAACGCCATGGACAGGTCAGGGTAATTACGCAACTATTAGTTGCGTAATTACCGTCGGCACCTCGCCGACGGAGACTCGAGAAGGAGAAGTTCCATGAGTGATCGGCTCAAGGGCAAGGTCGCCGTCGTGACCGGCGCCGGCAACGGTGTCGGCAAGGCGATGGCACTGTCGCTCGCCGCCCAGGGTGCCCGCGTCGTCATCAACGACCTCGGTACCACTGCCACCGGCACCGGCGTCAGCTCGGAAGCTGCGGATGCCGCCGTCGCCGAGGTCATCGCCGCCGGCGGAGAGGCCGTCGCCAACTACGACTCGGTCGCTGACCTCGCCGGCTGCGAGAACCTCATCAAGACCGCCGAGGACGCCTTCGGTCCGGTTGACATCCTGCTGGCGAACGCCGGTGCGGTGATGGCCGGCGGCATCGACTCCACGGACGAGCAGTACAAGAAGGTCATCGACCTGTTCCTCAACCAGAAGTTCTGGCTGTCCCGACTGGTCGTCCCCGGGATGGTCGAGCGCGGGTGGGGACGTATCGTCCTCACCGCGTCCGAAGGTGCCATGGGCGGCGTCGGTGCGCCCGTCTTCGCCGCTGGGATGGGTGCCACGATCTCGCTCGCGAAGGGACTCGCGACGGACCTCAAGGGAACCGGCGTCACGGTGAACGTGCTCTCGCCCGGCGCCTCGACGCGGACCTACGAGAACGCGCTGCCCGGGCTCGAGGCCGCGTACAAGGCCGGCCAGATGTCCGAGGAGATGTGGCTCCGCGCGAAGAAGGGTCCCGGCCCCGTGGACCACGTCCCGCCGATCGTCACCTGGGTCTGCACCGACGCGGCGGCGGACGTCACGGGGAAGGTCTTCCACTCCGCTGGCGGACGCATCAGCGTCTGGAGTGAGTACGAGGACCGGAACACGATCACCAAGGGTGACCCCGACGAGAACCCGCCGTACACGCTCGAGGAACTCGACGTCCTGGTCCCCGGTACCGTCCTGGCGTGAGTCACTGACCCCTGAGTGGGGTGTCGGTCGCCCGGCGCCCCACTCCTCGTTCCCGATCATGCAACGCGGCAGACCTCGGAGGAACCCATGCCACTGCACCCGTACTTCGCCCACCGTCTCGAAGCCGTCAAGCGCTTCCCGTCGATCGAGCAGGCGATGGCCGATCCGGCCACCGCCGCCCAGCTCGCCCAGGCGTTCCACGACGACCACACGCTCCCCGTGCCGACCGGCGAGGTCCGCGAACAGGAGATCCAGACCACGGTCGGCCCGGTCGCCATCCGGCTCTACCTGCCGACGTCCGCTGCCGACCTCGGACTCGTCTGGGTCCACGGCGGCGGGTTCGCCGGGGGCAGCATCGGGATGCCGGAGTCCGACACCGTCGCGCGTGAACTCGCGTTCGAGCACGGCATCCTCGTGGTCACTGTCGACTACGCCTTGTCGAACGGACAGGACGTCACCTACCCGATCCCGCACACGCAGGTGCGCGACGCTGTGGAGTGGGTCCGTGCGCACCGTACCGAACTCGGTCTCCCGGACCGGCCGATCGCCCTCGGTGGTGCGTCGGCGGGCGCGAGCATCGCGCTCGCGGCCACTGCGGAACTCCGTGACCGGGACGGGGGCGCCCCCGACGCGCTCGCCCTGGTGTACCCGTTGCTGTACCGCACACTCGTCGACGACTCGGCGATCGACGCCGAGCTCTCCGTCGAACTCGGCCCCACCCGGATGTCGCAGCGGATCGTCGACCAGATGTACGGTGCGTACACGGGTGGCGGGCAGGCTCCGCTCGCCGATGCTGCGGACATCGAGCTCACTGGTCTCCCGACCCTGCTGACCGTGGTGTCCGAGTACGACGACCTGCGGCCGGGTGGTGAGGCGTTCCACCGCGCCGCAGTGGGCGCCGGCGTCGACGCTGCGTTGTACCTCGCAGCAGGCATGCCGCACGGGCATCTCGATCGCACGCGCGAAGTGCCGGAGGTCAGTGGCACCGTCGCGACGCTCGCGGACTTTCTGCGGCGGGCAACGGCGGACTGATCGTGGTGGAGGGCCTCGCTCCGTTCAGACGATCGGGGCGAGGCGCTTCGCCATGCCGGCCATGTAGACGTCGAGTTCGAAGAGGAACTGTTCTTCGATGTCGCTCGGCCCGTTGAGGTCGTTGTCCATCATCCACCGGAACGCCTCGAAGCGATCGCTGTCGTCTGCTTCGAACGCGCGTCGGACCTCCGGACTCTGCGGGTGCTCGCCGATGCTCGACTCCATCACGATGTCGCGGCCCACCCCCATCGCGAAGCGGGTCAGGAAGACGAGCCCGCGGCTCGCAGTGAGGCGATCGAAGCCCGCGCGCAGCATGCTCTGCAGAACCTCTTCCACCGGTTCGAACATCGCCGTGTCCGCTCCGCCGATCCGGTAGTAGTGCGTCGGGGTGCCCGAAACGACGACGCTGTCCCGCACCGCGATCGCCCAGCGGCGCGTCATCTCGGTCCAGGGCAGCTCGGTTCCGGGTTCGCGAGACCCGTGTTCGCCGCGGAACGCTGCCTGGAAGTGGGATTCGAACACGTCCGAAGCGACGAGCCGGAGGAGGCCGTCCCGGTCCGTCACGTGGTAGTTGATCGTCTTCCGGTCGACACCGAGCTCGTCAGCGATCGCCTGCATGGTCAGCCGGCTCGGGTCGAGTGACTTGGCGACCGCGATGATCTGCGACCGATCGACCCGCCTCGGCCGGCCTTGCTTCCGAGTGGGCGCGTTCCCGTTCGGCTTCGGCATGGGGGGCTCCCTCGGTGGACTTGACCTTCGGCGGTCCCGAGTCTACAGTTCCCGCTCGGGGGAAAACAGTTCCCGCTCGGGAAAAACTTCCCGTCCGAACGAAGGAGTTCACATGACGCAGACCGAAGCGATCCCCGCGGTCGCTCTGACCCGGAGCCCGCGCGGGTACGTCCCGTCGGTCGCATTCGCGTCCTTCGGTCTCTTCCTGGCGCTGCTCGGTCCGACGATCGGTGGGCTTTCCGTCAAGGTCCAGAGTCTCGTCGGGCTCGCCGACGCTCCGGCTCGGCTCGGGCTCGTCACCGGCGTCGGACTCGCCTTCTCGCTCGTCACCCAGCCGCTCGCCGGGCGCCTCTCCGATCGGTCGATGTCACGATTCGGTCGTCGTCGGCCGTTCCTCCTCGTCGGGGTCGTCGGGCTGCTCCTCGCCCTCATCGGGTGTGGCGTTGCGCCGAACGTGTTCCTGCTGCTCGTCGCCTGGTGCGGCTGCCAGTTCTTCGGGAGCATCGCGCAGGCCGCGATGAACGCAACGGTCGCGGACCAGGTCCCGGTCGCGAAGCGAGGTGGCGTCTCCGGCATCCTGGGCGCGGCGACACCCGCCGGGCTCCTCATCGGCGCGGTGCTCCTCAACGCCCTGCCGAACGAGGTGCTCCGCTTCGTCGTCCCCGGCATCATCGCGGTCGTCCTGATGGTCGTCTTCACGGGTGTCCTCAAGGACCACGTCCGCACGCAGGAACCCTCGACGACACTCAACCTCCGCCAACTGCTGACGTCGTTCATCTTCGACCCTCGCAAACACCCCGACTTCGGGTGGGCGCTCCTCAGCCGTGGCCTGATCCTCGTCGCCTACGGCAGCGTGTCGACCTACCTGACCCTGTTCCTGGCGACCTCCTACGGCATGAACACGCAGGAGCAGCTGGCCTTCAACGCCATCGCCCAGATCATCGGGGTCGGCACGCTGATCGCGTTCAGCGTCGTCGGCGGCTTCGTCTCCGACCGAGCCGGGCGCCGCAAGCTCTTCATCGTCATCTCGGGACTCGTCATCGCCGTCGGCGTCGCCGGAACTGCACTCTCGCCGCTCTTCGGGCACAGCGGTGGACTCACCGTGCTGCTCGTGGCGCAGGCCCTGACCGGTGCCGGCGCCGGCTGCTTCTTCGCAGTCGACCAAGCGATGTGCCTGTCCGTCCTGCCGAATCCCGACGACACCGCCAAGGACCTCGGGATCCTCAACGCCGCCGGTGCTCTGCCGGGGGCGTTGGCGCCCCTCCTCGCCGGCCTGGTCTTCATCCCACTCGGCAACGCGCTCTTCGACGGCGGCTACACGCTCTGGTTCGCGGTCGGTGCCGCGATGGCGATCGCCGGTTCATTCGTCGTCCTCCGCATCCGCCAGGTCCGCTGACCTGCCCTCCTCCTCCCCGCACGAAAGGCACCATCATGACCACCGACCACCCGTACCAGGACGCGACCCGCTCCATCGAACAGCGCGTCGAAGACCTGCTCTCCCGCATGACGCTCGAGGACAAAGCGGCGCTGATGTTCCACCCGATCCTGCCGTTCGGCGACTTCGACGGTGACGGCCTGTTCGGCCTGCCGAACGCGCGGACCCTGCTCGACCGGGGGATCACCCACTTCAACATCCTGCAGGCACCCTCGGCCCGCGAGATCGCGGAGTGGACGAACGCCGTCCAGGCCGAGGTCGCGAAGTCGCCGCTCGGGATA
This sequence comes from Curtobacterium sp. VKM Ac-2887, assembly GCF_015350935.1. NCBI lineage: Bacteria > Bacillati > Actinomycetota > Actinomycetes > Micrococcales > Microbacteriaceae > Curtobacterium > Curtobacterium sp. VKM Ac-2887. The sequence goes on along the minus strand of NZ_JADKSB010000004.1, from coordinate 59,294 downwards.
CCGGTCACGTTCTCCACCGACCCGCGACACTCGTTCAGCGACAACCCCGCCACGTCGTTGCTCGCCGGCCCGTTCTCCCAGTGGCCCGAGATGCTCGGCTTCGGAGCGCTCGACGACGAGGCTCTGGTCGAGCGCTTCGCCGACGTGATCCGCCGCGAGTACCTCGCCGTCGGTATCCGCACGGCCCTGCACCCGCAGGTCGACATCGCCACCGAACCGCGGTGGTCGCGGGCGAGCACCACGTTCGGCTCGGATGCCGACATCGTCGGACGCCTCGGCGCCGCGTACGTCCGCGGCCTCCAGGGCGCCGAGATCGGCGTGGGGTCGGTCTCCGGCATGGCGAAGCACTTTCCTGGTGGCGGACCCCAGAAGGACGGCGAGGACCCGCACTTCTCGTACGGCCGGGAGCAGGTCTACCCGGGCGACATGTTCGAGTACCACCTGGAGCCGTTCAAGAAGCTCATCGCCGCCGGCGTCTCGCAGATGATGCCGTACTACGGGATGCCCGTCGGAACCGAGTTCGAGGAGGTCGGCTTCAACTTCAACAAGGTGATCCTCACCGACATCCTCCGCAACCAGCTCGGCTTCGAGGGGATCATCTGCACCGACTGGGGCATCGTGTCGCGGCAGTTCTGGGGTGTCGAGGAGCTGACCGAGGAAGAGCGGATGATCAAGTCCATCGACGCCGGTGTGGACCAGTTCGGCGGCGAGACGGAACCGGCACGGCTGGTCGGGCTCGTCCGCGACGGCCACATCACCGAGGCGCGGCTCGACGAGTCGGTGCGACGCCTGCTCCGTGAGAAGTTCCGCCTGGGACTGTTCGAGCAGCCCTACGTCGACGTGGCAGCGGCAGAGGCGACCGTCGGGTCCGCTGAGTCCCGGCAGCTCGGCCTCGAGGCGCAGGCGCACGCACAGACCCTGCTCAAGAACGACACGGGGACTGCGAAGCTGCCGCTCGCGCCCGACACGAAGGTCTACGCCGAGGGCATCGACCCGAAGGTGCTCCGCAAGTGGGCCTCTATCGTGTCGACCCCGGAGGAGGCCGACGTGGCCGTGCTCCGCGTGGTGGCGCCCTGGGAGGTCCGTGGTGAGCCCGGGGACCTGGAGAACTTCTTCCACGCCGGCTCGCTCGACTTCCACCCCGCGGAGCTCGAGCACATCCGAACCGTCGCCGCGACCGTGCCGACGATCGTCGACGTCTACCTGGACCGGCCTGCGATCGTCGCGCCGTTCCTGGACGACGTCGCTTCGCTGATCGTCAACTTCGGCTCGCACGACGACGCCTTCGTGCAGGTCCTCTTCGGTGCGCTGGAGCCGCTCGGCAAGCTGCCGTTCGAACTGCCCTCTTCGATGGCGGCTGTCCTCGCCAGCCGCGAGGACGTCCCCTCGGACACCGATGACCCGACGTTCGCCTTCGGGTTCGGCCTGCGCTACCAGGACTGGACGCAGGCGGTCCCGCCCTTCCGGGACGCGGCGGAGGCCGAGGTCGAGTCGACGCAGCGCTGGGACCTCGACCGGTCTCCGCTCAGCGAGATCCTCGCCGATCCGGAGAGCCGGACCATCATCCACCGGCACCTGCCGGAGCTGGTCGACAACCCGATGATCGCGATGGCCGGCGCGATGTCCCTCAACGCCGTGCTCGGCATGGCCGCGTCCAACGTCGACCCCGCCGTGCTGGACGAGCTCAAGGGCGAGATGGCAAGCCTCTGACCGTCCTTAGAGCGAACGAACCGGGTCGGCCACCACTCGAAGGGGGGTCGGCCCGGTCATCGCACCTCATCAGCGAGGAGTACCCATGCGCGACGCGACTCTCCCCGCGGCAGGCGTGCCGCACCCCGGCCGCGGGAGCCGAGGGTGAGCGTCCGGGGTGTGGCCCTCCGGGGGCTCATCGGCAGGTACGTCGACACGGGACAGTCTCGGGGCGAGTCGACCCTTCCCGGCCACTTGGCGATCGTGGGGGCTGACCAAGCGGTGCTCGGGAACTGGAATGAGTGGTTCCCAGGGACGAGAACGAGAGTCGTCGGAGAGCGGCTCCGAACGGTCGGCGAACTCACACATCTGCTCGGTCAGGTCGTCGATCCGAGCGCGATCGTGCTCCTCCCCGGACTGACCGAGGTCTCGGGGCGACGGCTGCGCGATCGTCCGGATCGTTCCGACGCTGACGTGGCCGCCATGATCCGGGTTGCCACGGAGCGTGCGCGAGCGGCGCCGACGCTCCTGGTCGGTGTCCCCGCGGCACTCGAGGACTCCGCCCCGGCACGGTGGAACCGCTTGCTGGAGCATCGGTGTCGTGAAGCCGGAATCGGCTTCATCGAACCGTCCGTCCACGACGACCGTCTCGCTCCCCGGACCGTCCTCGGTATGACCGCGTGGTCGGCCGAGACCTACGCAACGGTCGCCTCGGCCGTCGCTTCCGCCCTCGGATTCACCGTCGGGGTCGCTCGTGGGGGCCGGGCAGGAGCGCTGCGGGGTGGATTGACTTCCCGGGCTGCACAGCTCCGGTCCGAGCACTTCCAGATGCTCCCGTCACCCGCCGGCAGGGCGGTCGTACTCGGAGACAGCATCACGGAAGGCGGTTCGTGGAGCCGTTGGCTCCCGGGCGTCGATGTGGTGAACCGTGGCGTCGGCGGCGATCAGATCGCCGATGTGCTCCGCCGGCTGGACACGGCCGTCGACCAGCCGACGGTGGTCTCACTGCTCATCGGGACGAACGATCTGGCGCACGGCGGGGACGGGGCCGGTGTGGACGCGATCGTCGGACGATTCGGCGACTTGGTGCTCGAGATCACCCGCCGGACCTCGGCGCCCCTGATTGTGAACAGCGTGATGCCGCGCCAGCGTCGCTTCGCGCAGCGCATCACGCTCCTGAACACGCACCAGCGCGCAGTAGCCGACGAGTACGGTGCTCGCTGGATCGACCTCTGGCCCACCATGGCCACCGCGGGAGGGGCGATCCGACGCGAGCTCAGCACTGATGGGCTCCACCTCAATGCCGCCGGGTACGAGGCCTGGGCTCGCGAGCTCGCGCCGGCGATCGCCGCGGCGCTGTCCCCTTGAGGGCACGCACCGCGGCGTCGGCCGTGCTCAGTCCAGGAGCCCCTGGTCCTCCAGCCACGCTTCGGTGATCCCGAGACGGAGCTGCTTCCCGAGCGGCGCGAGGTCGAACACGTGTTCCGCGTGCGGGACCTTCACCAGGGAGACGTCGACGCCCGCTCCACGCGCCTCGTCGACGAAGCGGTACGCGCCGATCGGTGGGACGAGGTGGTCGCTGGTCGCGGCGAGCACGAGCGTGGGGGGCGCCTCAGGCGTGATGTAGGTCGTCGATGCGACGGACCGGTACCGGTCGGGGTACTCGGTCGGGGTGCCGCCGAGGTACTTTGCGACGCCCTTCGAAGCGGGTCCGAGGAGCAGATCGTCGTTGTCGTAGAACGAGACAGGATCGACCGCGGGGTAGGCGGTTGCCACAGCGGAGACCTTCGGAACGGTTCCAGCACACGACGGCTCCGAGGACCCGGAGTCGGCTCGGTACGATGCGTTGATCGCGAGGTTCCCGCCTGCAGAATCCCCGATCACCGCGAATCGGGAGATGTCGCCGTTGTAGTCGGCGGCGTGGTCGCCGGCCCAGACCATCGCGCACTCTACTTGGCGGACCGCTGTGTTCCACTCGTGCTTCGTGTCGCTCGACAGTGAGTAGTCGACGCTGAGCACGAGCCAGCCGTGGTCGGCGTACCACCGCTTGTCGCCGCTGTCGTCCGTTGCCGACCCGCTGATCCATCCGCCGCCGTGCACGAACATCACGACCGGCGCAGTGCCACTGCTGCTGCGGGGGGCTGATGGCTTCCAGACGGCGACGTCGAGCGGGGATCCGTCCGCGCGGGCGTAGACGTGCGTGTCGTCCGGGGCGGACGCCGCCACGGGCGAGGCGAACGGGTTGACCGGTGCGCCGTTCGCACTGCCGACGGCCATGAGCTGGCCGGTGATCACGACAGCGCCGATCGCGGTCGCGCCGGTGATCGCGAGGAAGGCCACGCGCCACGCGGCACGGCGTCGGATGACGAGCCAGATACAGGCGGCAGTACCGACCAACGCCGCGACTGCGATCCAGGCTGCGTAGCCGGAGAGTGTTGAACCGACCAGGCCGACTCCCGGGATGCCGGGCACGAACGCGCCCAGGACGATGAGCCCGATGAGCACGACGAGCACCGCGCCCACGACGAGCAGGAGTTTGCGCCAGCCTCTTGTCGGGGGCCGTTGCGCCTCGGTGGACTGGTGGTGCTCTCGGTGTTCCATGCGCCAAGTTCCCTTCTCAGGCGACGTGCTTTTACACGACACGTTGTCATCTCAATAGTGACATCATGTCTAACAAAACTGAGAAGGGACTATGAGCCGGAGCCCGGAGACCGGCAGTATGAGGACATGCCCAAGATCCGCGCTGCGACCGTCGCCGAGCACCGTGCCCAGACCGGGGCGGCGGTGCTCGACGCGTTCGAAGACCTGCTCGCAGAGAAGGGGTACGACGCGCTCACCCTCGGTGACGTCGCAGCCCGCGTCGGGGTGTCACGCGCAACGGTGTACAACTACGTCGACGACAAGTCGGCGCTCCTCATGGCGGCGGCGGAGCGTGCAGGGCGTCGTCTCGTGGACTCCGTCGACGTCGCGATCGCGGGCTCGCCAGCCCCCGTCGGGGAACGACTCGACATCGTGGTGCGCGTCGTGATCGTCGTCCTCGCGAAGGACGCACGGAGTCTCGACCTCCTGCAGATCCGCCCCGAGTCGTTCCGAGAACTCGACCGGACGCGGGCGACAGCTCCCTTCGAGGACGTCAGGAACCGACTGTCCGGGATCATCGCCGATGGGGTGTCGCAGGGCGTGTTCGTGCCGCACGACGATCCCGATCTCGCTACCGATCTGATCCTCGGCGTGGTCCAGTCCGCCATCCAACGGCTGATCGCAGCGCCGAGTGCTCCTGATCACGTCGTCGACGCGGCCTCCCGGTTCATCGCCCGGGCGCTCGCGCTGCACTGAGGTCGGGAGTTCGCAGTTGGTGGTCGTTGACTTCGGATGTCGCGCGCGTGGATCGGATCACGAACAGTGCGAGCACCGCTTCCATGACCACCGTCCCGAGGATCTCGAGCCAGAGGATCTCCCAGTCACCGCCGGCGAGCGTGAAGCCGAGGTTGATGACCGGGAACGCGCCGAGCGCAGCGAACACTGGCCAGTGCGTGCGCACGGACAGTCCCGGGCGCATCCTGCCGCGCCAGAACAGCGCGAAGAGAACAGGCGGAACAACCAGGGACAGGCCCAAGCCGACCCATTCGAAGGCGGTTCCCGCTGGCAGGACCGGTGAGAACATCAGGAGCATGCTCGTCAACGGCGACATGGTGAGGCCGAGTGCGACGACAGCGGCGATGATCGGGTACACGACACCAACCCACGGCTTGTAGCCCGACCGGCGGTGCCAGGCGCGCCCCAGGAGTGCGGTGACCGCTGCCCACCCGATGATGGCCATCCACCCGGTGAAGTTCTTCACCGGTTCGTCGTAGATCTGCACCCACCCGTCGCCGAGGTTCCACCACCAACGACTCACCGTTCCCTCGAGTGTCGAGAACCGCTGGTGCACCGAGACCGGGTCCAGGGTGAAGTCCGCGACCACGGCGAGCCACCCGGCCCCGAGCGGCTTCAGCCAGGACGGTACGTGTGTGTACTCGAACAGTTTCAGCGCGGAGTACAGCACCAGGTACTCGAAGAGCGGCACGGAGATCGGCACGTTGAACAGCATCAGCATCGAGTGCCCGTAGCCGTACAGCCCGATCACGGTCGCGAAGTTCTCGTACACGGCGCTGTCCAGCACGGTGAACGCCACCATCTCCATGATGCGCGCCACCGGTTGCGCCTCCGTCTTGATGATGAAGAACACCACCGCGAGTGTCGCCGCGTAGATCAGGACGTCCTCTGTCACCCAGACGGGTTGGAACGTGAACGGGCCCATCGTCGATCTCCTCCGTCATGACGTACACCAGAACAGTTCGATGCACTATTGCATTGAATACGACTTCGTATCGAGTGTAGGAGCGAGAGCATCGTTACGCTAGGCCCGGTGGAGGATGAGGGCGATGACGACGGACGCGAGCAAACGGCCCCTTCGTCGTCGCGCCGTGACACGTGATCGCCTGCTCGACGGTGCGTTCGATCTGTTCGCGGCACTCGGCACCGCCGCCTCCTCGGTCGACGCGATCTGCGAGGCTGCTGGGTACACGCGGGGTGCCTTCTACTCGAACTTCGCTTCGAAGGACGAACTGTTCGTCGCGCTCGTCGACCGCGAGTTCGACCGTCGGATCGAGCACATCCGTTCGGCGATGATCCCGGCTGATCCCGGGCCGGCGTCCGAGAGCATCGACGCTCTCGCCGAGCTCATCGAACCACTGTTCCCCGACCATGCCGACGACCGTCGATGGGTCGTCGTCCGCTCTGAGCTCCAACGGTACGCGTCGGCGTCGGCGTCGGCCGGAGCGGTGTTCGCTGAACGTCGCGACGAGATGCTGGAGCGCCTGGCGGAGCGCGTCGCCGTCATCGCCGCGCGTGCAGACGTCGCGCTCGTCCTGCCCGCCGTCGAGGTGGCACGCGCTGCGGTCGCCGTCTACTACGAGGGGGTGGCCGACGCACTCCTGGACGAGAGCCTGGGACGTCCGCCCGCCCAGCGGGCCACGCAAGCCGAGCGTGTGGCGGCGGTCGTTCGTGGTCTCAGCGCTCCACTGCGGTGATCCGGACGGTGCGGCGGGTCAGGCTTGCTCGCGCAGCTGGGCGTCCAGACCGGCGATGAACACGCGGAGCGCGAACTCGAAGTGCGAATCGTTCCCGAGCGGATCGAGTTCCAGCAAGCGACGGAGACCCGGGGCTTCGGATTCGGACTGGGTGGCGAGGAAACGGGTGAGCTCCGGCCCCTGCGGGTGTGTGCCCCGCGCCACCAGGATCTCGTTCTGCGCCGTCGCGTGCACGATCTCACTGACGAACGCGACGGCATGGGCCACGGTTTCGTCGCTGAAGCCGGCCTCCAGCATCTTCTGGATCGTGCCTTCGACGGGGGCGAGCGCCCGGGCGTCCGCACCGAGGGGGAGCCGAACGTAGAGCGCGAGTGTCGCGTGTTGCAGGAGTGCGGCGTGCACACTCCGCGCGTAGGTCCGGACCCATTCGCGCCAGTCGTCGCTCTCCGGGTGTCGGTACCCGGCAAGTGCGGAGTCGAGCGTGGCGGAGGCGACGATGGCGAAGAGTTCGTCCCGGTCGGCGAAGTGGTAGTTGATGCTCGACCGGTCGACGCCCAGCCGATCCGCGACGGCCTGCATCGACAGCTCGTCGAGGGGGAGCCCCTGTGCGGCCTCGATGATCGATGCGCGAGAGATCCGCGGTGGGCGCCCTCGACGCGGTTTCGGCGCAGCCGTCGTTCCGTCCGCCATGGCGATCCTCTCGTGCTCGATCATTCTGCCCGACCTGAGCGTTCCCTTCGTGCGCTTGCCGCGTCGGGATCTCCAGGCTACGCTTTTTCCACGCCCGTGAGTAAATACGAGCACCGACAACGAAGTCCCGCTGCGCCGACGCGCACCAGAGAGGAATCCGGCCATGTCCGACACCAACTCCTTCCGCAATGCGTCCCTGCCCCCCGGAGAGCGTGCTGCGCTGCTGCTCGCCGAGATGACGATCGAGGAGAAGGCCCAGCAGCTCACCTGCATCCAGCCGCAGTCCGTCCTCGCCGTCGGTGCGCTCAACCCGGAGACCGCCGGGGGCGTCCTCGGCAACGGCATCGGACAGGTCGCCCCGCTCACCTCGACCGGTGGGACGACGCCGCAGCAGGTGGCGAACGAGATCAACCTCATCCAGCGACACCTCGTCGAGAACACTCGCCTCGGTGTCCCCGCGGTGTTCCACAACGAGGCGATCGCCGGCACGCAGGCGCCCGGGCACGTCGTCTTCCCGACGGAGAGCGGTGTGGCCGCGACCTGGAGCCCTGAGCTGAGCCACCAGATGGGTGACCTGGTGCGGACGCAGATGCGTCGCCTCGGCCTGCGGCAGGCACTCGGCCCGCAGTTCGACGTCGCACTCGAGCCACGCTGGGGTCGCGTGCACGAGACCTACGGTGAAGACCCGTACCTCGCCTCGGCCTTCGGCACCGCGTACGTGTCGGGCCTCCAGACGGACGACCTGGCCAACGGCGTCGTCGCGACCGGGAAGCACTTCCTCGGGTACGGCGCGTCCGAGGGGGGATTGAACTCCTCGAACGTCGAGGCCGGCTCCCGACGGGTCCGCGACGTGTTCGCGCGCCCGTTCGAGGCGGCGATCCACGTCGCCGGGCTCCGGTCGGTCATGAACACCTACTCCGAGGTGGACGGCGTCCCCGCGGCGATCTCGTACGAGCTGCTCACGACGCTGCTGCGCGACACCCTCGAGTTCCAGGGCTACGTCTCGTCGGACTACATCTCCTTCCAGCACGTCGTCCAGCGTGCGAAGGCCGCGGTCGACGCTGCCGAAGCGGGTCGTCTCGGCATCGAGGCGGGCCTCGACCTCGAGCTGCCGACCCCGTGGTCGTACGGGGCCACCCTGGCCGAGGAAGTGCGCGCAGGCCGGGTCGACGAAGCTCAGGTCGACGTCTCGGTCCTCCGGCTCCTGACGACGAAGTTCGAGCTGGGGCTGTTCGAGCAGCCGTACGCGCAGGAGCACATCGACATGGACGCGGTCCGCACCGAGGGCTACGACATCGCGAACGAGATGGCAGACCGTGGGGTCGTCCTGCTGCAGAACGACGGGATCCTCCCGCTCGACCTCGCGAAGCAGCCGCGGGTCGCCGTCGTGGGTCCTCACGCGAACGCAGCGTCGCTGCAGTACCCGGCGTACACCTTCCCGGCGGCTCGCGAGGTCGGGCTCTTCATGGCGGCGGGTGGCTTCAACAACATGGTCGGCGTCGAGGAGCACCTCCCGGCGGCCGACCCCTCCAACAAGAAGCCCCTCGAACAAGAGGACTGGGTGCGCAGCGAGTACGGTGTCCGCGGACTGTCCGAGGAGCTCGCGGCGCTCGGCGCTTCGGTCGTCGCGGAGCCGGGGACGGCGCTCCTCTCGGAGCTCGAGGACGGCGCGTTCGAGCGCGCAGTGGATGCTGCCCGGGACGCCGACGTCGTCGTGCTCGCCGTCGGCGGCGGGAGCAAGTGGTTCCAGGGCGAGCGGACCGAGGGCGAGGCGAGCGACTCGCTCAGCATCGAGCTCCCGGAGGTCCAGCGTCGACTGATCGACGCCGTCGCGGCGCTCGGCAAGCCGACGGTCGCGGTACTCGTCGTCGGCCGACCGACGCTCTTCCCGGAGTCGCTCCTGCAGGCGAACGCGATCGTCACCGCGTCGTTCAACGGCGTCGGCGGAACCCGCGCACTGGCACGGGTCGTCGCCGGGGCGGTCAACCCGAGCGGCAAGCTGCCGTTCACGATCCCGCGGTCGCAGGGGCAGATCCCGATCTTCCACCACCAGCGGTCGGCGAGCGGCTACCGCAGCCACACGCCGTTCGGGAACCACTACATCGACGGACCGGCGACCCCGCTGTTCCCGTTCGGCCACGGCCTCAGCTACACGTCGTTCGAGATCGCCGACGTGGCGGTCACCCCCGACGCCATCACGACCGACGGCGAGGCGACCATCTCCGTGAGTGTCCGCAACAGTGGCGACGTGGCGGGCGCCCAGGTGCTCCAGCTGTACATCCGCGCGAACACGAGCGGGGTCACCCGGCCGGAGCAGCAGCTCGAGGGATTCGCCCGGGTCGCACTCGAACCGGGCGAACAGCAGCGGGTGACGTTCACGTTGCCGGCAGCACAGCTCGGCTACACGAACGCCCGCGGCGGCTTCTCGGTCGACCCCGGACGGGTCGACGTGTTCGTCGGGGGCTCCTCGGACGACACCGCGGTCACCGGATCGTTCGTTGTCGAAGGTGCATCGCGGCCACTGAAGTCGAGCGAGCGCAGCTACTTCTCGACGGTGCGCGTCGACGCGGGGGCGACCTCGTCCCACTGAGGCACGCGAAGGCCCGTCCGGTCACGGTGACCGGGCGGGCCTTCGGCGTTCCCGGAAACTCCCAGTCGCCTCCGAGAGGTATTACGCGACAATTGGTCTCGTAAGTCCAACGATGGATCGACACGAACAGGAGTCCTCATGAGCAAGCGTCTCGACGGCAAGGTCGCACTGGTGACCGGTGCAGGGAACGGCATCGGGAAGGAGATCGCCCTCAAGCTCGCCGAAGAAGGAGCGTCCGTCGTCGTCAACGACCTCGGCACCGACGTCGGCGGCGAGGGGAAGAGCTCGGCAGCGGCCGACGGAACAGTCGCGCTGATCACCGCAGCCGGCGGTCGCGCAGTGGCGAACTACGACTCGATCGCAGATCCTGAAGGCTGTGTCCGTGCGGTCGCCACCGCGAACGACACCTTCGGCTCGTGCGACATCGTCGTCGCGAACGCCGGGGCGCTCGTCACCGGGTCCCTCGCCGGCATCCAGGCCGATGACGACTCCTGGTACAAGCTCCTCAACCTCTACCTGGGACAGAAGTTCTGGCTGTCGCGTGCTGCCGTGCCCGGCATGCTCGAGCGCGGGTGGGGGCGTGTGGTCTTCGCGACGTCGGAGATCGCCCGCGGCACCCAGACCAACCCGCTCGGCGCGGCGGTGCTCAACGGCGGGATCGGCATGGCACACGACCTGGCGAACACGTACCGCGACAGCGGTGTGACGTTCAACTGCTACGCGCCGGGTGCTGCGACGCGCACCTTCGACCTGTACAAGGACGAGATGGACGACGCCCTGCGTGCCCAGGGCGTGCCGGAGGACGACTTCGGCAGCTTCTACCTGCCGCCCGCGGACCGGATCGCCCCGATGGTGACGTGGCTCTGCACGGACGCCGCGGCGGGCGTCTCCGGCCAGGTGTTCTCGGTCAAGGGCACCGAGGTCACCCGCTGGACCCACGAGGCCGACGGCCCGTCCCTCGTCAAGCAGGACGACCCGCGTGGCATCTGGAGCCTGGACGAGCTGGACGCTGCGGTTCCTGACGCACTGCTGGCGACCGACGTCTGATCACGCGTCCGGTGCGGTGAGCGTTCGCACATGACGGACGGGAGGCACGGTGCGGACCCGCACCGCGCCTCCCGTCCGTCGTGACTGGACACCAAGACGCCGCTGGCCGGCCCCCGTGCGGGACCGGCCAGCGGCGTTCGCCGTCTCCTGGGTCAGCGGACGGAGCGGATGAACACCACGCAGCCGGAGGCGAGCGCGCCGGCGGCGATGACGAGGAAGAACACCAGCCCGTACCCGGTGGCGGCGACGAGGCCGCCGGCGAGCGCAGGGGCGATGATGCTGCCGACCGAGCCGGAGACGTTGAGGATGCCGAGGTCGCGTCCCGCGTGGGTCTTGCTCGGGATGACCCGCGTCATCAGCACGCCGTCGACCGAGATGTACGAGCCGAAGGCGAGCCCGGTGAGGATGAACCCGATGAAGGCTCCGGGGATGCTCGGCACGAGTGCGAGGACGAGCGCCGCCGGGATGAACAGCAGGGACGATGCGATCACGAACGGCTTGAGCCGGCCGAACCGGTCGACGGCGAGTCCACCGAGGATCGCCGCGACGGCGAGGGCGATCGTGCTGAACGGGATGATCTGCGCGAGCACGAGGCTCGCGTCGTGCGTCGAACCGGCACCGAAGTAGTCGCGCAGGGAGTACAGCTGCAGACCGGTCGCGAGACCGTACGCCATGAACGCGAGCCCACGAGCGGCGAAGGTCCACCAGTAGTCCGGGTGGCTCTTCGGCGTCGGGAACATGTGCTTCGCCTTGACCACGGCGCCGTTCTCGTACACGACCTCCTTCACGGGGGCTGGCTCGTCGCGGGTGAAGAACGCGAAGAGGGCGCAGAACACCACGAGCTGGATCGCGAGCTCGACGAAGCCGATGAACACCGTCGGTGCGAGTGAGGTGACGGCGATGCCCAGGCCGGCGCCCACGAGCGCCATCAGACTGTTGATGCTGGAGATGCGCCCACGGGAGCGGATCGGGACCCGCTCCGGGATGACGGCGCTGGTGGCGGCGAGGACGACGCCGACGGGGATGGTCGCAACTGCTGCGAGCACGACCAGGGCCGGGATGCTCGGTGACGACCCCAGGGCGATGAGCGCGATCGCGCCGGCCACAGCACCGATCAGGACCCAGAGGTTCCGACGCCCGAGGAACCGCGTGCGGGTGCGGTCGGACAGGAGCCCGCCGATCGGCGCAGCCAGCAAGTACGTGATCCCCGAGATGGACAGTGCGAGGCCGAGGACCGCGGCCTGGCTTGCCTCGTTCGCCCCCGAGAAGCCCGCGATGAGCTTCGCGAGCAGCGCGCCGTTCACGCCGCCGGAGACAGCGGAGATGCTGAGGCTCGCGAGCGGGTAGAGGACCCAGAGGCGACGCTGCATGTCCTCCGGTTCGTCCGAGAGACCGATCGACCCGGTCGGGTCGTCGACGGTCACCGGCTGACCGACGCCGAGCAGCGTCGGTTCGTTGATCGGCAGGTTCTTCTCCTGTGGCATCTGCGTTCCTTCATCATCGGAGGTGCGTGATCGGGTATTTTTCCACGTGCGTGGAATAGTAGGTCGAGCGGGGCTCGGGGTCAACGGCCGATGCGGTCGTTGCGGTGTTCCGTCAGGTTCGTGTGAGGGTGTCGCTGGTCGAGACGGCCTCGACGGCGGGGATCGTCACGCTGACCGGCTCGCACCCTGCCGCGGAGACGGTCACCGTGACGTCACCCGACTCGTGCTGCGCGCGGAGGACGGCCTGCGCGCGGCCGAAGAACGTGCGGTGGGTGTCGCTCGCGAACGCCTCGGTCGTGATCGCCTCGGCACTGCCGAGTCCGAGCAGTGTGGCCGGCCCGTCCACCGTGACGGTGACGCTGCGGTCGGCGAGGGGCTTCACGATGCCGGCGGCGTCGGTCAGCAGGATGGGGACGTAGAGCAGGTCCGCCCCGTCGGCGCGGATCTCCGAGGTCTCCGGCTCGACGTGGAGCTCGAGGTCGCGTCCGGCGGTCACGAGCGTCTCGCGGCCGATCTCGGTACCGTCCGCCGCGTAGGCGACGGCGGTGAGTGAACCGGGCGCGTAGGGGAGCGTGAACTTCGTCAGGTAGAGGTCGTCGCGGCCGCCGGGCGCTGTGCCGACGACACGGCCGTCGAGGAGGAGTTCGACGCGGGCGGCGTCGGCGTAGACCTCGACGGTCGCTTCGCGCCCTTCGCAGCCGGCCCAGCTCCAGCTCGGGACGGAGTTCGTCGCCCGCCAGCCGGTGTTCACCACGGTCTCGCCCGAGTGGTTGACGGGTTCGACGGCCAGGTGCGGCCCCTTGGTGAGGTGCCAGGCGATCTCGTTGAGGTACGACTGGCTCTGCCGGAAACCGGTGATGTCGATCACGGGCTCTGCCGCGAGCAGGGCGGGGTACGGGTGGTAGATCGAACGCTTCTTCGTGCCGTACTGCTTCGACGCGATCCCCGCCTCGCCGATGTAGTCCCAGCCCGTCCAGGCGAAGTCGCCGATCACGTGCGAGTGCCGCTCGACCTGCGGCCAGATCTTCGCGGTCAGCGCTGCGCGCGTCTCGCTGCCGACGATGACGCGGTGGGGGTGCAGTCGTCCGTCCAGCTTGTAGCGGCCGACCATGTAGTTGTACCCCGCGACGTCGACCTCGGCGAAGACGTCGCGCGTGCGCTTGTCGACGGCTGGCAGACGGACGATCCGGTCGAGCATCTTGTCGAGGATCCCGATGATCAGGTTGAGGACACGGATCAGGTTGCGGTTCGGGTTCTCGTCGCTGTTCTTCGCCTTCTCCTGCTGGGCCGCGATCTTCGCGTCGTCCTGGGGTGCGATCAGGTTCAGGAACCCGTTGATGCTGTTCGTCGAGAGTCGCGTCGGGTCCAGTTCGCGAACCCGCTTGGCGAGCGTGCGGTTCATCTCGACGCCGCGAGGCGTCACCGTGTCGGAGATCTCGTTGCCGATGGAGTACATGACGACCGAGGGGTGGTTGTACGCGTTCGCCACGAGGGCTTCGAGGTCACGCTCCCACCACTCCTCGAAGTGCTCGCTGTAGTCGTGCTTCACCTTGGGTCGGAACCAGGCGTCGGTGAGTTCGTCCATCACCAGCACGCCGTGGCGGTCGCATGCGCGGAGGAGTGCTCGGGATGCCGGGTTGTGCGCGCTCCGCACGGCGTTGAACCCGGCGGCCTTGAGGAGGCGGATGCGCCGGTCCTCGGCTGCGTCGAGCGTGTGTGCGCCGATGACGCCGTTGTCGTGGTGGATCGCCGAGCCGCGCATCTTCACCGTGACACCGTTGATGCGGAGGCCGTTCTTCGGGTCCGCGCTGAGGGTCCGGACGCCGAAGTCATCCGTGACGGTGTCGAGGACGGCGTCGTCGTCGAGGACGGTGACGGTCGCGACGTTGAGCTGGGGGGACTCCGGGCTCCACAGGTCCGCACGGGGGATCGACACCTGCTGCCGGACCGTCGTGTCGGACTCCGGCCCGAACTCCAGGTCGTCCGCAGCGGTCGCGACCGTCGTGCCGTCCGGGCCGGCGATCGTGGCGACGATGCGGAGCGTCCGCGTGGTCGGCTCCGGGTTGTGGATCGTCGTCGCGATGCTGACGGTCGCAGTGGTGCCGACCAGGCCCTCGGTGGCGAGCCGCAGCCCGGTGGGGAGGACGTGGGTCCGGTCGCCGACGAGCAGGTGGACCGGGCGGTAGATCCCGCTGCCCGTGTACCAGCGGCTGTTCGGTTCGTCGGTGTTGTCCGACACGACCTCGACGGTGTTCTCGGATCCGTACTCGAGCAGGTCGTCGAGGGTGACGTGGAAGAGCGCGTAGCCCGACGGGCGGTACGACGCGAGGGTGCCGTTCACGAAGACGCGCGACCGGTGGTGGACGCCCTCGAACTCGAGCACGACCGTCTTGTCGGCCCATTCCGCCGGGGCGGTGAACGTCTTCGTGTAGCGGTACTCGCCGCCGGGGAAGAAGCCCGTGTTGCCGCCGTTCTTCGTCTTGGCGTCGCGCTGCTCGAAGAGCATCGCATCGTAGGGCAGTGTCACCGGTCCGACCGGGGGCGTCGAAGCGCCCTCCTTCTGCACGGTCCATCCTCGATCGAATGACTCCCGGATCATCTGAACTCCCTCGTCCTGCGCACTCGTTCCGTGTTTCACGCCCGTGAAACACCTTTCACGTGCGTGAAACTGTAGGGTGATCACCTCGGTACGTCAACCCCAGGACGTCACCCTCGGTACGTCGAGATCGGATGGAGCGCCATGACGCAAGCAGCGGCGGACGGAGTGCGGCCGACGGGGAAGCGACGTGGGGGGCCCGCGCGGATCGATCGGGCCGCCATCGTCGAGGCGGCTCGGGGGATGGCGCCGAAGGACGTGACGATGCAGGCGATCGCGAACGTGCTCGGCGTCGACCGGACCGCGATCAACTACCACGTCTCCAACCGCGACGGGCTCCTCCAACTCGTCGCAGCGGACGTGTTCGAGGAGCAGTTCGAGTCCGTCGTCCTCCTGGAGGAACACGGTTGGGAAGTCGTTCTCCGCGCCTGGGCCTCCGCGGTGCGGAACAGCATGGTGGAGACGGGGGTGCTCGCCAACTACTACCGGATCAGCGGCGACAACCTCGCGGTCCTGCGACCTGCTGAGACGGTCCTGCAGTCGATGCTGCGCGCCGGGTTCGACGAGGAGTTCGCCGACCGAACGCTCGTGTTCGTCACCAACTTCGCGATGGCCGCCGGTCGGGACGCGGTGATGGTGCGTGCGCCTGAGGGGCACCCGCAGGCGCCGGAGCTCCGACGCGCGCTCGAGGAGCACCTCGACGAGGGCGGCTACGAGGCGATCCGACGCATGGCCGAGACCGGACTCAATGCGGCGGGCGACGTGGATCGCCAGTTCGCGTTCGAGGTGGACCTCGTCGTCGCCGCGGTGGCAGCGCGGTCGTCGGCCCGCACCGCGTAGACACCCCGTTCAGCGATCGGGTGCGGGGTGGGGCGCAGTCGGCGCGGATGCCCGCTACCGGCCGACTCCGCGGCGCAGCTGGCGCAGCGACTCTGCGATGATGCGTTGCGTCTCCGCGTGGCTGGTCCCGGCGCGGGCGAGCGGGATGACGTTCGAGTACAGGCCCTGGAGTGAGAGCGCCAGGACATCGACGTCGACTCCGTCACGCAGGGCACCCGACGCTGAGGCTTCGGAGAGCGAGCCGCGGATCCTCTCGAGGAGCTGGTCCACGCTCGCGAGCCTGCGGCCGACGTGTCCTTCGAGAGCGCGGTAGAGCGCCTGCACGTTCTCGAGGTCCGCGTAGAAGAGATCGACGCACCCGAGGTAGAAGTGTTCGACCCGGTCGAGGGGTGCCTCGTCCGCGAGTGAGTCGAGCAGTGCGTGCCACCGGTCCGCGATCCGTTGGCCGTACACCTGGTTGACCAGGTCCGCCTTGCTCTCGGCGTAGAGGAACACCGTCCCCTGTGCCACCCCGGCACGTGCGGCGACGTCGCGGATCGTGAGTGCCGCAACGCCCACCTCGTCCAGCAGTTCGCTCGTCGCGCGGAGCACGGACATGCGGCGGGCCTCGCTCATCTCCGCTCGGGTCGCCACCTGGCCGATGGTAGTCGGACCTGCGTGATCGCCGTGGCACTTGACGCGGCGTCCGATGCGGGCGTAGCGTCCTGTCACGGTTTCAGTGAGCGCGTTCAGTGAACGTGTTCATCGTCTTGATGAGGAGACACGAATGACACTGATCGATGGCTTCGATCCGGCATCGCCCGAGGCGCTCACGAATCCGCTCGAGTACTACCGGTGGCTGCGCGACGAGCACCCGATGTACTACGTCGAGGCCTACGACATGTGGTTCGTCTCCCGGTTCGAGGACATCTGGACCACGATGGGCGACTCGACGCTCGGGCTGCACGGTCGCGAAGTCACGCACATGAACACGTCGCAGCTCGTGGTCCACAACCACGGGGCCGTTCCCCCCGATCGCGCCGACCAGGTCGCCGGCTTCCCGAGCGTCGACCCGCCGGCACAGGGGACGCTGCGCGGCCTCGTGAACCAGCCGTTCCGACCGGGTGCCGTCGGTCGTCTCGAGGCGTGGTTCCGGGACATGGTGCGAACCGAACTGCAGGACGTCCTCGCGCAGGGGACGTTCAACCTCACCGACGCGCTCGGGCAGTGGGCGGCTCGGACGATGGCGCGGATCGCGGGCATTCCGCCCGAGACGGCGCCGCGCATCCGGGAGCTGATCAACGACGCCTCCGACCAGACGGGCGATCCAGGCCACGAGTTCGACCCGACCGGAATGGGAGAGATCTACCAACTCCTCCTCGGCATCGTCGGGGAGCGGCGTGCAGCGGGAGCGGACGGAACCCTGCCGTTCATCGACAAGGCCATCAGCGGCATGTTCGGCGGTCGCCCGCTCACCGATGCGCAGATCGTCAACCAGCTCATGTCCCCGCTCGCCGGCGGCGTCGAGACCGTGCCCAAGGTCGCAGCTCACGGGCTGTGGGAGCTCTCCAAGCGCCCCGATCAGCTCGCCGCGGTCCGCGCGGACCTCGCGGCCAACGCCGGGCGGGCGTTCGAGGAAGCCGCGCGGTTCTGCGGACCGGCGCAGTCCTTCCACCGCACCGTGACCGAGCGTGTCGAGGTCCTGGGCGAGACCCTCGAGCCCGGTCAGCGCGTCGCGTTCGTCACCGCGTCCGCCGCACGCGACCCGCGTGAGTTCGCGGACCCCGACGAGTTCCGCTGGGATCGCGAGATCACCCGCACGCTGGCGTTCGGCCAGGGCGACCACTTCTGCATGGGCATCCACCTCGCTCGCATGGAGGGTCGCGTGCTCCTGCAGGAGTTCCTCGCCGTGGTCGAGGAGTTCGAGATCGACGAGGCGAACGCGCGCAGGACGGCGTCGACGTTCCAGCAGGGGTGGGACCACCTCCCGGTGGTCATCCGGGCGTACCGCGACCTCGGCGGCCGACTCGTCCGCCCGGAACCCCGCGGCTGACGGCCACGGGCGAAGGAAACCAGAGAAAGGGAACCCGCCATGAAGACCAAAGTGTTCTGGGACCTCTGCGAGGGCAACGGCGTCTGTGTCGCTGCGGCTCCGAAGATCTTCGACATCGACGACGACGACAACCTGATCGTGCTCGACGAGAACCCGCCGGAGGAGCAGCGCGCCGCACTCCAGGCGGCGGTGCGCATCTGTCCGAAGCGCGCGCTCGCGATCGAGGACTGATGGCAGAGCCATCGCGGATCGTCGTCGTGGGTGCGTCCCTCGCCGGTCTCTCGGCGGTGCGGTCGCTCCGCGCCGAGGGGTTCACCGGATCGATCGCAGTCATCGGCGACGAGGTGCACCCCCCGTACGACCGGCCGCCGCTGTCGAAGGGCTACCTGGCATCATCCGACACCCACCCGGACCTCGGGTCGGCGGAGCTCGAGGACGTCGAGTGGATCCTCGGGAAGGGCGTCGTCGGGCTCGACTCCGCCGCTCGCGTGCTGCGGTTGTCCGACGGCTCGGCAGAACACTACGACGGCCTCGTCGCCGCCACGGGTACGACGCCTCGTGTGCTGCCCGACGGAGACAAGGCCGGTGTACACACAGTCCGGACGCTGGACGACTCCGTCGCGCTCCGGGCGGCGATGAACTCGGGACGACCTCGGGTCGTGCTGGTCGGAGGCGGGTTCGTCGGTGCCGAGGTCGCATCCGCTTGTGTCGACCGCGGCCTCCCCGTGACGATCGTCGAGCGGGCGGATGTCCCGTTCCGACGGGTCCTCGGCCCCACCGTCGGCGCCGAGCTCGGCCGCCTCTACGTCGACCGCGGCGTCGACCTCCGCCTGGGCCGGTCCGTCCGGCGGTTGCTCGGTGACGACCGGGTGACCGGTGTCGAACTCGACGACGGGTCCGTCGTCGACGCCGACATCGTCGTCCAGTCGATGGGGGTCACGCCGGCGACGAGCTGGTTGGCGGACTCCGGGCTCGACATCGACGACGGCGTGGTCTGCGACGAGACGCTGCTGGCAGCACCCGGCATCGTCGCGGCCGGCGACGTCGCCCGGTGGCCGAACCGACGGCTCGGTGAGTTCCGCCGGGTCGAACACTGGGAGCACGCCATCACGAGCGGCGAGCACGCTGCCCGGACGCTCCTCGGCCGCGCGGAGCCGTACGACATCGTCCCGTGGGTGTGGTCCGACCAGTTCGGCTTCAAACTGCAGTTCGTCGGTTCGAGCATCAGCCACGACGAGGTCGTCCTCGACTCCACGCTGGCCACCGACGGCAAGATGCTCGCGCTCTACCGCCGCGGCGATCGACTCGTGGCGGCGTGCGGGATCCGGCGGAACAAGATCGTCCTGGGACTCCGTGAGCGGATTGGCCTGCCCGGTTCCTGGGCGGCCGCACTCGAGCAGATCGCTGGGAGGCTCGCAGCATGAGCAACGATTCGCCGTACTCGTCATCCCCGACTGCAGCCGACGCGCCGACGAACCCCGTGCGCCAGGTGATCGCAGCGCAGGGAACCATCATCGGGCCATGGGTCCTCACGAAGGATCCGGGCACCGTCGCGGTGCTCGCAGCGACCGCGGTCGACTTCCTCGTCTTCGACTGTCAGCACGGCCCGCACGACCTCGCGACCGTCGGGCCGCTCTTGCGCGCAGCCGCAGCGCAGGGCAAGCCCACGCTCCTCCGCGTGCCGTCCGCCGACTCGTGGATCATCATGCGAGCGCTCGACCTCGGCGCTGCCGGCGTGATCGTCCCGATGGTGAGCAGTGCGGCCGAGGCGGAATCGGCGCGTGCCGCGACCAGGTACCCCCCGCTCGGCGAGCGGTCCTACGGTCCGCTGCAGCCCGCGCCCGGCGACGTCTTCGATCCGCAGGACGGTCCGATGATCTTCGTGATGATCGAGAACGCGTCCGGGCTCGACGCCGTTCGCGAGATCGCCGCGATCGACGGAATCGACGGGTTGTTCATCGGCCCGGTCGACCTCGCGCTCGGAATCGGGGCGATGGACGACGGTGATCTGCGGGGTGCCCTCGCCTCGCCACTGCTGGCCGAGGCCACGGCCGCGATCGCCGCGGCGGCCTCCGCCAGCGGCAAGCTCCTCGCCGGCGCGGTCTTCTCACCCGACCACGCCCGCGGCATGGCCGGAGCAGGGATGCGCCTCCACGTCCTCGGAACGGACGCCGGATGGCTCACCACCGCTGCGGCCGAGCTCGTCCGCCTCGGCGACGAGCTCCGCTGATCGCTCCGGCAACACCCCGCACCGCACACCGACCTCGCAACGGAGACCCACATGAAAGTCGTCCTCACCAACCCGACGATGCGCCTCGACCCGAAGGTCGGCGGCGAGCTGCTGGACCTTGCCGACGTGGTCAACGCCCCGGACAGCACACCAGAAGGCATCCTGTCCGTCGCGCATGACGCCGATGCGCTCATCGTCGGTGTCGAGAACGTCCGCGCGCCACTCATCCAGCAGCTCGAACGCGCGAGGGTGATCCACCGGATGGGGATCGGCGTCGACTTCATCGACATCGATGCTGCGACGTCGAGCGGCATCCAGGTCACCAACGTCCCAGACGCGAACCACCGTGAGGTCGCCACGCACGCGGTCGCGATGATCCTCGCCCTGACCCGGCTGCTGAAGCCGTGGGATGCCGGCGTCCGTGCGGGCACTCCAGTCGACTTCCGGCGCGGTATGACGCTCCACCGTCCTGACCAACAACGGGCAGGGATCCTCGGACTCGGCCGGATCGGTGCGCACGTCGCGCGAGTACTCCGGGCGAGCGGCTACGACGTGGTCGGGTACGACCCCTTCGTCGACGCTGCGGCGGCCGAGGAACGCGGGGTGCGCTGGCTGCCGATCGACGAGGTCATCGCGACCTCGGACGTGCTGTCCGTCCACGTCCCGCTCACACACGAGAACCGACACCTGATCGACGCCGCCGCCATCGCGACGATGCCGACCGGAGCGGTCCTGGTCAACGTGTCGCGCGGCGGCCTCGTCGACGAAGAAGCGCTCGCCGACGCACTGGCGTCCGGTCACCTGTCGGGGGCGGGCATCGACACGTTCGAAACGGAGCCGCTGCCGGTCACGAGCCGACTCACCACGTTCGACAACGTCTTCCTCAGCCCCCACGCAGCGCACTTCAGCAGCGAGTCCATCGGTGAGATCTACGCGAAGTCGATGGACGAGGTCGTCCGGGTGCTCCGGGGCGAGCAGCCGCGCTACCCCGTCAACCACCTCTGATCCCGCCGAACCGAAACGGAGTCCACCATGACCTTTCCCGACTACGAGAACAAGCGCGTCATCGTCACCGGGGCGTCCTCCGGCATCGGAGCGGCAGTCGCGACCGCGCTCGTCGAACTCGGCGCCGAGGTCCACGGCGCCGGGCGGCGTGCGCCCACGGCCGAAGTGGCATCCTTCCAACCGCTCGACCTGAGTGATCAAGCGTCGATCCGGGGCGCCGTCGAAGCAATCGGTGGGCATGTCGACGCGCTGTTCAACTGCGCCGGGGCCGTGCCCATGCTGCCGGCGGTCGAGATCCTCAAGGTGAACTTCCTGGGCACCAGGCTGCTCACCGACCTGGTGCTCGATCACATGTCCGAGGGCGGTGCGATCGCCAACTGTTCCTCGGACGGCGGGTACCCCTGGCGCAAGAAGCGCGAGCTGCTGATCGACTTCACGTCGTCACCCACCTTCGACGACGGTGTCGCCTGGTACGAGCGGAACGCCGAAGCCGCGGGGCACGCCTACTCCTTCGCGAAGGAAGCCCTCAACGTGTGGACGATGCAACAGTCCGCCGTGCTGATCCAGCGGGGCATCCGGATCAACACCGCCAGCCCTGGCGCTGTCCAGACACCCATGCTGGACGCCATCGAGGGCGCGTACTCGGCGGCCGCCATCGATCCGGTGGAGTACCCGAGCGGCCGACGCTCGACCCCCGAGGAGCAAGTAGCACCACTGCTGTTCCTCAACAGCGACGGGGCGTCCTACGTCAACGGGGCAGACATCGCCGTCGACGGCGGGTTCTGGGCGGCACAGTCCGTCGCCGGCGCACTCTGGAACGAGTGACGCGCATGGCAGCGAAACCCGAGCGGAAGTGGCTCGGTACGGACGACAAGTTCGCGCGGCTGCGCCGCATCGAGGAGCTCGACCCGAAGGTGGACCACCGCGAGATCACCGAACTCTTCTACACGGACTTCCAGTCCGTCATGCTCGTCCAGGGCGTCTCCGGGTTCCTCTTCACGTTCGCAGCGCCGCGCATGTCGCGCATCCTGAAGGCGTCCGGACAGGTCGAACACCACACCGCCAAGCGGTACCTCGACACCTCGATCCTCACCGGCGCGGTGATGAAGAGCGGACTCGGCCCCGGTGACGGACGTGACGCCGCCCGACGCGTGAACGCGATGCACCGTCAGTACGACATCCACCCGGAGGACTTCATCGCCGTCGGGTGTGACGTCCCGGTCATGTCGCTCGAGCTCGCCGATCGCTTCGGCTGGCGGCCGGTGACCCAGAAGGAGCGCGACGCGCTCGTCATCCACTACAACCTCGAAGCACGTGCCTTCGGGTCGCATCAGCCGATCCCGGAGACGGTCGAAGGCGTCCGGGCGTTCTGGGAGGCCTACCTCGACACCGAACTCGCCTACGAGCCGCAGAACAAGGAACTCTCCGAGGCGCTCCTGGCCTTCATCCCGACGCTCGTTCCCCGCGCTCTGCGGCCCGTCATCAACTCGATCGTGACCGCGCAGGTGGACGAGCGCGTCCTCCGCGCCTGCGGCCTGAAGGCACCGTCCCGACGAAGGAAGACGATCTCGTCCATGGTCCTCGGCGCCATCGGCAGGTCGGACCCGAAACCGGATCGAGCGGACGGCGATCCCAGCCCGTCCGACGCGCTCAAGAAGGCGCTCTACCCGAACGGCTGGAGCATCCAGACGCTGGGGACCCACCTGCGCGCCCACGCGCACGACACGAAGGATGACCACGAACCATGAGCACCATCGACACGGTCCGCGGGCCCGTTGCCCTCGACGCCCTCGGACAGACGCTCGTCCACGAGCACGTCGTGTTCATCGACTCCGAGTTCGCCCGGTTCTACCCCGAACTGGCATGGGGAGGCGAACGCAGCGCCGTCGTCGACAAGGTCGTCGGACGACTCCAGGAGGTCGTCGACCGAGGGATCGGGACCATCCTCGACTGCACCGCGCTGCTGCACGGACGCGACATGGACTTCCTCAAGGAGGTCAACGACCGCGTGGACCTCAACATCATCGCGTCGACCGGCATCTACACCTTCGACCACCTGCCACACCACGTCGCGTCGCCGTCACGGTTCACGAACAGTGCCGACGACATCCTCACGCGGATGTTCCTCCGCGACCTGACCGTCGGGATCGCGGACTCCGGCATCCGGGCACAGTCCATCAAGGTCGCGGTCGACAAGCAGGGGTTCACCCCGAACATCGAACGCGTCTTCCGCGCGGCAGGGAGAGCGTCCGCAGAGACCGGGGCGCCGATCACAGTGCACACCCATCCGGCAGATCATCAGGCGGCACGAGCGCTCGAGCTCCTCGCCGGTGAAGGCGCCGACGTCGGCACCGTGGTCATCGGCCACAGCGGCGACACCACCGACGTCGACTACCTGCGGTCGATCATCGCGGCCGGGGCCGTCGTCGGCAGCGATCGTTTCGGTCTCTACTTGCTGCCGGAAACCGCGTCCGAGCAAGAACGCATCGACATCCTCGCGACGCTCGCCGCCGAAGGACACGCGGATCGCGTGGTCCTCTCGCATGACGCTGTCCTGTACTCGGATTGGTCGGAGCCCGGTTCGCTGGACGGTGTCGAGGCGCTCAAGACGTGGGTACCGACCCGCATCAGTGACGTCGTCATCCCGGCGCTCGTGGAACGTGGAGTCCGACAGACCGACATCGACGCGATGCTCGTCGGCGCGCCGGCATCGCTCTTCACGAACATCGCAGCCTGACACCCACGAACAGCACACCCACGAACAGCAAACGCACGACGACAGGAGCACGCGCATGACAGGACGACTCGACGGCCGCACCGCGGTCGTGACCGGAGCAGGCAACGGCGTCGGGAGAGCGATCGCGCTGTCCCTCGCCGAACAAGGAGCCCGCGTCGTCGTCAACGACCTCGGAACGAGCGCGACGGGTACCGGCCGGAGCTCGGAAGCCGCGGACAAGACCGTCGAGGACATCAGGGCAGCTGGTGGTGCCGCGGTCGCGAACTACGACTCGGTCGCGGAGGCGTCCGGATGCGCGAACGTCGTGCAGACGGCCGTCGACGCGTTCGGGCCGGTGGACATCCTGATCGCGAACGCCGGGGCGGTCCTGGCCGGCACGATCGACGCCACGGACGAGGAACTCAAGAAGGTGTTCGACCTCGTGGTGTTCCAGAAGTTCTGGCTCTCACGGCTCGTCGTGCCGGGGATGGTGGAGCGCGGTTTCGGGCGCATCGTGGCGACGGCGTCCGAAGGAGCGCGCGGCAAGGTCGGCAAGCCCCTCTTCGGAGCATCGATGGGCGCGACCGTGTCCATGATGAAGGCACTCGCAACCGACCTGGCCGGCACCGGCGTGACGGCGAACGTCCTCGCTCCGGGGGCGTCGACCCGTACCTACGTGGAAGCCCTCCCCGCACTCGAGCGTCAGTACCGTGAAGGCAAGCTCACCGAGGAGATGTGGCTCCGCGCCAAGAAGGGCCCGGGCCCCGTCGAGCACGTCCCGCCCATCGTGACGTGGCTCTGCACTCCCGCCGCCGCCGACGTCACCGGTCAGGTGTTCCACTCCGGAGGAGGACGGATCAGCGTGTGGTCGGAGTACGAGGACCGGGGGACCATCACGAAGGGCGACCCCGACGAGAACCCGCCCTACACGCTCGAAGAACTCGACGTCCTCGTTCCGGGCACCGTCATGGCGGGACTCACCAAGTGAATCGAGTCTGAGCGGAGTGAGCGGCACGGGCGGGACAACGGCACTTCGACGGGGCCGTGCGAGAGATCGCCGCGAGGCGGAGGCTCGGTGATAACGGGCCGATCAACGTATCCCGTACATCAGTGCCGAGCCTCGTCCGGGTCCGTCCGGGATCAGAGATCGTGAACATCGGCATATCCCAATGTTCCGATGTACGCTGATCTGCATGATCTGCATGATCTGCATGATCTCGATGGAACAACCCGGTGCACCTGGTAGACCCGACCGTCAACGTCTGCGACGACGCGAACGGGTGGGGGCGCGGAACACGGCTCAGGTGGAGATCGATGCAATGACCCGGGGCGCCGCGGAGGGTGCCGCCCGCGAGCGTTCGTGATGCCGTTCTTCTCGTGGCGACGGCGAGCCCGATGAGCAAGCCCTCGGATCGCGGTGCGGTCCTGCCATCGCTGGGGGCGGTGTTCCTGGCGGCGGGGCTCCTTCTCGGGTCATGGGCTTCACGGACGCCGGCGGTCGCGGGTGCCTTGCACGTCGATGCGACCGTGGTGTCGTCGTTCGTGATCGCCCTCGCCGCGGGTTCTGGTCTCGGCCTGCTCGTGGCGACGCGCGACGGCCGACGGATCGGACCACGTGCTGGGGTTCGGGCGGGGGCGGTGCTGCAGTTGGTGGGGCTCGCCGGGATCGGGGTCGGTGCCGAGGGCGCGAGTTCGGTTCCGGTCACCATCGCCGCGGTGTTCGTCTTCGGTACCGGCGTCGGCCTGGGGGACGTGCTGATGAACGTCGAGGCTGCTGGCGCCGAGCAGGCGGTGGGGCGGTCGGTGCTGCCGCGGTTGCACGCGCTGTTCAGTCTCGGTGCGATGGGCGGCGCGATCGTCGGAGCGGTGAGTGCCGGCGTTGGCCTGCCGATCTCCGTGCAGTTCCCCGCCGTCGCGGTCATCGGGACCGTGGTTGTCCTGTTCGCTGCAGGGCGGTTCAGTGGGCCGACACGGTCCACGGTGGTGGGACCGTCTGCACGGGCTGCCGCGCAGGGTGTACCAGTTCGGTCCGTCGCCCGGCGGTTGCTCCTCGTCGCCGTGACTGTGCTCGGCCTCGCGTTCGCCGAGGGGACGGCGACGTCGTGGATCTCCCTCGGCACGGTTCGCGGGCACGGACTCGATGCGACCACGGGTGCCGTTGCGTACGGGGTGTTCGTGACGGCGATGACGGCCACCCGGTTCGTCGGCGGGCGCATCGTCGACCGCTTCGGGCGGATGATCGCGATCCGGGTGGCGATCGGGGCGACGGTGCTCGGGTTGTTGGTCTTCGCGATCGCGCCTGGTCTCGTCGGAATTCTGATCGCTGCGCTCCTGTGGGGTGCGGGGTGCGCGCTCGGTGTCCCGCTCGGTGTGAGCGCTGCGGCTGACGGTGGTGGCGACCCACGACGCGTCGCGGTGGTGTCGGCGACCGCTTACACCGGGGCGCTCGCGCTCCCGGCCTTGCTCGGGCCCCTGTTCGATCGGTGGGGGTACGGCGTGGGGCTCGTGATCCCGGTGATAGTCCTCGTGGTCGGATTCACGGTGTCGCGGGTCTTCAGGACGGTCGTGCCGGCGGAGTCTCGGTGAGGGGCGCCTACGATCGAACTGTGGACCTGACCGAGGAGCAGCTCGTCGCGGTGTTCAAGGCGCTCGGCCACCCGAAGCGACTCCAGATCCTCGAGTGGCTGCGGCACCCCGACTCGTTCCCAGCCCAGGACCAGCCCGCCGACGAGGTAGGGGTGTGTCTCAAGCACATCACCGCGCGAGCTGGTGTGTCGCAGTCCACAGCGTCGGAGTACATGGCGATCCTGCAACGTGCTGACCTCGTGACGGTGCGTCGTATCGCGCAGTGGGCGCACTACAAGCGTAATGAGCCCGTGATCGCCGCCGCCGCCGCCGCGCTCAGTGCGACCGACTGACGCCACCTGCCACCTGCTACCTGCCGCCGCTGACCGGAGCGAAGTCGTTCGTGATCCGTCCGGGCCGCGCCGTCGCGACTTCAGGAACCGCCGAGCGCGGCGAGCGCATCTGGCGGCGAGCGACCCCCACCTTCGTGCAGGCGACCGTCATCGCTGACGACTTCGTCACCGCCGACGTGCTCGCCACCGCCATCATCGCGGGCGACGCGGGACGACCTCCGCAGGCTCACCAGCGACGCGAGCGTCGACGTGCTCGCGTTCGGCGAGGATGGTACGGCATGGGTGACACAGGGGTCTGAGGCGGTACCGCGGTGCGGCAACGAATCGGCTCTCTGGTTGCCTGATGGGAACCTCTTGTCATTTGCGTCCGGTGAGCCTCGGACGGGTCCGAGAAGCGGCCGCCATCATTCCGAATCACGTCAAGGATCGGTCGGCCGTGAGGAGCACCCGGCCGGTCTCGCCAGCCCACCGGGAAAGCGCGGCGTTCCGGTAGGCCAGGGGCTAGCGAGACGGCACGCAGATCGCTCACGAGGAGACTGCGGCGCCCGCCTACCGGTGCGTGTGCCTGGCGGGCGGGCACCCGTCAACGGAGGTAGTCGCCCTGCGCGAGGTCATCGAGTAGGTCCGTGTGGCGGGGCTCCCAGTCGAGGAGCTGCCGGGTACGGGCGCTCGACGCGGGGGCGTCGGCGGCGTAGATCAGCGCCATGAACGGGCTGACGTAGTGCGCTGCAGCGTCCTCCGAGGTGAGCCGCGCGGTGGGCACATCGAGGCCCTGACCGATGGTGGTGGCGATGTCGGCGAACTGCACGTTCTCGGCGACGGCATGCAGGACGCTGCCCGCTGGCGCACCTTCGAGGGCGAGTCGGTACAGCACCGCAGCGTCGTCCCGGTGCACGGCCGGCCACTCATTCGAGCCGTCTCCGACGTATGCAGAGACCTGCTTGTCTCGAGCGGTGCCGATGAGCATCGGTATGAAGCCGTGATCGTTCGGGCCGTGGACGGTCGGTGCGAGCCGCAGCACGATGGCGCGCACGCCCTTGTCCACGAATGCCAGGCAGGCGTCTTCCCCAGCCAAGCGAGCAGCGGCTGGGCCGTCGCGGTCGGGAGCGGTGTCCTCAGACGCCAGCGCCCCGTTAGGTAGGACGAGCGTGCCGGAGGTGACGATGAAGGGCTTGTCCGATCCTTCGAGCGCCTTCCCGAGTGCTGTGACGGCCTCCACGTCTCGGAGGATCATGCCTTCCGGGTCGGCGTAGTCGCCGCCGTAGGCCATGTGCACGACTCCATCGGCGGACGAGGCGGCGGCCGCGAGGATGTCGAGATCGACGAGCGAGCCCCGCACGATCTGAGCGCCGAGGCGTTCCAGGGTCGTCGCGGATGCGTCGGATCGCGCGAGCCCGGTGACCTCATGGCCGCTGCGGACGAGCTCTCGGATGATGGCAGGCCCGGTTTGCCCGGAACCGCCGGTGACGAACACCTTCATGTGTAGTCTCTCCCGTTTGGTGGCGACGTTTCGCCAGTGACTGGCGCTACGTTACGCCAGTAACTGGCAGAATGGTGACCATGCCGCTACGGTGAGGGGATGCCGAGGAGCGGAGCTGCCGCGCGTCAACGTCTGTACGAAGCAGCGCTCGCGCTGTATACCGAACGGGGGTACGACGCGACCACGACGGCGGACATTGCGCAGCGTGCCGGCGTCAACGACCGCACCTACTTCAGGCACTTCCCGGACAAGCGCGAGGTCTTGTTCGACGGGCAAGGCAGGCTCCGCGACGCATTGGTGGCCGCGGTGCATGCAGTTCCTAGCGGCACCTCGGCGATCAAGGCCCTCCGAGCGGCGTTCATCGACGCCGCTGGCTTGCTCGAGGACGATCGCGCCGCCGGGATCTCCCGACTGCGGATCATCGCGGACACCCCGGCGCTCCTCGAACGCGACCTCGCAAAGGGTGCGGACATGGCGGCGGCTCTCGCAGGGGCATTACGAGACCGCGGGGAGCATCACGACGTTGCGGATCTGATCGCGACGGTGTGCTGGGCGACATTCCACCATGCAGCGTCGCAGTGGATTGGTGATGGAACCCGCGGCTTGCGCGACCACATCACCGACGCTTTCCAGCTCCTCACCGCAACAGTCTCCCGGGCCGGGCAGGCGCACTGAGCGACTGAATACGACCGGGCCTTCGCTGCGGGGCGCAGATCCGTCTCGATAGCCGATGGCGGTTTCAAGGGGTCGTTGCAACGGGTGGTTGTTTCGGGTCCGAGAGTAGCTGTTCGAATGCTTCTGCAGGGCTGCGGTAGTCGAGGGTCTTGCGGGGGCGGCCGTTGACTTCAGCCGCGACTTCGAGGAGCCGTTCCGGGCTGTGGACGCTGAGGTCGGTGGACTTCGGGAAGTACTGCCGGAGCAGCCCGTTGGTGTTCTCGTTCGAGCCGCGCTGCCAAGGCTTGTGCGGGTCGCAGAAGTAGATCGCGAGGTCCGTGGCGAGGGTGATGTCTTTGTGTCGGGCAAGCTCGGTGCCCTGATCCCACGTCAACGACCGGCGCAGATGCTCGGGCAGGGTCTGGATGGTGGGGGTCATCGCGTCACGGACCGCGTCGGCGCTAATGGGTCAGAGCAGAGCGTCGAACACTCCGATCAGCACGGTCAGGAGCATGGCAAGCAGGAGCAGGCCTGCTGTCGCCGTGAGCTGTCGCTTCGTCACGTCTTCTCCTCACGCCGCAGCGGGCGCGAGCTACTGGCTCGCACCCGCTGCGATGTGTCACTTGCCGTAGTAGGTCTTCGCGGAGCCGACACCGCTGCCGGGCTGGTTCGGCCGGTACGGCTTCCACGCGGTCACTGCTTCAGTGCCGGACTTGCCCCACTTCCGGCCAGAGTCAGCGATGATGCGGTTGTCGTGCTCGAGCGGGATGCGCAGGGACAGCGCCGAGGAACACCGTCCCGCCGACGGCTACTGCGGCGAAGCCGGCAGTAGTCCGCCGAGCCTGCTGACCGATTCTGTTCATCACTGCTCCTCCGAACGCTGAAATCCAGACGTTCAGCGGTTAACATGCCAGCAGCAGAACGTTTTGTCCACCGGTGCCGCCTCGGGTCGAGCGGGCATCCCTCGGTATCTAGCCCGCGCCGAGCAGCCATCCGTTGTCCGCCGCGATCCGCAGCGCCTCGGTCGCGTTGCGCGCCGCGGTCTTCCCGATGGCGGACGACAGGTGGTTCCGCACGGTGCCCTCGGACAGGTGCAGTGTGCCGGCGACCCCGGCCACGGTCGGCGACGTCCGGAAGGCGATGAGCGCGTCGGTCTCCCGCGGGCTGAGCGGGGACGGCCCCGCGGCGAGGGACTCGGCGGCGAGCACGGGGTCGACGACGCGGAAGCCCCCGGCCACCCGGCGGACGGCGTCGGCGAGCTGTTCAGCCGGGGTGTCCTTCACGACGAACCCGGCGGCCCCGGCCTCGAGCGCTCGCCGGAGGTAGCCGGGGCGTCCGAACGTCGTGACGATGAGGGACCGGCACGCCGGCAGCTCACGGGCCAGCGTCGCCGCCGCCGTCAGGCCGTCCGCGCCCGGCATCTCGACGTCGAGCAGGGCCACCGTGGCACCGGACGCTCGCGCGGCGTCGAGCACCTCGTCGCCGCGGGCGACCTGGGCGACGACCTCGATGTCCCGTTCGAGCGAGAGCAACGAGGCGAGTGCGCCACGGACGAGGGCCTGGTCGTCGGCGACGAGCACCCGGATCGGATCGGTCATCGTGGACTCCTCTCGACCCGGAGCAGGAAGCCACCGAGGTCGCTCGTGCCGGTGGTCAGGACCGCTCCGACGGCGTCCGCGCGTTCCCGGAGACCGCGGAGCCCGTTCCCGCCGAGCACGGCCGCGGTCGACGGGGGAGCGAGCACCCCGGTGCCGTCGTCCTCGACGGTCAGCGCCGTCCGGGTCAGCGTCACCCGGACCCGGCTCGCGGCAGCGTGCCGGAGGACGTTCGTGACGCCCTCGCGCAGGACCCAGGCGAACAGGCTGCGAACGTCGTCCCCGGCGGCCTCACCGTCCTCGGGGAGCGCTGCCGTGAGCGAGGCAGCGGCCAGCGCAGCGCGGGCGGAGACCAGTTCGGCGTCGAGGTCGGCCTCGCGGTAGCCGCTGACCGCGCGCCGGAGCTCGTGCAGCGCCTCGCGCGAGAGCCGTTCGACGTCCTGCATCTCGGCCTTCGCGCGTGCCGGGTCGACGTCCACCAGCCGGACGGCGAGCTCGGACTTCATCGCGACGACGGTCAGGGAGTGGCCGAGCACGTCGTGCAGGTCGCGGGAGAACCGCGCGCGTTCCTCGACGACCGCGAGGCGGGTGATCTCGTCCTGCGCGACCCCGAGCCGTTGCTCCGCCTCGCGCTGCCGGCCGAAGAACAGCATCGACGCCCCGACGGACACGGTGATGACCGGGGCGAACAGGATGCCGCTGTTCACCGCGGTGTCCCACCCCGTGCTCGCCGCGACGAGGAACTGTGCGCCGACGATGCCGAGCACCACCACCGCGGCCACCCAGAACCGCTCGGCGACGAACCCCGAGAGTGCGGCGACGAGCAGCCAGGTCCAGACCGCGAGGGGCCCGACCACGAGGAGCAGGAGTCCGGCGAGCAGGGCGACCCCGGCCAGCACGAGTACCCGGCCGCGCAGGCTCCGCCGCCACATCAGCTCCGGCGCGAACAGGTACGCCGCGTAGACGACGGCGAGGGCGATGGAGGAGACGACGTGCGCGCGCAGGCTCCGGCCGTCGGTCCAGACCGCGATGATCTCGAGCACCTGCCACAGGAGCGCGAAGACCGCGCCGGTGTACCAGCGGCGGCGTCCGATGCGGATGTCGTCGTCGGTCGCGCCCGGTGGGACGGCCCACGGGAACGAGCGTGGAGACGGCCGGGAGGCGCGTGACGGGTCGTCCGCGCTGCTCGCGTCGATCGTGCTGGTCGCCTCGGACATCCGTGCCAGCGTAGGACCGTCGGTCACTGTCGTGCGGCGTCGCGGCGGTACCGCCACACGATCACCGCGGCCAGGACGATCGCCCAGCCCGCCAGGACCATCGCCGGCTCGGTCATGCCCGAGGACCCGGTCGCCCCGGCTCCCATCTGTCCGATCCGGTTGAGCCAGTAGGAGGGCAGCAGGTGCGCGACGGTGCCCATCCAGTCCGGCATCACGCTCAGCGGGACCCACAGACCGCCGAGGATCGCCATGCCCATGAACACCACCATGAAGAGCGGCTGCGCGAAGGACGGCTTCGCGAACTGCCCGATCAGGATCGCGATGAGCGCGAACGGGATCACTCCGCACCAGATGCCGAACCCGGCGGCGAACCAGTGCAGCGGGTCGAGCGAGGCGTGCAGGCCGACGGTCGCGACGAGCACCGTGATGACGATGGACACCGCGGCGAAGGCCATCGCGGCGATCACCTTCGACACCATGAACCCCCACCCGGACAACGGCGTCACGCGGAGCTGCCGGTTCCAGCCGATCGACCGCTCGTTGACGATGGCGAACGCCTGGCTGAGCGCGGCCGTCATCGCGCCGTACGAGGCCATCTGCAGCGTCGTGACGACGAGGTACGGCAGACGCGTCGTCGGGTCGGTCTGGGATCCGAAGGCCGAACCGAACACGAGCAGCATGATCACCGGGACGGCGAAGGTGAACACCATCGCGCGGACGTTGCGGAGCTGCCGCTTCGTCTCGAGGTACAGGTAGCGGATCGGCAACCGGCCGGAGGCGGTGACGGTGGTCATGCGAGGACTCCTTCGGGTGCGCTGTCGGTGGGGGCGGGGTCGGCGGTGAGCGCGAGGAAGGCGTCGTCCATGGTCGAGGCGACCACCTGGATGTCGTGCGCCTGCGGGAACGCGGTGAGGAGTGCCCTGAGCGTGTCGTCGCTGCGGTCGGAACGGAGCGTGACGGAGTCGTGCCGAGCCTCCAGGGAGACCACTCCCGGCAGACCGCGCAGCGCGACGTGCGCGTCGGCACTCAACCCGGAGAACCGGACGGCGCGGGTGGCGGTGATCGCCTTGATCTCGGCGGGGGAGTCGTCGGCGACGATCCGACCGGCGCGCATGATGACGATGCGGTCGGCGAAGGTGTCGGCCTCGTCGAGGTAGTGGGTCGCGAAGACGACCGTGCGCCCCGCGTCGGTGAACTCGCGCATCGACGACCAGAACGTGTGCCGGGCCTCGACGTCCATCGCAGCCGTCGGCTCGTCGAGGAGCAGCAGGTCCGGGTCCGAGACCACGGCGACCGCGAACCGGGCCCGCTGCAGCTGCCCGCCGGACAGCTTGTTCACCCGGCGTCCGGCGATCTCGGTGCAGCGCGCACGGCGGAGGGCCTCGTCGACCGGCATCGGCCGGCGGTGCGCGGCGGCGACGAGGGCGACCGCCTCCCGGACCGTCATGTCCGGCAGGAGGGCGCCGCCCTGCAGCATCGCACCGACCCTGCCGGTGACGACTGCGGCACGGGGCGCTTCGCCGAAGAGCAGGGCCTCGCCGGTCGTCGGCGTGGACAGCCCGAGCGCGAGGTCGACCGTCGTGGTCTTGCCCGCGCCGTTCGGGCCGAGGAGGGCGACGACCTCGCCCGGACGGATCGTCAGGTCGACGCCGTCGACCGCGGCCACGGCGCCGAAGCGCTTGCGGAGGTC
Organism: Curtobacterium sp. VKM Ac-2887; assembly: GCF_015350935.1. Taxonomy (NCBI): domain Bacteria; kingdom Bacillati; phylum Actinomycetota; class Actinomycetes; order Micrococcales; family Microbacteriaceae; genus Curtobacterium; species Curtobacterium sp. VKM Ac-2887. Next base: position 25,749 of record NZ_JADKSB010000004.1, on the reverse strand, counting down.
GCGGAGCTGGATGACCGGTGTGTCGTTCATGCAGCCCACCCTCGTGCACCTCGGCGAGGCACGCCTCGGCCGGACGTCACGATGCCGGCATGACATCTGTCACCCCGCACACCGCGCACCGCGCTCACACGGCGCGGAGTGCCCGCACGGTCGACTCGAGGTGGCGCCGCCGACCTTCGGGAGCGCGCTCGTCCAGCCGCTCGGCCAGGCGGAGTGCGGCGGACACCACGATCGGCTGGTCGGCACCGTAGGTCCTGACGCCGTCGAACACCGAGTCGACGAGTGTCTCAGCGGTGGGCCAGTGCGGGATGACCCGGACCCGACCGTCGTCGTCGAGGTACCCGGTGATCGCCGACCGACCGCGCCACACGGGGACGAGTGGCGTCGCGGCGAGGTCGAGTGCGCTGACCGCGGTGTAGGGGTCGTTGGAGCCGCTGGCGAGTCCGCGGACGGCGATCTCGACCAGCTGTTGCAGTGCGAAGCCGACGTCCTGGTACGGGGTCCGTGACGAACCGAGGGTCACGAGCGTCAGGAGTCGGCGCCCAGCGCTGTCGAGATCGATCTCCGCGTCCATCGCGACGCCGACCCGGAGCAGGACGTCGCCCTCGATGACGTGGTCACCCGGCATCGCGACGGCCTCGATCACGCAGTCGTGTCCCGTTGCCCAGCCCACCAGCCGCTCCCACTGCACGGACTGCACGTAGCCGTCACCGGCTGCGGTGACGTCTGCCCAGCGAGCCGCACCCGCGTGCACCGGACCGACGGTGATCCCGTCGCCGTCCCCGTCGCGGAAGACCTGGCCCACCGCTGTGGCGAGGTCGGTCTGCACCTGCTTCTGCAGCGCGGTGATCTGCACGCTCGACGCGATGTGGTGGATGAAGAAGACCAGGACGGCGACGTCGAGGATGCCGAGGAGCACCGCGACGTGGACGGCGATGACCGGCACGAACGCGGTGCCGTCGTCGACGTCTGTGTGCACGGAGCGGAGCACGACGATCGAGTAGAGGAAGGTCGACGTGAACGCGGCGAGGACGAACTGGTTGGCGCGGTCCGCCATGAAGTTGCGGACCAGCCGGGGGCCGTACGTCGACGAGGTGGTGGCGAGGACGGAGATCGTGATGGAGAACGACGTGCCCGCCACCGTCAACATCGACGTGCCGATCGTGGTCAGGATGGATCGCCCGCCGCTCGCACTGAGGGCGTCGAGGAACCCGATCCGGGTGGCGCTGTGCACCAGGGCGTGGTCCAGCGTGACCAGGAGCTCCGCAACGACCATCGCGGCGCTCCCGAGGAGGGCGGGAAGGAACCAGAAAGACTCTCGGACACGGAGGGCGAGGGTGTGCATGATCCATCATCTCCCGCACAGAGCGGTGCCGGACGGTGGCTCAGCGGTCCGGTGTCGGGGAGCCGAGTGTGATCCGTCCGGCGGTGACGGCCAGCGCGACTTCGGCGAGGGGGAGGCCGTTGGCCCGTGCGTGGTCCCGGAGCAAGGCGAACGCGGCGTCGGCGTCGACTCGGTTCCGGCTCGCGATCCAGCCCTTGGCCTGCTCGACGGCCACACGGCTGTCGAGTGCGGCCTGGAGCTGCGCCTGCGTGGTGGCGGCATCGTCGAGCGTGCGCTGCCGGGTGATGGTGATCGTCGCGATGTCGGCCAACGCCCGTGCCGCTGCCACGTCGTCGAGGTCGAACGGGCCGGCGGCGCACCGGAACAGGTTGAGGGACCCGATGACGGACCGTTGTACCCGCAGCGGGATCGAGTGGACCGCGGAGTACCCGACGTCCACGGCGGCCCGAGCGAAGTGTGGCCATCTGGCCTCTGACAGCTCGATGTCGGGGACCGAGACGGCCGTGCCCGTGCGTGCTGCTTCGATGCAAGGGCCCTCGCCGGTCTCGAGTTGCAGGAGTTCGAGGAGGCCGCTGTGGTGACCAGCCGAGGCCGCGATCCGCAAGCGCGACGACGGATCGAACACCAACAGTCCGGCCGCATCGGCATCGAACAACGCCACCGACTCGTCAACGAGCACCTGCACGCCGGCCTCGTGATCCGGCGCGGTGGTGACGTTGCCGACGAGCGTGACGATGGCACGCAACAATCGACCTTCACGGTTCGCGGCCATGTGGCGCACTCCTGAATCGATGATCCGAAGTGGCCAGTCGTGCCCTGCTCCAGCAGTCGACGACCGCTTGGCCCTCACTGTACGCGCTTGATCCGACCGGGCGTGGAGAGCCTTCCGCTCCGGTGCAGCCGGTGTCGAGAACGCTCCGGTAGCGTGCCACCACATGCACTCCGCGCAAGCCCCACTCCCGCGCCTGATCGTCGCGCTCGTGGCACTGGTCGCACTGTTGTTCGCAGTCGTCGCCGCTGCTGTGATCGCCCTCCAGACCTACGTCGGCCACACCGGACGGCTCGGCGACTGCATGCGCATCGGACTCTGCACGGGGACACCCTTGGCGACCGTCGAGAGCAGGACCGGCGTCACTCTGCCGGAGGGATCGACCCTGATCGAGTCCAAGGCTTCCCGCGACCGCGACTTCATGTCGGCACTGGTGCGCCTTCCCGACGGCACCGAGCCGCCGACCCTTCGGGAGAGCGACCCCGCTGAGCTCACCCAGCGTGCGTCCGCGGCGCTCACGAGCCAGGGGGCCGACACCCCCAGCGGGCAGATCAGCGGCAACGTCGCGCTGTTCACCGGAACCTCGAGCGGGCACACGATCGTCTACCTCAGGTACGACGCGCACGACTGAGTTGTGCCGTGCTCGGATGCACTACTGTCGTCCGCAGAGGGAAAAAATCCCGCGCTGCTCCGGCAGACGGGACCGCACACGCGTCTCACGGGAGTCGTCACTTCTTCATCGAAGGAGTGTGCCCGTGTCCGACACCATCGTCCGCCCGCCGTTCGACCCCGAACTCGCGACCTTCCTGGCGGCGCTCGAGGCCCGCGGTCCGTTCACCCTCACCGCGGAGATGCTGCCCCGCATGCGGCAGCTCGACGTGCCCGAGGACGTCCTCGACGAGCGCCTGCGGTCCCGCGGGTACCAGCGGCGGAACGTCACGGTTCCGGGGTACCTCGGCGACCCCATCGACCTCGCGATCATCGACCGCGTCGAGCGCACCGGTGCGGCCGATGCGACCGGTGCGACCGGTGCGACCGCGGGCGTCTACTCGATCCACGGCGGGGGCATGGTGTTCGGCCACCACCTCGGGAACCTCGACTCGTTCGACGACTGGCTGCTCGACCACGACGTGGTCCTCGTCAGCGTCGACTACCGCCTCGCACCCGAGTACCCCGATCCGTACCCGGTGGAGGACTGCTACGCCGGTCTCGTCTGGGTGGCGGCGCACGCGGACGAGCTCGGCATCGACCCGGCACGGATCGTCATCGCGGGCCAGAGCGCCGGCGGCGGACTCGCCGTGGGGACAGCCCTGCTCGCCCGTGACCGGCAGGGTCCCGACCTGATGGCGCAGATCCTGGTGTCACCCATGCTCGACGACCGTGACGACACCGTCTCGACCCGGCAGATCGACGGCGTCGGGGTCGCCGACCGCCAGATGAACCGTTTCGCGTGGGACGCGTACCTCGGACCACGCCGCGCCACCCCTGACGTCTCGGAGTACGCCGCTCCGGCTCGTGCTGCAGACCTGTCGGCGCTGCCGCGCACCTACATCGACTGCGGCAGTGCTGAGGTCTTCCGCGACGAGGACGTCGCCTTCGCGAGCCGCCTCTGGGCAGCGGGGGTCGACGCGGAGCTCCACGTCTGGCCCGGTGCCTTCCACGGGTTCACGAGCATGGTGCCCGACGCCGCGATCTCGAGGACCGCGACCGCGGCCCTCGCGGACTGGACCCGACGACTGCTCGGCGATCCTTCACCGATCGAACGCGCAGCCGGGCGCGAGGACGGATCCGTGGAAGGCGTGTCTCGGTAGACGTCCCCACGAGCGGGACGGGAGGCCCGGTGCCATCTGGCACCGGGCCTCCTGTCCGGCGGTGTCACCGGGCGGTCAGCGGATCACGACGCCCGCCTCACTCGGCGCTGCGCAGGTCCTGCACGTCGCCGTCCGAGCACTTCGAGACCCCGGTGATGCTGTACCGCTGCGGGTACGCGTTGAAGCCGATGGAGGTGACGGGTCCGTCCGCGCCCCGGATGCCGGTGAGCGGGTCCGAACCGCCGCTCTCGAACCGCTCCGTCGTGACGCCCTTGCTCTCCCAGAAGTCCTCGACCGCGCTGATGTCGGTGGCCGGATCGGTGCCGTCCGTGCCGCTGCGCTCCAGGACGTACACGAAGCGGGCGCCGTCTCCACCGCCCGACTGGGTGCACACCTCGGCAGCGGGGCCGCGGTACACCGTCCACTCGCCGCCGACGGCGTCGGCGGACTCCTTGACGATGCCGACGATCGACTGCTTTGCTTCGGACGGATCCACTGCGTTGCCCCCGGAAACGCTGCTGCAACCGGCCGCGCTCAGCGCCGCCGTCAGGATGAGGGCGACGCGGACGCCGACGCTGGCGGGGCCAGGGGTTCGTTCGTTCACACCTTCAGTGTCCACTGTGGGGGACGACGGACGGGAGGCACGGTGCCAGCTGACACCCTGTCTCCCGCCCGTCACGGGTCGCGTCCCGGGCCCGGTCCACGCGCGCAGGAGCGCGCTCACGTGGCCGCGTCGGCTCGGGACCAGCTAGTGGGTGGTCCAGCCGCCGTCGATGACGAGTTCCTCGCCGGTGACGTACTTCGCCTCGTCGGAGGCGAGGTAGACCATGCCGTACCCGATGTCGGTCGGTTCGCCGACGTGCGGCGGCAGGGGCACCTCGCCGCCGAGCTGCTCGGCCATCGTCTCCTTCGTCATGCCCGCAGCGGCGGCGAGGCCGGTGTAGACGGAGCCGGGGTGGATCGAGTTGACGCGGACACCGTCTCCGGCGAACCACTGTGCGGCGTGCTTCGTGAGGGACCGGACGGCACCCTTCGACGCCGAGTACGCCGCACCGCCGGCGTCGGAGACACCGCCGACGATCGCGGCGATGGACGACACGTTGACGATCGATCCGCCGCCCTGCCGCTGCATGTGCGGGATGACCGACTTCATGCCGAGCCACACGCCGGTGGTGTTCACCGCCATCACCGTGTTCCAGTCGTCGAGCTCGGCTTCGAGGATGCCCTTGGCGATGTGGATGCCCGCGTTGTTGACGAGCACGTCGACGCGTCCGTGGTCGGCGACCACCCGGTCGACGACGCCGTTCCACGATTCCGGCGACGTGACGTCGAGCGTGATCGCGGTGGCATGCCCTCCCTCGTCGCGGATCGAGGCCGCTTCCCGCTGCAGTGCCGCTTCGCTGACGTCGGTCATGATGACCGTCGCGCCCTCCCGTGCGAACAGCTGTGCTCCGGCGAGGCCCATGCCGCTCGCTGCGCCGGTGATGATCGCGACCTTGTCGTCGAGTCGTGCCATGTCGTGTCTCCTGTTCTCAGTGTGGGGGTCAGATGCGTTCGGGGCGTCGGATGCTCTCGGCGCCGCCGTCGATGAAGACGATCTGTCCGGTGACGTGTGTGTTCTCGGCGCTGGCGAGCCAGGCCAGGAGCGCTGCCGGGGCGGCGGGCGGCGCGGCCGGACCGTTCAGGGGAGACGGGGCTCCCGCGTCGAGGGCGGCGCGGCCTTCGGCGCTCTCCAGTGCTGCGGCGGTCATCGGCGTCTCGATGACGCCAGGAGCGATCGCGTTCAGTGCGATGCCGGCGCCAGCCCACTCCGGGTCCTTCGCGTGGGTGCGGATCCACTGCGCGATCGCCTTCTTCGTGGTGGAGTAGATGGCGCTCGACCCGGCGGCGTTCGTCGCCGTGCCGATGCGCTCGGCCTCCTGCCGTGCGCCCGGCTCGTCGTCCACGAGGAGTCGCTCGTACAGACCCTCGTCGACCTCCTCGAGGGCTGCGAGGGACGCGACGACCACCGCGCGCGGGGCATCGGAGCCCGCGAGGAGCGGGCGGAGTCCCTCGAGCGTCGCCGTCGCACCGAAGTAGTTCACCCCGACCGTCACGGGACTCGCCGCGACGAGACCGGCGACGGCGATCACGCCGTCGACCCGCCCGCCGGAGCGCTGCTCGACCTCGTGCACGAGGGCGGTCCGGCCCCCGGCGGTGCTGAGGTCCGCGATGACGTCCGCGTCCTTGATGTCGACACCGATCACACGGTGTCCGTCGGTTTCGAGTCGTTCTGCAGTGGCCTTGCCGATCCCGGAGGCAGCTCCGGTGACCACGTACGTCCTGCTCATGGTGGTTCCTCTCGTCATCATCGACGTCGGCGCGCGGGAGCGCGCGAGCTCCGCTCGGACAGCGGAGAAGTCAGGGGGTCAGACGCTGCCGACCAGCCACTCGGGCATGACGGCCACCAGCCGTTCGGCCATCGCGTCCGGCTCGGCAGGGGAGTCGTCGCGCAGCCACACCGTGAGCAGCGCGATCGCACCACCGGCGATGAACCGGGCGGTGTCCTCGGCGTGGACGTTCCCGGGGACCCGCACGCCGAGCAGTCGGATCGTCGCGAGGACCTGCTGCGCGTACGCAGCGACCACGCTCTCGTGCACCCGCCCGGACAACCGCCAGTCCAGCGACGCCCGGTAGAAGGCGGAACGCGAACCGATGTGCGCGAGCATCCGACGGTTCGCCGCGACGGCCAGGGTGCGCAGATCGGCATCGTGGTCGTTCCGTGCCCGGAGGTCGTCCAACCCGATGTCCCGGAAGGCGTCGACCAGCATCGCGACCGCGAGGTCGTCGAGGTCGGCGAACTGCGCGTAGAACGCACTCCGGCTCACCCCGGCCGCGCGGGCGATCGCGTTGACGGTGATCTCCGTCGACGCATCGGCGGTGAGGCCCTCGACGGCCCGGACGATCGCGGCACGGGTCCGCGCTGGACGGGGATCGGTTGCCCGCACGGGCGCGCTGCTCTGCACGGACCCACCATACGACTTTTCCGACACGTGCGTGGAAAATCACGGGATGCGCCGTTCACCAACCGGACTCCCACGCATGGCAGGGTGGTCCGGGGCACCGTCGCCCGCAGCCCACCCAGCCGCGAGCGGAGCACGATGCCACCACAAGACCTGATGGTCGTCACGGACCTCGACGGGACGTTCCTCGACCACCACGACTACTCGTTCGACGCTGCCCTTCCGATGCTCGAGCGCCTACGCGCCGACGGCGTACCGGTGGTGTTCTGCAGCAGCAAGACCCGGGCCGAGATCACCGCCCTGCAGCAGCGGACCGGTCTCGACGGGCAGGCGTTCGTCGCGGAGAACGGCGCGATCGTCGTCGGACCCGACGGCAAGGCGATCACCGGAGCTGGCGCGGGCCCCGCGAACGCCGGTCTCGCGCGTCTCCGCGAGGCCCTCGACCACACCCGAGCGGACCTGGACCTGCACTTCGCGACCTTCGGCGGCGTGACCGACGAGGTCGTCGCCACCTGGACCGGACTCGACCTCGAAGCGGCCGGTGATGCACGCCGACGCGAGGCCTCCGAGGTCCTGCTCTGGCACGCCGAGGACGACGACCGCGCGGGCGCGTTCCGCGAGTCGCTCGCCGCGGCCGGCCTCGACCTCGTTCGCGGCGGCCGCTTCTGGCACGTCCTGCCCACCGGGCGCGACAAGGGCACCGCGGTCCGCCTGCTCGTCGCCGACCACGCACGCCGCACCGGCACCGCTCCGCGCACGATCGGGCTCGGCGACGGGCCGAACGACACCGCGCTGCTCGACGCCGTCGACCTGGCGGTCGTCGTCCGCGGCCACGGCCCGGAACCCGGTCCCCTCGCCGACGACCGACCCGAGCGCGTCCACCGCACAACCGCCCCTGGCCCGCAGGGCTGGGCCGAGGGCGTCTCCCGATTCACCACCCCGTCCGTCAGGAGCCACCGATGAGCGACTTCCACCAGAACGGCGTCATCACGACGTTCCACGACCTCGGCCGCCGCAGCACCGCGAGCATCGAGGACGACCTGCGGGGCTTCGCCGAGAAGCGGCCGATGAGCCTGATCCTGCCGGCGCTGTACTCGGAGCTCGAACGCCCGGCGCTCTCGCGGATCGTCGACGAGCTGGCCGAGGCCGACTGGCTCAGCGAGATCGTGATCGGGCTGGACCGTGCCGACCGCTCGCAGTTCGAACACGCGCGGGAGTTCTTCGCGCGGCTGCCGCAGCGGCACCGCATCCTGTGGAACGACGGGCCGCGCCTGCGGGAGCTCGACGCCGAGCTGGAGCGCGAGGGGCTGGCTCCCGGCGAGCCGGGCAAGGGCCGGAACGTCTGGTACTGCACGGGCTACGCGCTCGCGTCGGAGCGGGCCGAGTGCATCGCGCTGCACGACTGCGACATCACCACGTACGAGCGGGGCATGCTCGCGCGGCTGTTCTACCCGGTCGCGAACCCGGCGTTCGACTACGAGTTCTCGAAGGGCTACTACGCCCGCGTCGCCGACGGCCGGATCAACGGGCGCGTCGGGCGGCTGCTCGTCGGTCCGCTGCTCCGGTCGCTCCGCCAGGTCTACGGGGAGTCCGAGTACCTGGAGTACCTCAGCAGCTTCCGGTACCCGCTGTCCGGCGAGTTCGCGATGCGCGCGCACGTGCTGAACGGCCTGAAGATCCCGGGGGACTGGGGCCTCGAGATCGGCATGCTGTCCGAGGTGTACCGCGACTACGCGACCCGGCAGGTGTGCCAGGTGGAGATCGCCGACGCGTACGACCACAAGCACCAGCCCCTCGCCGAGGCCGACGGCACCGGCGGACTCGCCCGCATGGGGAACGACATCGTGCAGTCGCTGCTGCGGAAGCTCGCGACGATGGGCGTCCCGCTCACCTCGGACTCGTTCCGGGTGCTCAAGGCGACGTACTACCGGAACGCCCTCGACATCGTCGAGGTCTACCGGCACGAAGCGGAGATGAGCGGCCTCGGCTTCGACCAGCACGCCGAGGAAGCCGCGGTCGAGCTCTTCACCAAGGCGATCCTCGACGCCGGCGGCGCCTTCAGCGCGCGCCCGGACGACAAGCCGTTCATCCCGAGCTGGAGCCGGGTGCGTTCGGCGGTGCCGGACGTGCTCGAGCGGTTGCAGGATGCGGTGGAGGCGGACCAGCAGGACTGACCAGAGCCCGGCGGAGAGCGCTGCCGGTCAGTGCGTCGGGACGAGGATCGACTGCACCACCGGTGCGAGCATCGTGACGATGTCGTCGGGCTCGGCGTCGACGAGGGCGTCGATGCCGACGACCTGCCGTCCGACCACGACACCGATGAGCATCGACGACACCAGCGTCGCGCGCAGCGCAGCATCCGGGACGTCCGGGAAGTGCGGGGCGTACGCCTCGAGGACCCGTCCCCTGACGAACGCGCGCAGGTGGGTCGCTGCCTGTTCGTTCGTCACGGCCGATCGGAACGTGGCGAGCAGGGGGCCGGATGTCGCGGGCGCGGTCCAGAGGCCGAGGAAGGCGCTGACGAAGCGTTCTCCGATGCCGTTGGCGGGGCCGTCCAGGGCGCTGCTCAACACTGCGGCGGCTTCCGACGGCATCGCCATCGATGCGGCGAACAGCTCGTCCTTCGAGCCGTAGGCGCGCATCACCAGCGCGGCATCGACCCCGGCGTCTGCGGCGATCTTGCGGATCGACGCAGCGGCGTAGCCGTCGGTGGCGAACCGCGCCCGCGCTGCGTCCAGTACGGCCTGGCGTGTGTCGTTGACGCCGGGTCGGCGCCCGCGGGGACGACCCGCCGTTGCGTTCGGTTCGGCTTCGACCATGAGACGACCATACCGGGCAGTGGCGAGGGATATCAACGGGCGTTGCTTTTCCCGCTGAGTGAACTTATGCTCACTGACGATCCTCTGCCTTGCCATCGGTGCCAGGGCCAGTCCGACCGCGAATCGAGTAGCCGAATGAGCACCTCTCCAGCAGTTCCCACCGTCACGCCGTGGCGCCGTGCCCTCGCGATCGGGGTGCTCGTCGCGGCCGTCGTCTCCCTCGTGGTGATCGCGTTCACCTGGCCCGCGAGGACGTCGTCCGCGCACGACATCCCGATCGCGATCGCCGCCTCTGCCCAGCAGGCCCAGCAGGCCCAGCAGCTCGGCTCATCGCTGACCAAGGGCAACGACACGTTCGACGTCACCCGCGCCGATGACCGCGCCGAGGCCGTCCGGATGCTCGAGGAGCGTGACGTCTACGGAGCGGTCGTGCTCTCCGCCGGTGCGGCGCCCGAGGTGCTCACCGCTTCCGCCGCGAGTCCCGCCGTCGCGCAGGTGATGAACGGCGTCGCGACGAAGCTGGGCGCACAGGCCGCCGCGCAGACCGCCCAGGGCGCTGGTGGCGGGGCTGCTGCCCCGACCGTCTCCGTGACGGACGTGGTCCCGCTGTCGGACGATGACCCGACGGGTGCCGGCCTGGTGGCGGCGGCGTTCCCGCTCGTGATGGGCGGCATGCTCGGCGGCATCCTCCTCACGTTCCTCGTGCACGGCACCGGTCGTCGTGTGATGGGGCTGGCCGTCTTCGTGGTGGTCGGCGGGTTCGCCGTCGCCGGGATCCTGCAGGGGTGGCTGGGCATCCTCCAGGGGCCCTACGTCCAGAACGTGGCAGCGTTCGTGCTCGCACTCGGATCCGTCGCCGCGACGATCCTCGGCGCTTCGACACTGATCGGTCGACTCGGCGTGAGTGTGGGGCCCGTGCTCTTCCTGCTGTTCGCGAACCCGATCGCGTCCTCCGCGACCCCGTCGTCGTTCCTGCCCGCTCCGTGGGGCACGATCGGCCAGTGGTTCCCACCGGGAGCCGGCTCGCGACTGCTCCGCGACATCTCGTACTTCCCGGATGCGAACGCCGCACCCCAGTGGCTGATCTTGGCCGGTTGGACCGCCTTCGGCCTCGCGCTGATGGGCGTCGGAGCCCTCCTGCACGTGCGCCGTCGTCACGCGCACCACGGTGAGCACGTCGCCGTGCGCGAGCACGCACCGGATCCGCTCACCGTCTGAGCCGGACCCGACTGACCGGCTTCCGAGCCGCGTCTGCCAGGCGCGAACGGCGTTGGACGGTGAACGGACGGACGGGAGGCACGGTGCGAGCTGGCACCGTGCCTCCCGTCTCGCGGTCTGGCGCCGTTCTCAGGCCGCCGGTCGCGGCGCCCAGCCGAGTTGCGGACCCAGGTGCTCCGCGATGTCCGTGGTGATCTGCGCGTAGTCGTCCGGCTCGAACGAGAACGGCAGCGCGAAGGCGACCTCGGTGACCGCTTGGTAGCCGGCGTCGGCGCGCAGCCGGTCCGCGATCTCGGCCGAGGTCCCGACGAGGTCGGCGGCGAAGAGCATCCCCGCGGGTCCCATCGGCAGGCCGACGCGGCCCGAGCGGCTGTCGACGTAGGCGCGGTAGCGGGTCTCCTGCTCGCGGGTCGCCGTGTCGGTCGGGATGACGACCAGGCCCTGCGAGACCCGAGCGGTGCTGGGATCGGGGTGGACGTCGAGGTAGGCGTCGATCTGTGCGCGCTGGTTGGTGGCGAAGTCCGTGCCGACCTCGCTGCGGGTGACGCTCGAGGTGAGCAGATGGAAGCCGTTCTCGCCGGCCCAGACCGCCGACTTCGTGCTGCCGGTGCCGTACCAGATGCGGTCGGCGAGGCCGGTGCTGTGGGGCTGGACGGTGCTCGCGAACTCCTCGATCCCTCGGCGTTCGACGGTGCCGGTCCCGGTGCCGGTCACCGCGTCTCCGCGCACGAGGTCACGGAAGCGCAGGAGTCGGTCGTTGCCGAGGTCCTCGTGCTCGAGGGTGTCGGGGTAGATCGCGTCGCGGTACAGGTCGAAGTTCATCGGGGTGCCGACCGAGAAGCCGGGGTTGAGCCGCCCGCCCAACAGCACGTCGACGGTGCCGAGGTCCTCGGCGAGCCGGAAGGGGTTCTCGGCCCCGATCGGTGTGACGGCGGTGCCGAGCTCGATCCGCGAGGTCCGCTGCGACGCGGCGGCCATCACCGCGACGGGGGAGGAGATGCCGTGCTGCAGGTGCCGGTGGCGCAGCCACGCGCTGTCGAAGCCGAGCGCCTCCGCGCGCTCGATGACCCGGAGTGTGTCCTCGTGGCCCTCGGACGGCCGGGCGGGGTCGAACGACCCGATCGTCAGGAAGCCGAGCCGTTCCAGGGGAGTTCCGTCGAGGGGCATGCCTCGATCGTGCCAGACCACCGGGTGGCGCGGGGGTCCGGCTGGCAGGGTGGATCGGTGCACATCACTCTGGACTCCGCGACCGACGTCGTCACCGACATCCGCTTCCCCGAGGGCAACCGCTGGCACGACGGGCGGCTCTGGTACTCGGACATGCACACCGGCGAGGTCTTCTCGATGGACCCGACCTCGACCGCGGCTCCGCGTCTCGAGACCACGGTCGAGGGCCAGTCGTCCGGACTCGGGTGGCTGGCAGACGGGCGACTGATCGTCAGCTCGATGGAGTCCCGCACGGTCGTCGCCGTCGACGACCGTGGCGAGGCATCGGTGTTCGCCGACCTGTCCGGCGAGGAGCCGTCGCTCCTGAACGACCTCGTCGTCGACGACGCGACCGGCCGGACCTACATCGGGGCCTTCGGCTACGACCTGTACGGCGGCGAGGAGCTCCGCCCCGGTCCGCTGTACGTGATCGAGCAGGACGGCTCGTTCCGCCTCGCCGCCGAGAGGCTGGTGTTCCCGAACAGCGCGAACGTCCTGCCCGGCACCCGGACCCTCGTGGTGAGCGAGACGTGGGGCGGCCGGCTCACCGCGTTCGACATCGAGCCCGACGGGTCGCTGACCGGCCGACGCGAGTGGGCAGCGCTTCCCGGTGGCGTCACGCCGGACGGCAGCACGGTCGACCGCGACGGCGCCGTCTGGGTCTGCTCCGTCGACACGGGGGAGTTCCTCCGGGTCCTCGAGGGCGGCGAGGTCACGGACCGGATCGATGCGCCGGGGCTGTGCGCGATCGACTGCGCGCTCGGCGGCGAGGACGGCCGCACGCTCTACCTGGCGACGGCGGACAGCTACGACCCGGCGACGACGGCGCAGACGCGTGCGGGGCGGATCAGTGCGGTGCGGGTGGCTGTGCCGGGTTGGTGAGCGCGCCGAGGTTCCAAGATTCGGGCATCTCACGCGCCGCGGAGCCTGCCCGTCGAACCTCGGCGACGTGCACGCGGCATGTCATGGAACCTCGGGGAGGTGCCCCGGGCGTGGCTGGCGTGAACGTGCGGCGCGGCCGGCCGACCACGTCGTCACGAGGGCCGCGATCCCCATCGCGATGCCGACCACGCCGGAGCCGAGGCACAGTGGCATCACGAGCCCGAGGCCGATGTTGGCACCCCCACCCTCCGGTCCGTAGTAGACGTCGGCCATCAGCGCGCCGACCCCGAGGAACCCGACGGCCAGCAGCGGCGTGCTGATCAGGTGGAACGTGCGCGCGGTGGTCATGATCGAGCCCTTCGTCGATGTGGTCGACGAATCCTCGCACGACGCCGCATCGACGTATTCCTGTCCCGGCATCTGACGGCGGTAGTGGGTGTGCGTAGAGTGCAATGGTGAGCATCAGACAACTCGACGCCATCGGGTGGGCACAGCTCCTCGGCGTCCCCGCCCTCTTCGTGGGGCTGTGGCTCATGCTGGTCGGCCTCGACTTTCCGGAGATGTCCCAGACGGCCGTCCTCGTCGTCGTGGCCGTCCTCGCCGCAGGCGGCTTCGCGCTCATCCTGGGCAGCTGGTCGCGCTTCGGCGGCTACGGCTCGTACCGAGCGATGAACCGGTGGCTGCGCGGTGGCGCCGACCCGACCGGTGTCCCGGTCGCGATCCGGAGGCGCTTCCTGCGCCGCCAGACCTCGCAGGGCGCGGTCACCGGGTGGGTCTGGATCAGCCTGGGCATCCTGTGGGCCGCGCTCGCCGTATTGGACGTTCTGCAGGGAGACCCCGCGGGCATCGGGCGCGGGGTCATCGCCGTGCTGTGGGCTGTCATCGGCATCGTCCGCGTGGTCTTCGTGCGCAAGTGGGGAGCTCGCGTTGATGAGCTGGTCCGCGAGACCGAAGCGCAGATGGCCGATCCTGGCGCGACACCGCACCTCGACCTGTTCCGGTGACCTCGGCAACCGAGCCCGCACTCGTTCCCGAACTCCTCGTCGCCGACCTGGACCGGAGCCTCGCGTTCTGGCGCGACCTGTGCGGCTTCGAGAGCCGCTACTCCCGGCCGGAGGAGCGCTTCGCGTACATCGCCCTCGGCACTGCCCACCTCATGCTCGAACAGGCCGGCGTCGGTCGGAACTGGATCACCGGCCCGCTCGAGCGCCCGCTCGGCCGAGGCGTGAACTTTCAGATCACCGTGCCCGACAGCCGCGCTCTGGCCGCGATCCTGCTCCGTGCCGGGACCGAACTCTTCATGCAGCCCGAGACGAAGTGGTACGACGTCGGGAACGTGCAGGCCGGCGTGGACCAGTTCCTCGTGCAGGACCCGGACGGGTACCTGGTGCGGTTCCAGTCCTCGGCGGGACGACGCCCAGTGGTCGACTGAACTCGTACAATCGGCCGTGCCTTCCATCCAGATCGAGAGCCCTCGCAGCGACGACGTCCTCAGCCTGCTCCACCAGGGGGACGCCTTCGCCCTGGCCCTGTACCCGGCCGAGAACTACTACGGCCTCGACGTCGACGCCCTGGAAGCCGACGGGGTCTCGCTGTTCGTCGCTCGCGAGGGTGACGTGGCCGTCGGTACGGCGGCGCTCGTCGATCGGCGCGACGGATCCGGCGAGGTCAAGCGGATGTTCGTCACCGACGAGGCTCGAGGACTCGGGGTCGGCCGTGCCCTGCTCCAGGCGCTCGAAGCGCATGCGCTGGCCGGGGGCATCTCGACGATGCAACTGGAGACGGGCTTGCCGCAGGTCGCGGCGATCGCCCTGTACGAGAAGCTCGGGTACCGCCAGGTCCCGCGGTTCGGGCCGTACACCGACGACCCGACGAGCTACTGCATGGAGAAGCGCCTCTGAGCCCTTCGTGTCCGGGCCGGCGCGACGCCCTGGTCGCGACCGCTGACGGACGGGAGGCCCGTGGCGGCCCCGCCACGCCTCCCTCGCAAGCTCGGTCGGCGCGGCCCACGTGCCGCTGGCGCGTCACCGCGGAGCGGTCCGCGCCACTCCGTCATCCGTCCGTCGGGCGCGGAGCGCTCTCCGCAGCCGGCCCGACGTCCAGGCTCGCGTCGACCGCCGGGTCGGGTGACACCGTCTGCGTCCGGATCGGGAAGTCGTCGAGGGCGGTCGCGGTCGGGTGCGCCACTGACCCACCGCGCACCCGCCTCTTGACGGCTGCCCACGGCCGACCGAACGCCGATCGCGGCGCGCGCTCCGACGGCCCCTCGACCTCGAGCCCGTAGTACGCGCCGACGTGCTCGAGCAGGACCTCGCGCTCGGCCTTGTCGTATGCCCGCCGCTCGCGGGTGAAGGCGATGATCGTCGACCAACAGGTGAGCAGCAGCACGACGCTGAAGGGCAGCGCCGTGGTGATCGCCGCCGTCTTGAGAGCGTTCAGCCCGCCACTCAGCAGCAGGGCAACGGCGAGCAGTGCCGAGACGGTGGCGAAGAAGACGCGTAGCCAGTTCTTCGGCTCGATGTCGCCGCCGGACGCGATCATCGCCATCACGAGCGACCCGGAGTCCGACGAGGTCACGAAGAACACGCCGATGAGCAGGATCGCGCCGAAGGTCAGCACCGCTCCGGCGGGCAGGTCGCCGAGCAGGGCGAAGAGCGAGCCTTCGAGGTCCACCGAGCCGTCCGAGCCGACCAGGCCGCCGGCGCCGTCGGTCTCGCGGTGGATCGCCGCACCGCCGAGGACCGCGAACCACAGGAACGTGAGCACGGTCGGCACGAGCAGGACACCGAACACGAACTGGCGAACCGTGCGGCCCTTGGAGATGCGCGCGATGAAGACACCGACGAACGGCGCCCACGACATCCACCAGCCCCAGTAGAAGGTGGTCCACGCGCCCTGCCAGGCGACGCCCTCGGCGCCCTGCTGTGCAGTGACGTTGAACGACAGACCGACGATGTTCTGCAGGTACGCGCCGATGGACTGCACGAAGTCGCGGAGCAGGAACTGGGTCGGCCCGACGATGAGCACGAACAGCAGCAGTGCGGCGGCGAGCAGCAGGTTGAAGTTCGACAGGATCTTCATGCCCTTGGTGACACCGGTCACGAGCGACACGATGGTGACCGCGGTGATCACGGCGATGATGGCGATCTGGCTGACGATGCTGCTGTCGGCGATGCCAGCGCTCTCGAGCCCGGCGCCGATCTGGATGACCCCGAGGCCGAGCGAGGTCGCGACACCGAACAGGGTGCCGACGAGCGCGATGACGTCGATGAGGTTGCCCCACCCGCCGCGCACCCGGTTGCCGAGCAGCGGCTCGAGCGCCCACCGGATCGACACGGGGCGGCCGCGGCGGTGGATGGCGTAGGCCAGGGCGAGGCCGAGCACGACGTAGATCGCCCACGCGTGGAGTCCCCAGTGCAGGAACGTCTGGGTGAGGGCCTGCTGCGCGAGCTCGTTCTCGGTGCCGGTGACGCCGGGGCGCGGTGAGGCGAAGTGGCTGAGCGGTTCCGAGACGCCGTAGAACACGAGGCCGATGCCCATGCCGGCGGCGAAGAGCAGCGCGAACCACGACCCGGTCGAGAACTCGGGCTCGTCCTGGTCCTTCCCGAGCTTGATGTCGCCGAACTTGCTGAAGCCGACGAACAGCGAGAAGCCGACGAAGAACGCGGCGACGAGGACGTAGTACCAGCTGAAGTTCTTGACGATGCCGTCCTGCAGTCCGACGAACATCGCCTCGGCGCTCGACGGCGAGATCAACGTGAACGCCACGAAGCCGAGCACGAGGACGGCGGCGGGCCAGAACACCCACCGCCGCACCTTCGACGTCGTCTCGACGGGGCCGGGCGGGGGAGCGGAGGTGGTGCTTGCCATGCTCTCCATGGTGCCTGCTCGCGTTCCTGTGTGTTCGCCCAGGCGTGTCGCCGTCAGAAATCGCGCGCGGACTCCGTGGGGTTCCCTCGGCCGATCCGTCCGAGGTGGAGTCTCCGCGACAGCCGGATGACGGGGCGGATGAGCAGCTGGATGCTCCCGATCAGGAACAGCCACGTGCCGGCCGTCGTGGTGCTCTCGGAGAAGAAGAGGATGCTGCCGACGATGAACCAGAGCGCCACCATCACGTCGTTGATGATGCTGATGGTCTCGTAGACCCCGCGGATGCGGAGCTCTTCGTGCCCCACTCGGAGTGCGATGTCCCGTTCGTCCTGCGCCATCGGACGATCCTGTCAGCTCCGTGCGGTGTCCGTCCGGCGGGCGGCGGCGCGCGGCCGTGGACGCGCTGCGCGGCGGCCGGGAGGCGCGGGGCGGGGGCGACCCGCGCCTCCCGTCCGCTTGTGGGCGCGCCTACCCCGTCAGGTGCGATTACAACGTTGACTTCCCGTTTACAGCGCTGTAAACAAGACGTGCGCGACGACGCGCACGAGGGAGTTGCCCGATGGTGGGAAGCAGGACCGGAACGATCAGCGCGGCCGTGAGCCGGCGGGGGTTCCTCGCCGGAGCAGCCGGCGGGATCGCGCTCGGCACGATGGCGCTCGCGGGGTGCGCGGCACCGCGCGCAGCGGCAGGGGGTGCGACCACGCTGCGCTTCTACGAGCAGAAGCAGGAGGTCATCGCCTACTTCGACGCGCTCCTGCGGCGCTTCGAGAAGGGGCACCCCGGGCTGTCCGTGGTGCACGACAGCACGGCGGCGATCGCGCCACAGTTCGTCCGCGGTGAGCCGGCCGACGTCGGCTGCTTCAACGACAACCTCGAACTCGCGCGCTACATCTCCCGCGGCGTGCTGAGCGACCTCGGAGACCTGCCGTCGGCGGCACGGGTCCGACCGGACATCGACACCCTGACGAACCAGTACGCGACGTTCGAGGACCGCACGAGCGTGCTGCCGTACTCGCTCGCCGCCGCCGGGGTCATCTACAACAAGCGGATCTTCGCCGACCACGGCCTGCCCGTGCCGACGACGTGGGACGATTTCGTCGAGGTGTGCCGGACGCTCCAGAAGGCCGACATCACCCCGATCTACGCGACGGACCGCGACACCTGGACACTGTGGCAGGGGCTGTTCGACTACTCGGTGGGCAGCCTGGTCGACACCGGGTCGTTCTTCACGAAGATGAAGGCACTCGGCACCGACGTCGGCCCGGACTCCGCGGTGTCGTTCGAGAAGGACTTCGCGGTGCCGATGGAGCGTGCGAAGACCATCTCGACGTTCTTCAACCCCGACCACGCCACGCGTGCCTACGCCGACGGCAACCTGGCGTTCGGCAAAGGCGAGGCCGCGATGTACCTGCAGGGGCCGTGGGCGCTCGGACAGATCGCGCTGGTCGACAAGGACCTCGAGGTCGGCACGTTCGCGCTGCCCGTGTCGAACGACCCCGGCGACCGGCGGGCCCGGGTGAACATCGACCTCGGCCTGTGGATCCCGACCGCGTCGCAGCACCCGGACGAGGCGAAGGAGCTCGTCGAGTTCCTCATGCAGCCCGAGGTCATCGACGCCTACAACCGCGACAACTTGGCCTACTCGCCGACGAAGGACGCGCCGCCGCAGCAGGACGAGCGGCTCGCCGGCCTGCAGCAGTACGTCGACGACGCCGCGTTCTACCAGGGCGCCGGCACCTTCATCCCCACCTCGATCCCGCTCGGCAACTACCTGCAGTCGGCGATCCGGAGCGGGGACTTCACCTCGATGCTGCAGCGGCTCGACTCGGACTGGCGGCGTCTCGCCGGCCGTTCGGCGACGGTCTGAGCCGGACCAGGACTCCAGGAGCCACCATGACCATGCAGACCCCGCTCTCCCACGACACCGACCCGGCGACGTCCGGGCCGGCCACCGCGGCCGCCCGCACGCACCGCGCCGCCGGTTCGCGTCGCCCGGGCTCCCTCCGCCGGACGGAGGGCATGTACTACCTGTTCCTCGTGCCCGCCCTCATCGCGTTCACCGCCTTCGTCGTCGCACCCGCCTGCGTCGGCATCTTCTACAGCTTCACCGACTACCTCGGCTTCGGGCAGTGGGACTTCCTCGGGCTCGAGAACTACCGGGCGCTCGTGTCCGACCCGGCGATCCTCGCGTCGTACGGCTTCACCCTCGGGTTCGCCGTCGTCACCGTGATCGTCACGCAGGTCATCGCGCTGGCACTGGCGATCGCACTGGCGAAGAAGATCCGGTTCGCCGCGGGCCTCCGGTCGATCTTCGTGATCCCGATGGTGATCTCCGGGATCATCGTCGCCTACGTGTTCAACTTCCTGTTCTCGAACACCGTGCCGGCCCTGGCCACGAGCGTCGGGTTCGGACCGCTGGAGCAGAGCATCCTCGGCGACCCGAACCTGGCGTGGGTCGCGATCGTGATCGTGTCCGCCTGGCAGACCGTGCCCGGCGCCCTCCTCATCTACACCGCCGGGCTCACCTCGATCCCCGAGGAGCTGTACGAAGCGAGCTCGCTCGACGGCGCCACCGGCTGGAAGCAGCTGCGCGCGATCACGCTCCCGCTGCTCGGCGGCTTCATCGTCATCAACACCGTGCTCGGCGTGAAGGGCTACCTCGGCGCCTACGACGTCATCGTCGGCCTGACGAACGGCGGCCCGGGCAGCGCGACGAGCAGCGTCGCCATGACCATCTTCGGCGGCTTCACCGGCGGCGACTACGCCTACCAGATGGCGAACGCGACCGTGTTCTTCATCATCACCGTCCTCATCTCCGTGCTGCAGCTCGCGGCGACCCGCGGAAGGAACCTGCGACTCGCATGACCGCCACCGACACCCGTCCACCCACCGACACCCGCGCGGTGACCACCGGCGACGCGCGACGACCGGGCCGCGGGCACCGCCGGCGCCTCGGCGGCACGAACTGGACCCTGACCGTCGTGCTCGGACTCGCGGCGCTGACCGTCCTCGTCCCGCTGTACGTCACCGTCGCCATGGCGTTCAAGACGAGCGAGCAGTCCGTCGACGGCAACGCCCTGTCGCTGCCGTTCCCGTTCAACCCCGGCTCGTTCGCGTCGGCCTGGGAGCTCACGCGCTTCCCCGTCTCGTTCTCGGTGTCGCTCGGTGTCGCAGCGCTCACCGTCGTCGCGACCCTGCTGCTCAGCTCGTTCGCCTCGTACGCGATCGTCCGGAACTGGCACAAGCGGTTCTTCCGGTGGTCGTTCGTCTACCTGCTGGCGGCGATGTTCCTGCCGTTCCCGGTCGTCGCACTGCCGCAGATCAAGCTGACCGCCCAGATGGGCCTCGACAACCCGATCGGCGTCGGCATCCTGCACGCCATGTTCCAACTGTCGTTCAGCGTGCTGCTCTACTCGGCGTACCTGCGGTCGATCCCGGTCGAGCTCGAGGAGAGCGCCCGCATCGACGGCGCCTCGACGTGGCAGATCTTCTGGCGGATCATCCTGCCGCTGCTCGGACCGATGAACGCCACCGTCGGGATCTTCGCGTTCCTGGCGTCGTGGAACGACTTCATGATGCCGTCGCTCATCACCGCCGACCCGACCCTGCAGACCCTGCCCGTGGTGCAGAACATCTTCCAGAGCCAGTTCGGCACGAACTACAACGTCGCCTTCGCCTCGTACCTGATGGCCATGGCGCCGACGATCATCGTCTACCTGTTCGCGCAGCGCTGGGTCATCAGCGGCGTGACGCAGGGCGCGGTCAAGAGCTGAGGGGTACGACGTGACCATGACCACGACCGCACTTCCGACCATCCGGCCGTTCCCCGGATCCGACCCGGTCGCCGACCCGGCCGCCGTCGTCACGGGCGAGCACTGGCGGATCACGGTGCTGGACGCCGGCACGTTCCGCATCGAGTGGAGCGACGACGGCGGGTTCGAGGACCGCGCCTCGACGTTCGCGATCCGGCGGCGGTTGCCGGTGCCGGCGTTCACCGTGGAGCGCGTCGGCGAAGGTGACGACAGGGTCGGCGCTGGCGGCGCCGTCGCTGGTGGCGTCGTCGTCACCACCGAACGCGCCCGGCTCCGCTACGACGGCCGTCCGTTCAGCCCGAGCGGCCTGGTCGTCGAGACCATCGGCCCGGACGCGAACCGCTGGCGCTGGGGGCAGGAGCCCCGTGACCTCGGCGGCACCGGCCGCACCCTCGACGACGTCGACGGCCGGATGCCGCTCGAACCCGGCATCCTGGCCCGCGACGGGATCACCGCGCTGGACGACAGCGAGTCGTTCCTGTTCGAGGACGACGGCTGGATCGGCACGCGCGTGCCCGGTCGCCGCGACGTCACGGTGTTCGCCCACGGCCGCGACTTCACGGCAGCCCTCCGCGCCTTCCACCAGGTGTCCGGCGCCCCCACGCGCCTGCCCCGGTGGGCCCTCGGCAACTGGTGGAGCCGCTACCACCCGTACAGCGACACCTCGTACCTGGAGCTCGTGGACCGGTTCGCCGCGGAACGCCTGCCGTTCTCGGTCGCGGTCATCGACATGGACTGGCACCGCGTCGACTCCGTCCCGCCGCAGTTCGGTGACGGCTGGACCGGCTACTCGTGGGAGCCGTCGCTCTTCCCCGACCCGCAGGCCTTCCTGGCGGAGCTGCACCGGCGGGGGATGCGCACGACGCTCAACCTGCACCCCGCCGACGGCGTCCGGGCGTTCGAGGACGCCTACCCCGCGGTGGCCGAGGCGATGGGGATCGACCCGGCGACCGGGCAGCCGATCCCGTTCGACCCGACCGACCGGCGGTTCCTGCAGGCGTACTTCGACCAGCTGCACCGACCGCTCGAAGCGCAGGGCGTCGACTTCTGGTGGATCGACTGGCAGCAGGGCAGCGAGAGCGGGCTGCCCGGCGTCGACCCGCTCTGGCTGCTCAACCACTTCCACCTGCTCGACTCGGCGCGCTCGGGGGACCAGGGCATGACCTTCTCGCGCTACGCCGGCCCCGGCAGCCAGCGGTACGCCGTCGGCTTCTCCGGCGACGCCGTCGTGTCCTGGGCGTCGCTGGCGTTCCAACCCGAGTTCACCGCCAGCGCCGCGAACATCGGCTACCCCTGGTGGAGTCACGACATCGGTGGCCACACCCGCGGGGTCCGCGACGACGAGCTCGCCACGCGCTGGGTGCAGTTCGGGGTGTTCTCACCGATCATGCGCCTGCACTCCGCCAACAACCCGTTCATCCGCAAGGAACCGTGGGTGTTCCCCGCCGAGGCGCGCACCGCGATGGGGGAGGCCTTGCGCTTCCGGCACCGCCTGGTGCCGTACCTGCACACCATGAACCACCGGACCGCCGAGGGCACCGCGCTCGTCCGCCCGCTGTACCACCTGGAGCCACGGCGCGACGAGGCGTACCGGGTGCCGAACACGTACGCCTTCGGGTCCGAACTGCTCGTCGCCCCGATCGTCCAATCGTGTGACCCCGTCACCCTGCACGGGACCGCACGAGCCTGGTTGCCGCCGGGAACCTGGACCGACGTGTTCACCGGCACCGTGTACGCCGGCGACCGGTTCGTCGACCTGCACCGCACCCTCGACACCGTGCCCGTGCTGCTGCGCGAGGGCGGGTTGCTGCCCCTCGCCGCCGAGGACCAACTCGACGCCACCGCGAACCCGACCGCGTTCGAGGTCCTCGTCGCCCCTGGTACCTCCGGCTCGTTCACCCTGGTCGAGGACCGGGAGGACGAGGGCGGAACCGACCGCACTGCCGAGACCCGCCTGGCGTGGGACGCGGCGCTCGCCGAGTTCCGCGTGCACGCCACCACCGGCGCGGTCGACGTCGTCCCGGCCCGTCGCGACTGGCGGGTCACGTTCCTCGCCGTCCCCGCGGACGGGCAGGTCGTGTCCGCCCGTGGCGAGGACCGGTTCTCGGTCGACCTGACCGTGGAGTCGGCCACGGGCGGAGCGGTCACGTTGGCCGGGCCGCCGGTGGTCGGCGTCGACGCCCGTGAGGCCGTCCGGCGCGCCCTCGAACGCGCGCAGGCCGGCAACGCCGAGAAGCTCGCCGCGTGGGAGATCGTGTCCAAGGACCTGCCGCGTGCCGACCGGATCGTCGAGCTCGGGACCGTCGACCTGCCCGAGGCGCTGCGTGCCGTCGTCGTCGAGCTGCTGGGGAGTGTGCACCCGGGCGAGCGCTGATGCTGCGTCGAGACTCGCGCTGGGCGACACTCCTCGGGCGGATCGCCACGAGGAGTGTCGCTCAGGCCGAGACTCGGCCCTGGCCCGGCACCGGCCCGCGGTCGACCGAGCCGTCCGGGAACGGCGCGCTCTCGCCCACCAGCAGCCGGTGCCCGACCGTGACCAGCCTGCCGGGTACCTCAGAGCCGTCCATCCGCTCGAGCAGCAGGTCGAGGGCGGTGTCCGCCAGCGCGACGGTGTCCGGCGCGACCGACGTCAGGCTCGGTACCAGGCTCGACCCGAGTCCCATCGCGTCCCACCCCACGACCGCGATGTCCCGCGGAGCGTCGAGCCCGCGCAACCGCAACGCGCGCAGGACCCCGAGGGCGGCGAGGTCGTCGCGACAGAGCAGCGCGTCGACCCGGAGCCCGGCGTCGAGCGCCCGACCGAATGCGGTCTCGGCACCTGCGGCGTCACCGACCTCGCGGGGGACCAGGAGCGCGTCGTCGACGGGCAGGCCGGCGGCTGCGAGCCCGGCCCGGTAGCCGTCGAGCCGCAGGCCGGAGGTGCTGGA
Organism: Curtobacterium sp. VKM Ac-2887; assembly: GCF_015350935.1. Lineage (NCBI taxonomy): Bacteria > Bacillati > Actinomycetota > Actinomycetes > Micrococcales > Microbacteriaceae > Curtobacterium > Curtobacterium sp. VKM Ac-2887. Next base: position 2,088 of record NZ_JADKSB010000004.1, on the reverse strand, counting down.
CTCCGGCCCGGTCTCGTGCCCGAAGAAGCCGATGCGCCGGCGACCGAGCGCGACCAGGTGGGCGACGGCCTGTGCCGCCGCGGCCGCGTTGTCGATGACCACCTGGTCGGAGTACTGGGGGCGGACGTCCTCGCCGAGGAACACCACGGCGGTGTCTCCGCGGATCCGGTCGATCGCCTCGGGGGTCAGGACCTGGGGGTGGATGACGACGCCGTCGACCACCCCGGCCTCGCGACCGCGGACGGCGGAGCGCTCGCCATCGGCCTCGCCGAGGGTCTCCTCGAGCAGCAGTTGGTATCCGCGTTGCGCGCAGACGCGGGAGAACACGTGCGCGAGCTCGGCGAAGTACGGCCGCCGGAGGTCGGGGAACGCGAACGCGAGCATGTTCGACCGGCCGGTGGCGAGCGACCGTCCGGAGACGTTCGGGCGGTACCCGAGCTCGTCGATCGCGGCCTGCACCCGGTCGCGCATCGGCGGACTGACGTGCTGGTAGCCACGCACGACGTTGGACACGGTCTTCATCGAGACGCCGGCGTGCACGGCGACGTCCTGCAGCGTGACCTTGCCCATCCGATCACCGTAGTGGGGCAGGCGGATTGTCAGGTGGAATCGCACCTTCAGGCCCTAGGGTCGCACCAAGCGCAATCGCGTGAACTCTCTCGAACCGGCCGAAGGGCCGGTCCGCACCGGAAGGTCGGTCCATCTTGACCACCACTCCGCTCGCTCCGGGCTACACCCGCACTCGACCTGGAACAGGAAGCCCCAAGGGCACCTCGACCTACTCAGCCCTGCTCGCGCAGGTGAAGGAGAACGGACTCCTCCGCCGCCGCACCGGGTTCTACTGGTCGCTGTTCGGCACACTCATCGTCACCTTCGCCCTCGCGTGGGTCGCGTTCGCATTCCTCGGCGACACCTGGTTCCAGCTCATCGTGGCCGGCGCGCTCGGCGTGATCTTCACGCAGTTCGCGTTCCTGTCGCACGAAGCCGCGCACCGCCAGGTCTTCGCCTCGCAGAAGTGGAACGACCACGCCGGCCGCTGGCTCGGCACGTTCCTGGTCGGCCTCAGCTACTCGTGGTGGATGAACAAGCACACCCGCCACCACGGCAACCCGAACACCGTCGGCAAGGACCCCGACATCGCACCCGACGGCATCCGGTTCCTGCCGGAGGACGCCGCGGCGGTCAAGGGTCCGCTCATGACGACGTTCATGCGGTTCCAGGGCTGGCTGTTCTTCCCCCTGCTGACGCTCGAGGGCCTGAACCTGCACCGGTACGCCGTGCAGAGCATCGTCACCGGCAACGGCACCAAGGCCGACGTCAAGCACCGCTGGCTCGAGGCCGCGCTGCTCGTCGCCCGCTTCGGCATCTACCTGACGGTCGTGTTCTGGTTCCTGCCGTTCGGCATGGCCTGCGCGTTCCTCGGTGTGCAGCTCGCCGTGTTCGGCGTGATGATGGGCGCCTCGTTCGCCCCGAACCACAAGGGCATGCCGACCATCGCGCACGACGCCAAGGTCGACTTCTTCTCGCGCCAGGTCCGCACGTCGCGCAACATCCGCGGCGGCTGGTGGGTCTCGTTCCTGATGGGCGGCCTGAACTACCAGGTCGAGCACCACCTGTTCCCGTCGATGCCCCGTCCGGCGCTGAAGCAGGCCCGCCTGCTCGTCCGCGACCACTGCGACACGCTCGAGGTGCCCTACACCGAGACCACCCTGCTGCGCTCCTACGGCATCGTCGTCCGGTACCTGAACCGGGTCGGGCTCGCTGCCCGTGACCCGTTCGCCTGCCCGATGGTCGCGCAACTGCGCATCCACTGACGCCGTGCTGTCGACCATGCCGACCGGCACCGTGAAGTGGTTCGACCACGCCAAGGGGTACGGCTTCATCCACCCCGACGACGGGTCCGAGGACCTGTTCGCCCACTTCTCCAGCATCATCGCGACGACCGGCTACCGGTCGCTCGAGGAGAACGACCACGTGCAGTACGACGTGGGCCCCGGCAAGAAGGGCCCGCAGGCGGACAACATCTCGATCATCCGCTGACGCGGACGACGGACGGGAGGCACGGTGCCAGTTGGCACCGTGCCTCCC
>NZ_JADKSB010000039.1:0-6853 GCF_015350935.1 Curtobacterium sp. VKM Ac-2887 | reverse complement strand
CTTGGCCATGATCGACATCCTTCCACCGAGGACCAAGTCCTCAGAGGTCAGGAGTCAACCCAACCTGCAGCAGTCCCCACCAAGCTGTGCCTGTGCGTTGCCGAGCGTGGTGTGTGAGCCCTGAACCTGATTGTCGTTCGTGTGGAGCTCGTACTGCTCGTTGCGCTGCACGCGGCCGACGATGATCCCGTCGGCGTGGGCAGTCCAGTCGTCGCCCGGTTCGTGCTGCTACACGATGTGTTGCGGTCGAGCCATGCGTCTCAGCTTCCGGTAGTCGCCTTCGCGAGAATCCGCGAGCTAGCGACGCTCTCACGGTAGGCGACCGGACTGTGCACGCTGGCAGGCGAACGAGTCGCGTCCTCGCGCAGTGTCTAGTGCGCCCCGTCGCTGCTGTGCCGGCCATCAGAGGGCTGTGGCCGGTGTGGTTGGGCGGGGAGCCCACCACTTCCTGTCGGGTCAGGTCAGGTCAGGCGCGTGGGCGCGTGGGCGCGGCACGCCGTTGCCCCGCGTGAAGGCCAGAGTTACCCTCGGCTATGCGAAAGATGTCAGCAGTCATCGTTTTAGCTGTCTCCGCAATCCTGTTCATGTCGCTCGCGGCGCACGCGGATCCTCCTGGCTGGAAGACCTACACCGAGCCGACTCGTTCTCAGTGTGAAGCGTCTCGGAAGGCTTTCCAGTCGGCTGGATACCAAGTGACGGGTTGCCACCCCATCCTCAGCGATCAGTGGTACTTCCAATATCAGTGATCTGATTCCGACGCCTCTGCTCAGCCGACCGAGTGACGGCCAGGTCGACGGCGTCATCCTCGTCGGCTCCTGAGCATGCCTCGCGCTCGAACACCACCGACCGAACCCCAACGAATCGGCGTTTCGGTAGCCGATCGGTCAGCGAGACACCTTGGTCAACTCCGCCGGCGTCCGTACGGCGGGAACGTCATCCGCCCAGAGAACGACGATCGGTGCCGACGCAGCGCATCCCCAGGCCAGTCCCGAATCGCATGCCACCGGTCATGCGCTGCCTCCGTCGACGCCGGCCACTCCCCCGCGGACACCACCTGACTGACCCGGCCCGGCGTCAACGCAGCTGCGTCCGCGATCACCGCCTTCGCGAACAGGTCCGCCACCTCGTCGATGTGCGGATCGTAGCCAAGCATCGCCAGGACCCAGTGCGTCCACTGCTCGGGCTTCCGCCCGGCGAAGCCATCAGGCGTGAAGAACACCGACACACGGTTGTCGCGTCGACGCCCGAGGGTGGCTACATGACAGAGAACACAGACCCCACGACCATCGCTACAGCCCGGGACTCGCTCGGCCTGTGGCTCACAATGTGGAACACCGACGGCGACATCGCGCGACAGATCTGCGCCGAGGACTTCCGAATCCATTTCGCTGTGACCGAACCCGATGGGTCCACCCCCGCGGACGACATCCGCACCGCAGAGGACTTCGCCCGGTATCTCGGCTGGTGGCATGGGCAGCACGCTGGTGCCGTTTTCACGAGCGTCGCCGACGCCATCGACGGCCGTCACGGCCGACTGCTCTGGGACCTGCAGGTGGGCGGCATCCACGTCGGCGGCGTCGATGTCTTCGATTTTGCGGATGACGGCCGCATCAGCCGGGTCTGGTCCGTCGGTGGACAACGGAGCATGCGGAGCTGACCCGGTTTCATGCTCGACCGCCACTGACAGAATGAGGCCATGAAGCGGGCCGAGCGACAGTACGCCCTCGTTGACCTGCTCCGAGGAGCACGTCGACCATGGTCCTCCGCTCGGCTCGCGGACGAACTTCAAGTGTCTTCTCGGACCATCGAACGCGACATCGGATCGCTGCAACTTGCTGGTGTTCCCATCTACGCAGACCACGGAGCGACGGGTGGTTACTCGATTCTTCCGGACTACTCGCTGCCACCGTTGAATCTGTCTGCCGCTGAGTCGCTGGCGATACTTGCTGGGCTCGCGCTGCTTGAGTCGTCGCCGTATCAGGGGGCCGCCCGTCGCGCACGTGCCAAAATTGCCGCCGTCATGAACGAGGACCATCGGAAGCCCGTGCAAGAGATCCTCGGAACGATCCACGTCATCGAAGCCGTCGCGGAAACGGTTGACGCCGTGCCACTCGCAATGCTGTCGGACGTGATCGCCGCCCGGCGAGTGGTGCGGCTCTCTTACGCGGCTGAGACCGAGGACGGCAACCCGGACCGCGCCACCAGCACGATCCGTGACGTCGAGACCATGGGCTTGCTTCGCGCAGGCGATGCCTGGCTGCTCACCGGATGGTGCCGGCTCCGGCAGGCGATCCGCGGTTTCCGTATCGACCGCATCACCCACCTCGAGATACTGGACGAAGTGCCACCGAACAGGGACCCGACGCTCCTCGAAGCCGACCTCGCCCGGTGGCAGACACGACGCCTCGCCTAACGAGCCGCTTCCGGCCACGCCACCGGGCGTCGCCATCTCTTCACTCCCTACAAACGTCCAAGCCGAATCGTGACCGAGTGCGGAGGCACCTCAGCGCCCCCTGTTGCACGGCCCGGCCGAGAGTCCGATACCGGGGACAGGCATCGTCCTGGTCCTCACCCGTCGGATCGCTGGAGCGCTACGAAGAACGCGTGGATGTCGGCGGCAAGAAGTTCGGGTTCTTCGTGTGCGGCGAAGTGGCCGCCACGAGGCATCTCCGTGAACCGCTGCAGGGCGTAGGTCCGCTCAACCCATTGCCTCGGTGGCCGTGAGAGGTCCGCGGGGAACACGGCCACTGCCGTCGGAACGTCGACCCGCCGGACCGGCACGCTCAAGCCCTGCCCGTGTTCGAAGTACGGTCGGAACGAAGTCGAGATGGTGTTCGTGAACCAGTACAGCGACGCCTGCGTGAGGATGAACTCATCACTGAAGCGACTGCTGAGTTGGCCTTCGCTGTCACTCCACGCGCGGTACTTCTCGACAATCCACGCGAGCAGTCCCACCGGAGAGTCCGCCAAAGCCGGGGCGAGGCTCATCGGCCGAGTCTGCTGCTGGTGTTGGTAGCCGCCCTCAGCTGCCGTCCACCGTGCAATGGCGGCCAAGTGCGACCGCTCGGCATCATCGAGCGATTCGGAGTCGTAGTCGGCGGGCCCGGAGACGGCGAGGAGATGAATGCCGACGACGGACTCCGGGTGCGCCTCCCCAAGCCGAGACGTCACACCGGCGCCGAGGTCACCCCCATGCGCGCCGTAGCGTTCGAACCCGAGCTCGTCACGCATGAGCCGATGCCAGAGCTCATGCGTCGGGAGGTCGGCGGGGAATGTGGGACGCGCCGGCGTGAACGTGAAACCCGGAAGGGAGGGAACGATCACGGTGAACGCCGGCCGTGTGGGGTCGCCGAATGTAGCAGGATCCGAGAGCCGCCGTGCAAGGTCGACGAGTTCGAGGAACGTGCTCGGCCATCCGTGCGTGAGCACGAGTGGCGGTAGCTCGGCGTCGCCAGGACTCGTCGCGACGGCGTCGAATCGGAGGTAGTAGACGGCTGTGCCCCCGATGTCGGTGATGAACGACGGCAACGCGTTGATCATGGCCTCCTGCGCCCGCCAGTCGAACGCTGAGGCCCAGTGGGCGGCGAGACGCCGCAGCTCGGAGGGATCAGTGCCAGCATCCCACCCCGAGGCTCCGATCGGTGTAGCCCAGCGCGTGGTGTCCACCCGACGGCGAAGATCCCCGACCTCTTCCTCGGGCACTCGGAAGGCGAACGGTACAGATGTCATGGGAGTTCCGTCTCGGAGATTGTTGAGCGTGAGCGTGTGCGAGGGCGGATTGCGCGGGCGAGGACCATCGCGATGATGAGAAGCGGGACGCCGACAGTGGGCAGCGCGTCGGTCAGTCCGGTGAGTTTGGCGGCGAGCCCGATTCCCGGAGGGCCGACGAGATACCCCGCGTACGCGAGGGACGTCACGACGCTGATGCCGGACGCTGCCGCAGGTCCCTCGCGTCCAACAGCCCCGACGCACAGCGGTATCCCGATCGAGATGCCAAGGCCCCAGAGCACCACCCCAATCGGCGGCCCTGCAGGAAGCGGCAGCAGAGCGTACGTCACGATGCCGACCGCGCTCGTCCCAGCTGCGGCGCGCAGCAAGTTTGAACTAGCGAATCGGTCGGATAGCGACCCGGCGAACCAACGTCCTGTCGTCGTCGACACCAGAAACAGTACGTACAGAAGCGTGGCAACCGCGACCGCGAGGCCACGATCGCGCGAGGCGGCAATAGCGATCCAGTTGCTGCCCGCACCCTCCATCACGGCGAAGGTGAACGCGACCACCCCAACCACGAACGTCTTCGGAGCACGGAATCCTCCTACCGCGGCTCCGACGCCATCCTTCCGTCCCGAACCGCCGCTGGCGCCAGTGTCGCCGCGCAGGCTCACAATCACCCCGACTCCGCCGATGCTGTTCCCTGCGACCCATTGCATCGCCAGCACCACGGTGCAAATAACTCCTGCAAGGTGGACCGACACCGGCACCCGGCATGCGATCGCGAGCCAGCCGAACACGCCTCCAGTGATTGCCCCCACGCTGAACGCGGCATACGCACGCGCCAGCAACGATCGACCGGTTCGGGCCTCCAGGTCGGTGACGGTGACAGCCACCGCAACGTCCCACAGCCCGGTGATCATCCCTAAGCAGGACAACCCCAAGGCGAGAAGTACCCACGAGCCCACGGCGAAGGCGACGGCAACACAGCCCAGAGACGCAGCAACAACGAAGGCTCCACCGCGAAGGACGCGCGCTGTGCCCCACCGCCCGATCAGCAGACCCGCGAATGGCAAGACGACGACACCCGCGAGGGCGACAAGCGCGAGCAACAAGGCGAATGACGACGGTTCGATGCGAAGCCGCCGCACAAGTTCCGGCGATCGCGCCGTCCAACTGGACACCGAAACACCAAGGACCGTGAAGCTCATATTGGCGGCCCACACGGCACGCCCCACCACGGCGCCGCCTCCCGCCGATTGCGGCCGACCAAAACGGAAGCCTCCGAGTGAGGAATTCGCCCTCATGTCCGTCCCGACCACTGCGGCACGACGGGGTCAAGGACAGAGCGGATGACCGACTCATCGACCGGAGTGGTGGACAGCAGCGACTGGAGGATCATGCCCTCCAACAGCGCGTCCAGGCGCGCAGCATCCAAGCTGCCGACGTGCGCCGCAAGCGTGGCACGGCTCTGGAGCGTCCACGCCTCCACAAGAGGACGAAGACCAGGCCGGTGCAACGCGGCGAGATGCAGCTCGAAGCCGAGAGCAGCGGAACGTGAACGTGCAGCCCCCCCAACGACAAGCCGCACGAGGACGTTCATCAACTCGTGCCGGGAGCCAACACCCATGAAGAGATCCGCATAGACATGGTTCTGCTCGTCGACGAAAACCCCGAAGGCGCGTTCGACCACATCCTCGATCGAGGCAAAGTGATACGTCACGGAGCCGAGTGGGACGTCGGCACGCTGGGCAATCGCTCGGTGCGTCGCGCCAGCAACTCCAACGACGGCAATGCACTCCACGGCCGCCGTCAGGATCCTCCGAGCGCGGTCCGGATCCGATCTGCGCTGCCGACGCTCTGGCTGCTCGCTGCGCTGGGACCGACTAGTGCCATCGTGAGCCATAAGAACAACTGTACACAAGTACTCCCGTTGCTGGTGTCCACGATCAATCCCTTCATGACCACATCGCGCGCGGCTGCTCGGCATCCCTGTTCACGACGCCGCATGAAGTCCGCTCACTCGAAGTCGGACGCCCGGCTTCCGGAGCGAAACAAGCGATCCGCTGCCGCACGCTCTCCGAGCGCATCCGCACCCGTGAAGTGTGGGCAGCGCCGCTCGATGTCGGTGTTTCCGCGCCGCTTGATGTCGTCCGCGCCCGTTCGCGCCGCTGGCTCCACGGCAGTGTCGTCGGGTCCCAAGGGCGCGCGGGCTGCGGGAGTGTCAGAGACTCGCTGTCGATGCCGAAATTGTGGGAAGCGGTCGGGGATTGGGGGTCAGTAGTCCGTCGAGGATTACGGCTAAGTAGCGCTGCCCGAGTTCGGCACGGGTGCCACTTGCTGACGGTTCGACGATGTGCGTGGGCGCACATGCCAGCAGCACTATGTCGACTGGTGTGATGTCAGCACGGACTGCGCCTGCCTGCTGGGCCCGGGCCAAGAGGGCGGACACGATGCCGAGGAATCGGTCATGTAGGTCGTCCCACGTTGGCGTGCTCCTGCCTGCGCGCAGCAGGAACTCCACGCCGTGCTGTCGGCGGCGCTCGGCGCTCATGGCCATGAAACTGAAGAGGGCTTCGACGGCGTCGTCAAGCTCGAGGAGTTGTCGCCCCTCTGTGACGAGGTCATCGACGTGCCGTTCGACGATCGCGGCGAGTAGGTCGTCCTTGGTCGCAAAGTGCCGGAAAAATGTGCCCTTTCCTACTCCGGCGCGAGCTGTGATGTCCGCGACGGATGCGTCCGGACCCGAAGCCGCGAACTCGTACTCGGCTGCCGCAAGCAACGACTCACGGTTCCGAACGGAGTCTGCGCGCGCGGGCCGCGAAGGAAGTGTCATGGCGTGAGCCTACCAAAGTTGACCGTGTGGTCCGTTTATGACACAGTATCTAGACGGACCACGCGGTCCGTTTGATATAAGGATATGGACTAGTCATGACACGAACCAAGATCGCTGCGACGTTGCTTGTCGTCGCGGGAGCAGGATTTCTCGTTGCCGAAGCCGTCGCAGCGTCGGCTTGGACGACGCCCGGGTACTCGTACGCGGCGAACTACATCAGCGACCTAGATGTAGTTCCCCGGGACGTTGTGAACGGGTGACGTAAGTGAAGACCTCCGGGACGATGTGAGTTACCACACACCACGT